>JAISRN010000071.1 GCA_031273605.1 Spirochaetales bacterium | reverse complement strand
CGTACATTTCTCGGATTGAATCCATTCGCTTTGGAGATGCTGGCCATAATTTGGTTGGCCAGACGGCGGTCGGCCGAAGTCATCGTGCCGTTTTCAAACGACGCATAGACGGAACCCAGGAAGCTTTCCAATGCGGTACGGCCGGCATCGGCCAGCTCGTGCGTCGGAATGTTCGCAAGCATGCGCAAGTAATCGTTATCCTTTGCATCGGTTTTCCCTTCGGCCAGACGGATTGAATTATCCATAGGAGCGAAGGCGAAGGTGGGCGTACCACCCCCCGCTACTGTCGCGGCATACTGCTGCCATGTTATCGTGGGACGAGCGCTGTTAGGGGAACCGGTGTAATAATGCTTAGTGGCCGAAAAATTACTACTCAATCCAGTTCTATCACTAGTCGGAGTTATAAGGCCATCCAGCGTGATAGATCCTCCGACCGGTGCCAAGTTTGCATAGGGATGACTATAACCAAGTTCAAGAACCTTGGCATTGATTTGCACCTGCGTAGAAGGATTCCCGCCCTGGACGACGTACCAGAGGTTGGAGTTGTTGGGATTATTGAGAGCTGCAACCGGAGTATTTACCGATACAATAACGCCATGAGCCTCAGCAACAGTAATATTTTTCCAATTATTTCCCTCTAATACAACATTCCTTAGTGTGCCCCCTGAAGTGGCGGAAGTATACAAGTTTGGATTGGTCAGATAGACCTCCCTAAGTGCGACGCCCTTGTTACCGAGCCAGACGGCGAGGTTGCCGCTCACCTGATTGGCGGCAGGAGCGGTATTTCCGGTGTAGGGGTTGGATTTTTGGAGAATGAGATGTGGAGTAGTAACAGAAAGAGCAAGATTACCTAACTTGCTAGCATCCGCATGTTTCTCGAGGAACTTCAGAGCGTTTAAAGATGAAGCAATATTTACATCTATTAAACTGCTAGAATAATCATTCAATAATTTACCAGCATTTATAGTAAATAATGGAGCTGTTGGAGTAGATGAAGAACTAGAAGAACCTGAGATATAACTAGTATAATCTAACCCTATATAACACAATGCGCTAGCAAGATCCGCTGGTGTAATAGCTTGTACAGTACTATCTCCAATTAAATCTAGAGAAATACTAGGATTTGAGACAAAAGAAATAGTTGCACCGCTCTGAAGCTCAAGACCAAAACCTTTAGTAGACAATTTAGAACTGTCTGAAGTCTTAAAAAATCTTAGCTTGTCTACAATTATACTATGGCCAGTTTTGACATAAATATGTGCGTTATTCTTATTAGCCCCATATCGTACTTCATACCCTTCAAAAATTTCATCACCATTGTTATATAAATAAAACACCCTATCTTTATTATATAAATAAGCAGCATTTTCATACGGATCGCCATACATATCATCCCCGTTGAACAGCGGAGCGACCTCCTTGCCGGACTCGGTGGACGATTGCATACTGACAGAAGCCGCACCGGCAAGAGCCGATTTCAATTCGGCTATCTTGCCGAAACTGACCCTGTCGTTGCCTGCGTTTCCGCCAGTTTTGGTAAATGTGACGGTAATACTTTTCCCAGTTACATAGCTGGTGGCGTAGGTAGCTATATCGGACAAATCGCCACTAACAGAGCCAGTCCAAGGTATATCCAAAGTCACTGTAGTTTCGCTCGTTTTGGTGAACGTGGCGGTGAGTCCCCACAACGTAACATCCTGCGTAGGGGTAGGATTTTGCTCATTTGTCGTATAATCAGAATTTTTTACTGTCATTGCGCTATAATCAATACTAGGCAGCGCAAAGGTTCCTAATACCCCAATGGTTCCGCTATCGCTGATAGGACCAGTCGTTTCATTAGAATATTCTGCAGTCGCAGTATAAGCGATAGTAATAGACTTTATAGCATCCACAATACGCTGTCTAATTGTTTCAGCATCCTGTTCGCTAATCTCATCATTACTGTCTATGCCTTGCTCAAATTTTAGACCCGGAATTGCTCCATTGCTAACCATGCTCTGCATCAAAGTCTTAGAAATTTTGATCTCGATAATGCCTTCGGAAGTGTGTTTCTGCAAAGAAGCGGGAAATCTTAAGATAATTACTCCGTTCAACATACTCACATTCAAACTGGTACCATTTATCGTTACTTGCGGTATACCGGTATAACCCTCCGGAAATCCATTAGTTACTATTTGTATATCTCCGACAGAAACAATATGTGGAGTTTCCTCCCCGCCGCCGGTCGGGCTGGGGCAGGAGGCCAGCGCCAACACGAGGACGATAAGGCTTATCAGGCTGAAGGAGGGAACAAAACAAGCGAAGGCCCGGAGGGGTTTATATCTTAGTATTCCTATCGGGGGGGGGGGGGGGGGTAAACGGGACTGATTTATCAGCGCCAAGGGCAAGGGTGTTCCGCAAATTTTTCATTTTTTAATCCTTTCCCGGTTTACCCCCCGCCAAAGCCGAAGGGCGGCAGGAATCTGTACTTCCTGCCGGGAATTTTAGGGTCATTTTACCATGCCGGGGGGGAATCCTCAAGTCCCCGTCGGGGAATTGCAGCAATTCTCAATTTAGGATAACCACCCGAGGGAAAAAGTGGTTAGTGGTTAGTGGCAAGAGGAATAGGCCGGGCCTATCCCCGGAGGCGGTGAAAGGACACCCCCCGGAGCCGGAACCCCCCCGCAGTGGGAATAACCTCGGCCAGGAGCTCCATAGGGAAATCCGGGCTTACCTCGGCGGCAAATTCCAGGACCACCGGCACGATCCCCGAAAGGGTCCGCCGGTCCTGGTAATCCACTAAAAAATCAAAGGTAATGTTATCCTCCCCGACGGCTATGTTTACCCCCCTCCCCTTCCAGGCCACGAAACAGCCCCGGTACAAGGGAGGGTTTTCCTGTATTTCCTGGTAGGTGTAGTTGTCCCGAAAGCCGGCAAAATTGGGTTCCCTAATGTGGCTTTCCAGAAGCCGGACCTTGTTTTTGATGTCCCCGTGGGCGTTGGACAGCAGGATGCGGTTAATCTCCGCCATGGCCCGGTTGTCCCGGTAGGCAACGAGGTAACGGTTCAGGTCGTTGAGGGCCCTTTCCAGTTCGCCCTGGGTGAGGATCAGTTGAAAACTGCCCCCGGTTTCAAAGGGGATGTCAAAATCGGAAAGGCGAATCCTTTCGTAATCCTCCCGGGAACTCTCCCCGGAAAGGGAGGCCAAAAGCCGGGGAACATGGGAGATTCCCAGGGGAATCAGGATCAAGAGCAGCGCCGGGATGCCCAGGAACCAGAGGAACCGGGCCTTGAGTTTGGGCCTCCCCCTGCCCAGGGGCAGAAGCCGGCGGAGTTTTCCTTCTTCCAGGTAATCGTTGATCACCTCCCGGGGGGGGGAATTTTTTAAAAAATTAAGCCCCCGCTGGGCCCGGCGGTTCTTGGGATCGATCTCTAAAACCTTTAGCCAGCAGTCCAGGGCCTCGGGATTCTCCTGGCGGTGAAGATGAACCATGGCCAGGCAGAGAAGAACCGAAGTATCCTGGGGCTTGATGTCCCCCGCCCTCCTCAGGTAGGTATAGGCGGCTCCGATGTCCCCCTGAAAAAGGCAGGAAACCCCCAGGAGATAATAAAAATCCCCGCTTTCCCGGAAGCGGAAGATCTGGGGTTCCAGGATGCGGATAACTTCGGAGTAATTTCCTTTGTGGAAAAAGGAAAGGGCTTTTTTAAAACTTCCTGCCATAATGTCCGGAAACCCGGCTTCCTAGAGGGAAAGGGCCCGCTGGTAGCCAAGAATTCTTTGGTAAAGATCTTCTATGTTTTGACGCAGGAATTCCACCCTTCCCGGCTCAGGTTCCTCTTCCCCCGTCAAAAGAACGTCCAGTTCGGCCAGTAATTGATCCACCAGGGCCAGGTCCCGGCGCATTCTTTCGGCAATCTCGCTCCGGTCGAGGGCCGACGCTTCCAAAGGGGCGGGGGGGACAAAGGCCGCCGGGTCGTAGGCCTCCCCAAAACCGGCGCCCCCCAGGATAAAACTAACCTGGGCGGTTTCCCCGGCCCCCAGGGGGCTCAGGTCGTAATAGAGGGCCGCCGCCCCGTCGTTCCGGGAGTAAGGGGGGTAGCTAAAATTACGCCGGGGACGGACGGAAAAACGCCAGGGAGTTTCGGCAAGGCGCTTCCAGTTGGCCATGACGAGCCGTGCCGGTTCCGGCCCTTCCAGGCGGACGATGAGACTCCCCGGGGCCTCCGGGGGGCCGGAGGAAAAAAATTCAGGAAGGTCCCGGGTAATTTCCAACTCGTGATTTAAGGGGCCTGTGCCTGGGAGAACAAAGGGAAACCCGGAATCCTCCCCCAGCCGGGTATCCAGAAGAAACCGCAGTTCCGCCGAAAGGGGGCGGGAAAGGGAGTTTGTTACCTTGAGGGTTAAGCGGCATCCGTCGGCCCCCCGGTCCGGAGCGGAGCCCAGGAATTCAAAGGCCAGGGACACCTCGGCCTGGGGGTGGCGCCACTGGAATTCCGCCCCTCCGGGAATAATTTGGATCCACCGGACAAAGGCTAAGTCTGCGGCGGGACGGTAGATCCGGTCGTTCAGAAGGAGGGTAAAAAAAGTGCTGGAAGGGTCCCGGGAATCCAGCCAGGCCCGCTCCTCCCCTTCGGAATCCAGAACAAAAAGGCTAAAGGCCCCCTGCCTTTCGTGGAGAACCAGTTTGAGGCTGCCTTCGGCTATCTCCAGCCCGGAAAGGCTTAACCCGGCGGCGGCAAAGAGAAAGAAAAAAACCCCTTTCATTCCGGCGGCTCCCTTAACACCCGATCTTCCAGAAGGTTTAAGAGTTCCGCCCGGAGATCCTCGGCGGCGCTCTGGTAACCCTCAAGGTTGATCCCTAAACTCCCGGAAGGGGCGGAACTCCCCGAGGAGGGCGCCGGGGGGCTCTCCGGGGGAGGGTTTCCCCCGGAAGGGGGAGAAGGAGGGGAAATCCTCGGCGCTGGGGGAAGGACCTCCATCTCCGCCTGAAGGCGGATCCGCCTTTGATAGGCCGAAAGGGCCTGCTCATAACTCCTCAGCCTTCGCTGGTAGTCCTCCCGCTCTCGCATGGTCTGCTCGTGGCTTAGTTTAACCAGGTTCAGCAGAACCCTCTCCCGGTAGGCCATTTCAATCAGGGCCAGCCGGTATCCCGCGGCCTCGGCCTTGTAGCTCTCGGGAAAATCCTGCCGGACCTTTTGAAAGATCCTTTCCGATTCCCCATAGTAACCCAGGCTAAAGAGGGATTCCCCGATCCAAAAATAGCTGTTGGGGATAAACCCGGATTCAGGGTAATCATTGATGAATTGGGAAAGCCAGAGAATGGCCTCCTGATGATCCGAGAGGAGGTGAAGGGTCCGGCCCATTTGATACCGGGCTTCCTCCGTTAGGGGATGATCGGGATAGTTTTCCAGGAAGAGGGCTAGGTTATCCCGGGCCGGCCGGGGATTTTCCAGACCCAGGTAGGACTTGCCGATCCAAAAATAGGCGGAACCATGATACCCCCCCAGACGGGAGTCCAGAAGGGTCTCCCGAAAATCGTAGAGGGCGCCCTGGTAATCCCCGGCCTGAAATTTTTCCAAACCCCGGCGCATGGGGGAATCCCCGGGGGGCAGGGGGGATTCTTCTGAGGCCGGGCCCGGAGGGGAGGACAAACCGGTCTCCTGGGCGGAGAGGAAAACTAATCCGCCCAGACAAAAGGTTAAGACGATATGGGCTGCCTTGGTCATCACTTCATCCCCCTATCTTATCATCGGCAGATGTCCCGGTTTGTTTTATGGAAAAACCCTCAAGCCCGGGCCCTGCCGCTGGGGCGGGGTTAGTCCTGGCCCTTTAACCGGCGGCAGCTTAAGCCCGGGGCTTTGGCGCCAAAAAAGGAGCTGCCGGCGATGAGGACATCGGCGCCCCGGGACAGCAGGCCGGAGGCGTTCTCTTCGGTAACTCCTCCGTCCACCGAGATCAGGTACTGATAGTTTTTTTCCCTGCGAATTAGGGAGAGCCGGCTGATCTTCTCCAGGCAGGGGGGAATCAGCTTTTGCCCCCCGAAACCGGGATTAACCATGAGAATCAAAACCAGATCCACCAGGGGGAGAAGTTCCTCCGCCAAACTGATGGGAGTGCCGGGAACCAGGCAGATTCCCGGCTTAGCCCCGGCTTCCCGGATGCTTTGAATGATTCTATGGGTATGAACCGCCGCCTCGATCTGGAAGGTGAGGTAATCCGCCCCGGCGGAAGCAAAGGGCCGGATAAAAGCCGCCGGATTATCCACCATGAGATGCACATCCATGGGAAGCTTGGTGCAGGGCCGGAGATCGGAAACCGTTTTAGGCCCAAAGCTGAGATTCTCGGCAAAGTGGCCGTCCATCACGTCCACGTGTATCCAGTCTCCCCCGGCGGTTTCAATAAGCCCGACACCCTCCGCCAGGCGGCCAAAATCGGCGGAGAGGAGTGAAGGGGCAAGGATTCCTATTTTCTTTTCCATGAAAACCTATTATAAAAGCTAATAAGGATTTTGTCCAGACCGGCGGCCCTTCTTTTTTGGCCCTCCGGCGGCCCTTTTTTTGTTTCTTTCTATAAAATTCGGCGTTTTCGGCCCCGCAGCGTTGACTATAATGGCCGATCTGATATAATAAAACAGGATAAGTATACACTTTCAGGTTTTTCCCAGGGATGAATAATAGCACGGTCGAACCGAACTCTTTAAAAGAACAGATTCTCCTGGTAGACAAGTATTTTGCCGAAGGCAATTTCTATCAGGCCGGCCTTCAACTGGACAAGGCTCTGGAGATCGATTTTGACTCCCCGGAGGTTCAGATAGGGCTAAAGTGCTGCCATTTTTGGAATCCCCGGAAGGATAGGTTTGCCGCCTTTGACGATCCCTTTGAATCGGGGGAGTTTCTCCTCCGGGAATGGAAGAACTTTGACAGCTTTATCCGGCTTAAAACCTGCCGTTTAAAACCCTGTATCATGGCCGTTCAGCGCTGGGTTTTCGGCGCCGCCCTGTCGGCCTTTAAGCAAATATCCCGGACCAACGACGGCCTGGACCGGGAGGTGCTTTTCCGGATGGGCCGGTGTTACAAGGGCATCGGGGATTATGAAAACGCCCTTTCCTTAATGGAAATGGCCAACCATCGCAAGCGGGAGGATGCGGAAATCCTGGCGGAACTGGCGGATGTTTACGCCTTAATTAACGAGATAAAAAGCGCCAAGATTTTTTTCCGCGAGGCCTTTTTTATTGATCCCCAAAAGGTGGATCTGGTTTTTTTAGAATCCCGGGTTATCAGACGTCTTATCGAAAGGGTCGAAGAACTTGCGGTTGACCCGGCCTATGTGGCCGAATGGATTCCCGTTTACGGGGTGTTGACCGATGTGTTTAACGTAAAACGGGAGCTTAAATCCCTGGAGTTTGCCAAACTTCGCCAATCCATTTACACCTTGGAAAACGAAGTTAAATCGGGGCAAAAGGAAAGGGAAGAAAGGATCATTCCCCGGCTGATCAACCGGTATTTTTGGCTTATTGATCATTATATGTTTATTCAGGAGAGTCGGCACAAGATTGAGGAAGTTTTGGAAAAGCTGAAAATCCTAAACTCAAGCGTTCACGAACAGTTTCTTCAGACAAAAGAGGCCGTTTCAAAATGTCAATTTTAAAACGGCTTTAAAAGACACGGTAAAATGAGGAACCCCTAATGGCGGAAAATATTCTAACAACGATTTCTGAATTGCTGAACGAAGAAAAATGGACCCGGGCTACCATTAACAGCTATACCATCAACAATTTCCGGGAGCTGGATGAAATGGTGGAAGCCGTCGCAGCGGGAGAAAACCAGGAAGAAACCCTGGCCGTCTGCGAGGAGCACCTTAGCCGCTCCAAAAACAGCATTATTGCCCTTTACCTGTCCGGCATTCTTTCCCTAAGAAAACGCATGCTGGATGATTCAAATTTATTAACGGTGATTAACTTTTTCGTGGATAACCACAAATGGAACATCGTGGAGTACCTGTGCAACCGCATCCTGTCTTTCGGGGAAAACAAATACGCCCTGCGGCTTTTGGCGGAGTGTTATGAAAACGAAAATGAGGATGAAAAAAAACAGGAAGTTTGGGTTAGGCTGGTAAAGATTGACCACGAAGAGGCGGATATTGTTAAGCAGTTGGCTGAAAGATTTGAGGCCGCCGGCAGAACCGAAGATGCCCTGGATTATTATAAAAAGGCCATTTACCGCTATATTAATAAAAAGTCTTTTCCCCAGGTAAAGGACATTTGGCATAAAATTTTGGATCACAACCCCCAGGACATAGAATTCTTTTTTCATGTGGATTCTAAGATTGCCAAACAGATCACCCCGGACAGGTCCGCCCAGCTTTTAGAAGAGCTTTACCTGACTTATAAAAAAATGGAAAACTGGGACCGGTGCATTGAAATTTTAAAGCGGATTTTAGATTATGATCCCAAAAACCCCTGGGCCCGCAAGGAGATTACCGAGTGTTTCAGGCAAAAGTACAGTTATCACAGCCACTTGGAAGACTACATTAAACTTTCCAACCTGAATCAGAGTTTTAGAAGCATCCACGAAGCCATCGAAGACTTTCAAAAGCATATTTCTTTTGATGTGGGCAACTTTGTTTATCACCGGTCCTGGGGAATCGGCAAGATTAAAACCATCGAAGACGATGAAATTGTCATTAATTTTACCCGCAAGGCCGACCATAAGATGAGCCTGAAAATGGCGGTGGGGTCCCTTACCTACCTTGAAAAGGATCATATCTGGGTTCTCAAGGTAACCAAAAAAAGGGAGGAGCTTAAAAAGCAGATTAAGGAAAATATCCCCTGGGCGCTCCGGGCGCTGATAAAAAGCTACGGCAACCAGGCCAGCACAAAACAGATTAAGGCGGAGTTGGTGCCGGCCATTCTGGACGCCAAGGAATGGAACAGTTGGAGCGCCGCCGCCCGGAAAATCCTTAAAGAAGACCCCGTTTTTGCCAACCTGCCCGATAAAATTGACACCTTTAAGGTTCAGGAGAATCCTGTTTCCGCCGAAGAAAAGGCTTATAATAAATTTAAGGCCGAAACGGACTTTTTCGGCAAGTACAAAGCCCTGTCGGAATTTTTAGAAAGCGCGGATGCGGCAAACGAATACTTTACCGAAATTGTCTCCTACTTTGCCGGTTTTTTGAGGGCTTACAACAATGTGGACGCCCAGGTGATCAGCTCGTATTTTATCATTAACCAGATTACGGAAAAATATTCCTTTCTGAATCCGGGGGTAAACCAGAATTTTAAGGAGCTCATGGACCGGATTCCCAACGTTGAATCGGTTTTTATGAACATCGAAAGCAGCCACCTTAAACAGTTATTTCTTCAAAAATTAAAGGAGCTTGACGGCTGGGAAAAGATCTACCTTAAAATTCTGCCCCGCTGCCTTAACCCAAGCATTGTGGCGGAACTGGAAAAAAGCGGCAAAACCCAGGAATTAAGGGACCTCTTTGCCCAGATTGCCGATAATTACCGGGATAACCGGGAAGCCTTTATCTGGGTTGCCCGGAATTATGCCGATGAAAAATGGTGCGAAACCTACGGCTTAAAATACGAAAAAATTCTTATCGGCATGCTGCTCCTCTTAGACATTACCTACCGGGAAATTTCCAACCGCCGGGAGGTAAGCCTTAACCGCAGGTTAAACAAGCAGATTCAGAGCTTTTTATTTAACGACGGCCGGTTGGAGGCTTACCTTAACACCCGGGATCAGGAATCGGTTACCAGGATCTATACCCTGGTAGAGGATGTGAAAGACCTGGATCCTTCCCTGTGGATCGGCCTAAAAGAAAACATCATCAAACGCTTTCCTGATTTTAAGTTTTACGGGGAGATAACCCCGGCAGGAAAGGCGGATGTAACGCCCCGGCAGCTTACGGTTCTTGAGGCAAGCTATAAGAAAAGGCAAAAATCCTATCAAAATCTCATTGACGTGGAAATGCCGGAAAACAGCCGGGAAATCGGCGCCGCCATTGAGCTGGGGGACTTAAGCGAAAACGCCGAGTATAAGGCGGGAAAGGAAAAACAGGAATTCTTAAATCTAAGCGCCAAGAAAATGAAGGATGAACTGGACAAGGCGGTCATTTTCGATTCGGCGGACATTAACCTGGGGGCTGTTTCCTTTGGAACCAAAGTAACCCTGCAGAATCTCCTTACCGGTTCGGAAGATATTTATACCATCCTTGGTCCCTGGGAATCCGATCCGGATAATAGGATAATCTCCTACCTGGCGCCCCTGGGAATGGAGCTTTACGGACGGACCCAGGGGGAGGAACTTGAGTTTGTGATCAACGAGCGGAGTTACAAACTCAAGATTGTTAAGATTGAAAGATCGGAGTTTGTATAAAAAATGAAGAAGTCTCTATTCCTTATCCCGGCCCTTTTCTTTTCCCTGGGGGTATCCGCCCAGCAAAGCCAGGATATGGTGGTCCTGTTTGATACTTCGGTGAGCGTCCTGCCCATCTTTGATGAGTTATCGGAAAATCTGGTTAGGGAACTTTTGCAGGTTCAACTCCGCCAGGGGGATAAATTTCATCTCCTTAGTTTTGCCGATACTCCGGATTATGAATTTTCCCAGTCCATGAGCGGAAAAACGGAGGAGGACCGGATTATCACCTATATTTCGGTGCTTAAACCCATGGGGCAGCATACCGATCTCATCAGCGCGCTGAATTACCTTTACCGGTTTGCCAATGATCTCAATTCCGGCACCCGGAAAACCCTTATTATTTTAACCGACGGCATCCATGATCCTCCTCCGGACTCCCTGTTCTACGGCCGGGATGAGGACTTTGTCCGGTCCAGTTTAAACGAGATTGCCGGAAAGATCGGCAGGAGCGGCTGGAACGTCCGGCTCGTGGCCATACCGGATCCCCCCCCCGGTTCGGAGGACGCCGGCGTTTCTTATTTAGAAACCCTTTCGGAGACTCTGGGGGCCCCCATTGTCCGGTATGAGGCGGGGAAGGAAAATTTTTCAAGCCAGGTTATGGGCAATCAGCATTTGACCCTTCCTTCCCCGGATTTGGGGGAGGTTTCCCGTCAATTTAACATTCCCGGCCTTATTCAAAACTACTCCGAAGAGGCGGCCATTGTTAATCTTAAGGAAATCCTGTGGGAGGGCGCCGACATTCTTCAAAAACGGCTTAGGATTAATCTTTTGCCCGGCCAGGAAAAGGCCCTTAATTTTGCCGTTAAGCTGCCCGCCGAAACAGCCCTTGGGGTTTACCAGCTTGATCTTAAATTTGTTTTTTCGGAAACCGGCCGGGTTAACCCTGATACCTTTCGGGTCCAGGTTAATTTGACGAGCCAAAAATCCGGGGGAACCCTGAGACTGGTTCTTTTGATTTTGCTGGCCGCCCTTCTTGCCGCCCTGGTGATCTTCGCGATTATTCTTCTGGTCCGGAAAATTGCCTTTGCCGCCGCCTCCGAGGATGGGGAAAACACCGGGGATTCCCCGGGCTTGGGGACGGCTTCGGGGATGCCCTTGGGGACGGCTTCGAGGATGGCGCCGGGAATGGCTTCCAGGACAACACCGGGAACAGCTTCGAGGGCGGCTCCCGGGACGGCTTCGAGGATGGCTTCCGCCTCCCGGACTCTTTACTCCGGGTCTTTAAAATCGGCCCCCTCCCCTGCCCGCCGGGCGGCGGCCCCCGCTTTAAAGCTAAAGACGGCCGCTCCGGGAAAGCCCGCTTCCGAAAATTCTTACCGCTCCCTGTCCACCAAAAAGGATCTTTCTATTTTGAGCGGCCAGGTTCGCAAAAATGACTACTCCGCCCTTTCCCAGGCCCAGCCCAAGCCCAAGGTTCCTGCCACAACCCGGAATGTCCCCGCCCGGGCCCCCGGGGAGATTAGGATTTCCCCCGCAGATATTGGCCTGGCCGTACAGATGCAGGTAAGCGAGCAGAATCCCCATACCATCAACCGTAACATTTGTGTTATTCGAAAGGGAGAAAAAAAGGAAATCGGAGGCCGCAACTCGGTTTTTTCAATCTTCATTATCAATGTGGATCACCCCATTGCCCGGATTTCTTTTGACGGCAAAGGTTACACCTTTTCTCCCCTTGATCCGGATTACTTTCCTGATTTGCCCGGGGATATGCCTGATTGTTTGGAGCGGTACATCAGCGTTAGGGACCCCGACGGCCGGAGAACCCAGATCATCTTTAGCAAGTGGGAATCTCCCCTGTCCAGGGTTAACCGCATCATGCATCAGCACGAGAGGAACGGCTAAACCCGCCGGTAAAAGGGGTTTAGGGCTTACAGATTTTCCAAGGCCCGCCGGGCGGCCTGGCGGACCGACAGATGGTTGGCCTCGCCGGAAAGCTCCGTAATTCGGCTGCGCAGCCCGGTGATTTGGTTTAATTCCGCCCCCCGGATTCCGTAAATCTTAATGATAAGGGAAGGATGGTCCATGAATTTGCCGTAGATATCCGCCAGGTAGGGGGCGTCGGCTTTTTCCGACAAAAGCCGGCCGATGTGATTTAAAAAATAAGGATTGTTTCCGGCAAACTCTTCGTCAATGATTTTTTCAATTGCCGGCAGGCTGGAGCGCAAATCGTACTGAATCAGTACCTGCACAGCCTGGGCCCACACGGCAGGGGCAAGGGTGGCCCTGGCCTCCGCCATTTCCCGCAGGGTCTCAAAGCCTTCCTGCCGTCCAATTTTGCCCAGGGCGGAAATGGCCTCGTTTCGCACGTTGTTTTCCGGATCGTTTTTGGCCTTGTAGATAAGGATATCCACCGCCCTTTCGGACCCCCTCTCCCCCAGTTGGCGGGCGGCGCTTAGACGGACCCTCCAAAAAGAATCCCGCAGAGCCTCAATTAAGACATCCTCTCCCTGGGGATACCGGCCCACCGCCTCCACCACATAGGAACGCAGGTTTGGGTCGGGGTCTCCCAAAAGGCCCTGAAGGGCGGTAAAGGCCCCGGCCTCCCCTATCTTGCCCAGGGCCTGGGCGGCATACCAGCGGTTGGCGGCCCGCTCGTAAGGGTCCACCGCAATTTCGGTGAGCCTTTCGGAGGCGGCGGGAAAACCCAAATTGCCCAGGGCGCTTAATACCGCCGGTTTGGCATTCTCCGGGGTGCGGGAATCTTCGTATAAATCCAGCAGGGTGACCACCTGGTTTTCATCCCCGCAGCTGCCCACGTAATCTATCGCCCCCAGGAGCAGGGCCTCATTGGAGCTTCCCAAGAGGGCCAGCACGGCCTGGGTATGCCGGGGCGTTACGTGGCTCTTTAAATAGGCAAGGCCGGAAAGAAGGACGGGGGTACGGTATTGGTTATAGTCCTGGATTATCCCCAGGGCCAGTTCCTGGGCCCCGGCAAAATTAACCTCTTTAAAAAGGTCCAGGGCTGCGGCAACGAGGTCCTGATTAACGGTTTTGGAAGCCTGCTCCAGGATAAGTTCGTTAAACTCCGGGGTTTTTTCGGCCCTTAGGGTGGTGAGAAGACTTAAGACCTCCGAATCAATGCCAAATTGCAGGATATCGGTTCTTTCCCGGCGCAGCCTTTCCAGCTCATCCTCCTCGCCGGAAAGGGAAACTCCCCCGCCCAAAAGGAGAACAAGCCCCAGAAGCGCCGACAGCCAATTTTTAATCCCGTCAAGCCTTGCCATGTCCCTTTTTCCTCTTTAAGAAATAATACAACATTTCTACCTTAAATAAAACATAACACAAAAAAACAAGCCCCAGGGCGCCCAGGCTTTCGGCGGCAAAGAGGATTACCCGGCCTCCCAAAGAAGCCTGCTCCCAGGCATTGTGGGAAAGGCTGTTGAAGATCCAGAGAAAGAGGCCCAGGACAGCCGAGGCGGCCAGGGCCTTGCCAAAGTTAGCCAGGAGCAAAGCTATTTTTCCCATCCCCCCTTTTCTGGGCATAGAAAAAAGGAAAAAGGCGCTCCCCAGGGTAAAGGCTAAGGTGTTGGCCAGGGCCAAGCCGGAAACCCTTAAGGAGGTCCGCATAAGGATTAGGGACAGCCCCAGGTCCAGGGCTCCGGCAGCCAGGCAGACAAAAAAGGTGGACCGGAATTTTTTTATAGCGTAGAAATACCGTTGAAGAAAGTTAAAGAGCCCTGAGCTAAAAAGCCCCAGGGAGTAGCCCCTTAGCACCCGGCTTGTCATCAGGGTATTCTGCCGGGTAAAGAGTCCCCGCTCCAGGGCCAGGGTAATGATGCGGGAACCGTTAAAAAAAAAGTAAACCGTGGTGGGGGCCAGAAAGACAAAGAGAAAGCTTACGCCAAACCTTATGCTGTCCGAAAGACCCTTTGAATCGCCGCCGGCGGCCTGGCGGCTCATTTGGGGAAAAAGTACGGTGATGATCGATGCGGAAAAAATCCCCATGGGGAGCTGCCAAAAAACCACGGCGTTGGACAAGGCCGAGGCGCTGCCCTCTTCCAGAGAGGAGGCTAAACGAAAGGCCACCGCCTGGGTAACCGTAAAAACCAAGGAGCTCGCAATAACCGGCAGCCACTGGGCCAGCACCCGTTTAAATTCGGGGCTTTTAAAGTTAAACCGGGGGGCAAAACCGTAGCCCAGCCGGAGGAACAGGGGCATTTGAAAAAGAACCTGAGCCAGCCCCCCTAAAAGGACTCCCAGCACAATGGAATAGACCGAGAGGGATCGGGTAAAAAGCACAATACAGGCTATGACAAAAACCGAAAATAAAACCGGCGTAATGGCGGGAATAAGAAAATGCCGGTGGGAATTGAGCACCCCCATAAATAAGGCGGCAATAGAAATAAAAAATAAATAATGAATAAAATACCGGAATAACGAAACCGCCAGATCCGCCTGCCAGGGGTTTTTAAAATCCGCCAGAATTAAATGAATAAGGGGCCGGGCAAAAACAACGGAAAAGAGGCACAGGGGAACCAAAATAAAAATCTGAAAATAAAAGATGTTGCAGACAATGGATTTGGCCTTGCCGCCGGTTTTATCCAGCAGCAGGCTTTCGGAAAAAACCGGAATAAAAGCCGAGGAAAGGGCGCCTTCGGCCATGAGTTTCCGCAGGTTGTTGGGAATGTTAAAGGTAAGGTTGATAACATCCGCCTGCCCCCCGGCCCCAAAATAATAGGTGGTTACGGCAATCCGGACAAATCCCAAAATGCGGGAGATCAGGGTCATAAGGCTTACCCCGATGGTGGACAGGGTGTTGGCCTTGCCGGTATCTTCCGGCGGAGCGGAACTCTCCGGGGCGGAGGGGGGCTGGTTTTTCATGGGGTTTTCCCTTGGCGGTAGCGGTTTAAGAAATCTTTTTTAAACCCGGCAAACCGGTGTTCCCGGATGGCCTGCCCCACGTCCTCCAAAAGCCGGTACAAAAAAACCAGGTTATGTTCGGTAAGCAGCATGGGGCCCAGGATTTCCCTGGCCTTAAAGAGATGATGGATATAAGCCCGGCTGTAGGTCCGGCAGGCGGAACAGGGGCAGGTTTGGGAAAGGGGTTCCAGATTATGGGCCGAGGGGGCCTTTTTGAGGTCCAGAATCCCTTCGGGGGTAAGGGCCGCCCCGTTTCGGGCAATCCGGGTGGGAAGAACACAGTCAAAAATGTCAATTCCGTTTTCCACCGCGTCCAGGATGTACTCCGGAGTTCCGATGCCCATAAGGTAGCGGGGCCTTTCGGGATCCAGCCTTTCGGCGGTAAGGGCTAAAAAATCAAGAAACTGAGGGTAGGGTTCCCCCACGGAAAGCCCGCCGATGGCCAGGCCCTCCACGGCGGACTGGCAGGTTAATTCCGCGGAAATCCGCCTTAGGTCCGGATAAAAATTGCCCTGAATGATTCCAAAGAGGCTGCCCTGAGCCTCCGGCGCTCCCCGGGAAGCCCCCGCCCTGTGGGCCTCCAGGGAACGGGCAAGCCAAAGGCCGGTTATGTCCAGGGCTTTTTGGGCTTGCCGGCGATCCAGCCCCGGGGGGGTGCAGACATCCAGGGGCATGAGAATGTCGGAACCGAGAATCTCCTGAATCTCGATGACCTTCTCCGGAGTCAAGGCGTGTTTTGAGCCGTCAATGTGGGACCGGAAGGAAATTCCTGCGTCGGTGATTTTTTGCAGGGAGGCCAGGGAGAAAATTTGAAACCCCCCGGAATCGGTGAGAATGTTGCCATCCCAGCCGGAAAAACGGTGAAGCCCGCCGGCCGCCTGTATTAAAGCGGCCCCTGGCCGCAGATAGAGGTGGTAGGTGTTGGCCAGAATCAAATTGTACCCGATATTTTTTACCCCGGCCTGGCTTATGGCTTTAACGGCCCCGTTGGTGCCCACAGGCATAAAAGCCGGAGTGCTAACCCCGCCGTGGTTAAGGTTTAAAACCCCCGTCCGGGCGCGGCCTCCGGGCTGGGTTGTTTCCTGGGTAAAGAGGCGCCTCACCGCCTGCCCGTCCAAAAAAGGAACTCCCCGACTATGGTAAAAAACACCAGGGGAATCCAGGCCGCCGAAAGGGGGGCCATGTAATTATTGACGGCCATGATTCCCAAAATCATCTGCATAACGTAAAACACCACCGCAAGGCCCAGGCTGCCCAAAAGACAGAGCAGGAGAATATTTTTTTTAAAACGCCCCCCCAGACTACAGGCCAAAAAGGATACGATAAAGGGAGTCAGGGAAAAGGAGAACCGCCGGTAGTATCCTAAAAGTTCCCGGCGGTAAGGAAGGCCAGATTTAATTAAAGAATCAATAACTTCCCTGGCCTCGATGAGGGGAATCTCTTCGATGGTGCGGTCAAGCCTTCGGAACCGGGAAGGATTGGCGTTAAACTCAGGAGAAGAAAAGTTTTGAACCTTTTCTTCGGTAATCCTTTGGCTGTCCGGAAGATAGGTAAAAATTCGGCAGTCCTGAAGCCTCCACAGCCCTTCGCTGAACTCTGCCCATTTAGCGTTAATCCGCCTTTGCAGCCTGCCGGAATCGTCCCGCTGAATGATGATCAGGTTAGAAAGGTAGGAACGCTCGTCGTTATAGTATTCCGCATGGTAGATAATCCGGTTATTGTCATCCAGTACCGTGGGAGACGCGGAACTTAATGATAAGCTCATGTTAAGGTAATTCCGGGTGAGGGAATTTTTTTGATAAAAGCTGGGAATAACCACCCGGTCTTCAAAGAAAAATAAAAAAAGGCTTAAAAACAGCCCCAGAAAAACAACGGGGCGCACAAACCGGGAAAGGGAAACCCCGGCGCCAAAAACAGCCAAAAGTTCATTCCGGGACTGATAGGTACCCAGGGAAAAGGAAACCGAAAAAAGCAGGGCAAAGGGAAGGCAGTAACTGATGCACTTAGGTATGTAGTAAAGACAGATGGTAAGGATATTTTTTATGCCGACATCATTATTAATATAACGATAGATATTGGAAAAAAGATCCAGCATTTCCAGAAGGATGATCGATAATAACAAAGCTCCCAGGAAGCCGGGAATAATGGAAAGCAGGAACATCCGGTTTAAGGTTTTCATCGTTTAAGCCGGACCGCAAAGGCTGCCGCCCCGCAGAAAAGAATGATGAAATTCGGCAGCCACATTGCCCAAAAGGGATTAAACCCCCAGTCAAGGCCGATGGTCTGCCCGGTAAAAAGAAGGCCGTAATAAATGATCGAAACGATGATGCCCAGGGCAAATCCGACGCTCCGGTTGGAATGCCCCCCCAGGCCCACGGGAAAGGCCAAACAGACAAAGCAGAGGCAGGAAAGGGGCATGGAAAATTTCTTGTGAAATTCCACCTCGTGCCTTTGAAGGGAATCATCAAAAACAATCTGCTTAGGAAGCTCGACAAGCCGTTTGTAAAGGGTTGAAAGGCGGCTTCGGTTTTCCCCGCCCCGGCCCTCTTCCGGCAGGGCATAGACTCCGGCAAAATCAACGGCCAGCCGGTCGGTGGCAAGCCTGTTTTGCCGGTACAGGGTTTCCTGTTCCCGGCGCTTGACCTTAATGCCGGCCCAAACATCGGCGGCCCGCATCTCCCGGGGGCCGGGAGTATAAATGGAGGGGGCAATCTCCTGCAATAGGATATTGTAAATCAAAACTTCGGAGGTTGAATACTGATACTCCGTTTCTATTTGTTCGGGGGTACTATGGGTAACCACATTTTCCAGGCGAAGGGAAATTACCCCTTCCTGGACCGAACGCTTCTCCAGGGCCGCCTCCTCGGAAAGGATGATCCGCTGATCCTGGTTTTCGTCCTTGTCAATGATTACCAGGGAGCCCAGGGAAACCCCGGAAACATTTCCGGGAATGATGATGCTGTCCTGGTAATTTTTAAAGGAGTGGGATTCTAATTCCAGGGCGGGATTAGAAAAAATAACCTCCCGGTACAGGCTGTTAAACCGCATGTTGGCCAAAGGAATAAAATAATCGGTAAACCCGAAGGTAAAGAGAGACAAGAGAAGGCTGAAAGCAAAGATGGGGAGAAACAGCCTGAGGGTTGAAAATCCCGAAGAAAAAAAAGCCAAAATCTCATTGTCCATGGAAAACCGCCCCAGGGCAATCAAGGCCCCCACCAGGGAGGAAAAAGGCAGGGCAAAGGCCACCACCGCCGGAAGGGAAAAAAATACAAGCCTCGCGACTTTATCCAGGGGAACATTTTTGGAAAGAATATCCTCGGCCATAAGGATGATCTGGTTAATAAAAAAAATGATAAAAAAGAAAGCAAAGGCCGCCAAAAAAGAAAGGAGATACTCTCCGATTAAGTAAGAATCAACTATCGGCAGCCGGGGGATGGGCAGGTTAAACTTGGGGATCTTAACTGATACCGGTAGAGCCAAATCCCCCCTCTCCCCGCTCGGATTCAGAAAGCTCCTGGGTAAAAATAAATTCCCCCCGGATTACCGGAGAAAAAATAATTTGACCGATTCGGTCGCCCTTCTTGACGGTAAAATCCCTGTTTCCGTGGTTGATCAGCAAAACCCGAATTTCTCCCCGGTAATCCGCATCGATGGTACCCGGGGAGTTAAGCATGGTAACGCCATATTCCAGGGCCAGCCCCGACCGGGGACGGACCTGCCCTTCATAACCGGCGGGAATCTGAAGATGAATCCCCGTGGGAACCAAGGCCCGGCCGCCCGGTTTTATCACCAGGTCTTCGGGCACAGAGGCCCTTAAATCCGCCCCCGCGGCCAGGGCGCTCTGGTAAGCCGGCATTCCCTCTTCGTTTCCGGAAAAGTGAATAATGATTTTATTCATTTCCCCTTCCGCTTATTTTCCGCCGTTGGGAAGGGCGTCGACATAGCTTAAATTAATCCGTCCCATGCGGTCAATTTCGATAATCTTGACCGGAATTTCCTGATCAATTTTAAGAACATCGGTAACGGCGTTAACCCTTTGCCGGGAGAGTTTGGAAATGTGAACCAGCCCTTCCTTGCCGGGCAAAAATTCCACAAAGGCGCCAAAATCCATGATGCGCCGAACCTTGCCGGTGTAGGTGTTTCCCACTTCCGGTTCTTCGACTATGCTCTTGATGATCTCCACCGCCTTGTTGGCCCCGGCCTGTTCCCGGGAATAAATGGTAACGGACCCGTCGTTTTCGATATTGATGTTGGCGCCGGTGGCCTCGGTAATGCTCTTTATGGTTTTTCCCCCGGGCCCGATGATGCCGCCGATTTTTTCCGGGTCAACCTTGATGGTAACAATCTTAGGAGCAAATTCGGAAAGGTTCTTTTGGGGTTCGGAAATCGTCTGATTCATAATGTTGAGGATGTGCAGCCGGCCCCGCTTGGCCTGGGCCAGGGCCTGGGACATGATCTGGGGGGTAACATTGGCGATTTTAATGTCCATCTGAAAAGCGGTAATCCCGTCTTGGGTTCCCGCCACCTTAAAATCCATGTCCCCCAGGTGGTCCTCTTCTCCCAGGATGTCGCTTAACACCGCCACCTTGCCTTCCTCGCCGGAGATAAGCCCCATGGCAATTCCGGCTACGGGTTTGCCCATGGGGACCCCCGCGTTAAGCAGGGATAGGGTTCCCCCGCAGACCGAGGCCATGGAAGAGGAGCCGTTGGATTCGCAGATCTCGGAAACAACCCGGATGGTATAGGGAAAGCTGTTCTTGTTAGGCAGAACCGCCGCAATGGCCCGCTGGGCCAGGTGGCCATGCCCAATCTCCCGCCGGCCCGTGGCAAGGCGGCCCGTTTCCCCCACCGAAAAGGGAGGAAAATTATAATGGAGCATAAAATTGGCGTAACGTTTTTCGCCGTCAATGTCGTCCATCATCTGTTCGTCAAAAACCGTCCCCAGGGTAGTGATGACCAGGGATTGGGTCTCTCCCCGGGTAAAGAGGGCGGAACCGTGGGTCCGGGGAAGAACCCCCACCTCGCAGGAAATGGGGCGGATATCCTCCGTTCCCCTGCCGTCGGTTCGGACCCCCCGGTCCAGGATACTTGAGCGGACGATGCGGTACTCCAGATTTTCCAGGAGGGCCCCCAGGAGTTTGTACTGGTCTTCGGAAAAATCCTGGGCAAATTTTTCGATGGTCTGGGCTTTTACCTGGGCAATGGCCTCGTGGCGTTTCATTTTGCCCTTAACAAAACAGGCCTCTTCTAAGAGAGGCCGGGCAAAATGGGAAATCTCCTCCTGTCCGGGAAGCCCGGCCTGGGATTTTTCTACCGGAAGTTTAGAGACCCCCACCTTGGCGGCCAACTCCTCCTGGAGAGCGCAAAGCCCCTTAATCACTTCGTCCGCTTTGGCAATGGCCGAGAGAAGAACCTCCTCCGAAACCTCCTTGCCCCCCCCCTCGACCATGGTGATGCCCTGGGCGGTTCCGGCCACCACAATGTCCATGCTGCTTTCGCTTATCTGGGCAAAGGTGGGATTAACGATGAACTCGTCCCCCACCAGGCAGACCCGGGCGGCTCCCACAGGGCCGTTAAAGGGAATATCGGAGATGAGCACCGAAGCGGAGGCGGCAACCATGGCGATAATATCCGGAGGGTTAATCATGTCGGCGGAGATAACCGTGGGAATCACCTGAATTTCCCGGGAAAACTCTTTATAAAAGAGGGGGCGCATGGGCCGGTCTATCAGCCGGCTTACCAGAATCTCTTTATCCTTGGGGCGCCCCTCCCGCTTTAAAAATCCGCCGGGAATCTTTCCCGCGGCGTAGAATTTTTCGTTGTATTCCACCTGGAGGGGCACATAATCCAGATCATCCACCTTTTTTCCGCAGCAAACCGTAGAAAGTACGGCGCTGCCCCCATAGGTGGCAAATACCGCTCCGTTAGCCTGTTTGGCTATGCGGCCGGTTTCCAAAACAAGATCGCTGTCGCCAATCCGGACGCTTACTTTATTTACCATAGTTATTCCTTAAACAAAAATCATTCTTAGGCATTTTATAAGACCCAAATCCCTTGAATCCCAAAGGAGGAAAGGGCCTTATTTTCGTAAATTGAGGCGTTTGATGATTTCCCGGTATTTTTCCAGATCTTCCCTCTGGAGATACTTAAGAAGCCTGCGCCTCTGCCCCACCAGTTTTAACAATCCCCGGCGGGAGTTGTGGTCCTTTTTGTGAATCCGGAAATGCTCGGTCAGATCGCTTATGCGGGCGCTTAATAGGGCAATCTGTACCTCGGTGGAACCGGAGTCTTTTTCATTAGCTCCGAAGTCCTTTATAATGCTCTGCTTTTTTTCTTTTGTTAACGACATCGCCGTCTCCTGTGTTCTTAGAATGACAAAAGAATATTTTTGTCCCGGGAATTTCCCGGACCTGCTCCCATTGCATATACCCATTATCCAGTACAAGCCTTGCGGGGAAAAACTCCCCGGAGGACTCGTAGAGTACCGGATACTCCCCCGGCGGCGGCAGGATTTGGGGAAATCCCCGGACCGGAACCGCATAAATAAACCCTTCGCCGCCGCTTTTCCGCTCCGCCCCCTGAAAAAAACCGCCTTCCTTTAGAAAACCCAGGTCCAGCGCATAGGGCCGACCAAGCATCTCTTCCGCCAGGGCCAGATCCCCCTCCAGGATGGTTTGCCTGATCCGGGTGCTGGAAATCCGCAGACCCCGGCAGTACAAAGTCGGGATGATATCAACCTCTATACCCCGGCGGTTTAGAAGAACCTGAACCTCCCGGGCCCCCGCTTCCCCCCGGTATCCCAGGCGGTGGTTCTCCCCCAGGATGAGTTTTGACAGCCTCATCCGGTCAAGGATGATGTCAAGAAATTCTTTAGCTGTTAGTTTACTGAAATCCATAGAAAAGTCAATGAGCACGGCGGCTTTCATGCCAAAACCGGCACATTCTTCTAACTTCTGCCCGGTGGTGGCCAGGCTGCCCAAAAAGGCCCTGTGGGGCAGCAGCTCCGCCGGGCTTCGGCGGAAGGTAAACAGTACCGGGTAGGTCCGGGGTTGGGAGACCACCTTCTGAATGAGACGCTGATGCCCCAGGTGAAAACCGTCAAAGACTCCCAGAGTCATGGCAATCTCCCGGTCTCCGAAAACCGGCGCCCCGGCGGCGCAGAAGTCCTTCCAGTCCAGAACATCCATGCCCAAAACTTCCCCATCCTCCCCTCTCATGCTTCCACCCCCCGGATCAGGCGGTAACGGCGCCCCCCCTCCCCCACTTCCAGGACGGCGATGGTCCGCCCGGCGGCCAGGAGAAGCCAGTTTCCCGGCGCCATCTCCCGGGGAACCTCAAGAAAATCCTCCTCAAAGGCCCGGCCGCTTTGAATCTTGGTCCAGGCCTCGGGTTTTACCCCGGCGGAGGAAAATCCCCGAATCCGGGGCAGAACCTCTTCCGGGGTTTTGAGGTCCCCCAGGTGGAAAGCCTCCGGCCTTACCCCTTCTTGGAGGGTGAAATCCCCCACGGCCTCCCGGCAGAGGCTTTCCAGCCGGCCCCGGGTGCCCAGGGCGGCGGCCAAATCCCTGGCCAGGGAACGGATATAGGTGCCTTTGGAACAGCGAACCCGGAAACAAAAATCCGGGGGCTCATAGGAGAGGGGGTGAATCCAGGCAATCTCCACCTCCCGGGGCTTGAGTTCCGGGGTTTCGCCCGCCAGGGCCGACCGGTAGGCCCGCCGGCCGTTGACGTGGATAGCCGAGTAGGCCGGAGGAACCTGGGAAATTTTCCCGGTAAAGAGGGGCAGGGCCTCCATGATTTGGGGATAGCCGGGAACCGGACCGGCGGCTACCACCCGGCCTTCGGGGTCCAGGGTGTCCGTCTCCTCGCCAAAGCGCATCACCGCCAGATAGGTTTTATCCAGCCCCGTAAAAAACCCCGCCATCCTGGTGCAGTTTCCCGCCAGGGCAATCATAAGCCCCGAGGCAAAGCGGTCCAGGGTGCCGGAATGTCCCACCCGGGAATGTCCCAGCCCCTTTTTAAGGAGGTCAAGGGAGTGGAAGGAGGTCCGCCCGGGGGGTTTGTTTAGAAAAACAATGCCGCTAGGCTTCATCCCTGTGCAGTTCCTCGATCTTACGGTTTAATTCCATGCTTTTAAGGATGGAATTATCCCCCACAAAATTGAGTTTGGGGGTTTGACGGGTTTTTAATTTTTTGGCAACCTCTACCTGAATAAAACCGGCGGCATGATTTAAGGCCTCGACGCCCTGGGTCAGATCAGGTTCGCTTTCAAAGCTGGAAATAAAGACCCGGGCAAAGGAAAAATCCCTAGCCGCCTGTACCCGGGTTACGGTAAGAAAGGGACTCACCCGGGGGTCTTTAATCCGGTGGGTAACGATGAGGAGACCGATTTCATCCTGTAAAAGGCTTTCCACCCGGCGAATTCTAATGTCGGACATTCATTCCCCGCTATTCAGCTTTTTAGCCACTTCTTTTACGATATAAACCTCAAAGAGGTCCCCCGGTTCAATGTCCATGAAGTTATCGATTCCCACGCCGCACTCAAAGCCCTTTTCCACTTCTTTGGCGTCGTCTTTAATGCGCTTTAGGGAACTGACCTTGCCCTTGTAAATCTCAAGGCCCTCCCGGAAAACCCGGATGTTGCCGTTCCGGATGATTTTCCCGGAGGTAACGTAGGAACCGGCAATAACGCCTACCTTGGGAACCTTGAAGGTTTTGCGGACTTCCAGGGTACCGATGATCTCCTCCTGGAGTTCCGGCGCCAGAAGGCCCTCCATGGCGGACCGAATGTCATCCACCGCGTCGTAGATCACGTTGTACTTTCGAATTTCCACTTTTTCCTGATCCGCCAGGGCCTGGGCCTTGGCGGTGGGACGCACGTGAAAACCAATGATGATGGCGCCGGAGGTATTGGCAAAATTAACATCGTCTTCGATGATAGCCCCCGCCTGAGCCCGGATAACCAGGAGTCTGATATCTTTAGTGGAGAGTCTTTCCAGGGTCGATTTCAGGGCCTCCACGGAACCGTGAACATCCCCTTTAATGATAACCTTGAGTTCCTTAATTTCCCCGTGCCGAATGGTATCATAGAGGTTGTCCAGGGTTACTTTCTTGAGGTTTTTAATTTCGCTGTTTTTTTCCAGTTCCTGCCGCTTGGTCCCCACCATCCGGGCAATTTTTTCATTTTCCGTTACCTGAAAGGGCGCTCCGGGGCTGACCACCCCGTCTATCCCTAAAATCTCCACCGGGCAGGAGGGGCCGGCGCTTTCGATCCTTTCGTTCCGGTCGTTAAACATAGCCTTAACCTTGCCGGGATAAACGCCGGCGACAAAGGCGTCTCCCACCCGGAGGGTGCCCCTTTGAATAATGATCGTTGAGATAATGCCCCGGCCCTGATCAATCCGGGATTCCAGTACCTGCCCTTCGGCGCGGCAGTTATAATTGGCTTTTAATTCTAAAAGTTCCGCCTGGAGAAGAACGGCTTCCAGCAGTTCGTTAATTCCTTCTTTTTTAAGGGCCGATATGGGCACAAAGAGGGTGCTGCCTCCCCATTCTTCCGAAAGAACGTCATATTCGGAAAGCTGCTGCTTAACCTTATCCATGTTGGCGTCGGGGAGGTCCATCTTGTTAATGGCCACCAGAATTGGCACCTTGGCTTCCTTGGCCATGCGGATAGCCTCTACCGTTTGAGGCATGACTCCATCGTTGGCGGCCACCACCAGGATAACAATATCCGTAATTTTGGCGCCCCTTTCCCGCATCAGGGTAAAAGCCGCGTGTCCCGGGGTATCCAGAAAGACAATCTCCCCCTGGGGAATGGTTACCCGGTAGGCGGAGATGTGCTGGGTGATGCCTCCGAATTCCCCCGCCACCACGTCGGTGGACCGGATGGCATCCAGAAGTTTGGTTTTTCCGTGATCGACGTGCCCCATGATGGTAACAATGGGCGCCCTGGGTTTAAGGTCGTCGTCTCCCCTGGTGTCCCTATCAATTAAAGTTTCATCATAGAGGGACACGATATTCACCTTGCAGCCGTACTCCGCGGCAATGATCTCCACGGTGTCCACATCAATCTGCTGGTTAATGGTTACCATCATTCCCATTCCCATGAGCTTGGTAATGAGTTCCGGCGCTTTGAGGTTCATCTTGCGGGCAAGCTCTGATACGGTGATCACGTCAATGATGTTAATTTCCTTGGGAATGGGATTGGCGATGATCTGGGCGTTCTTTTTTTTGGTTAAAAGAAAATCCTTTTCTCTAAGGATCTCCTTTTTTGTTTTGGTATAGGCTTCCTTTTTTTTGGATTTAAAAAATTTCTTGGCGCCGGTTTTTTTCTCGCCGTTCCGGGAGATCTCTTCGGAAGCCGGGGCGGCGGGGCGGCCGGCGAAGGGTTTAAACCCTCCGGGCCGGGGGCCGGGGGCGCCTCCGCCGGGCCTAAAAAAGCCGGGCCGGTCGCCCCGTCCGTCCTGGGGCGCGTAGGGTCTTTGGCCGCCGGGCCGCCCCCCTGAGGAGGGACGGGGCGCGTAGCCTCCTGGTCCCGGAGGACGGCCCCCCGGGCCCGGAGGACGCCCGCCGGAGGTCTGGGGACGCCCGCCGAAGCCGCCAGCCTCCCGGGGGCCCTTTCTCATGGGGCTGCCGGAAGAAGGGGGCCTACGGTCCTGGTTATAGGAAGAGGGCTGGCGGTCCTGGGCATAGGAAGGCCGGAAGGAGCTTCGCTCCTGAGCCGGGGGGGCCGGAGGAGGCGGAACCGGCTTGACCGGAGGAGAAGGAGGCGGCGGAGGCGGCGGGGACGCCTGGGGAGCGGCCTCCGGTTTGAGGGGAACCTTTTTCTTAACCACCACCACCTTTTTGCGTTCCTGCTTTTCCGTTTCCGCCGCCGGGGCGGGTTCCGGTTTGCGGTGTTTGATTAAGGTTGCCTTGGGTTTTTGGTTACCGTTTTCTTCCGACATATAGTTTATTATTCCTCTTCTTCAAAACTGAGGCCTACGCCGCAGTTGGGACAGACGGTCATTCCGAGTTTGATTTCGCCCCCACATTCCGGACACTCATAAATTTCAGGGTGGGCTTCTTCCTCGTCGGCGGCTTCCTGGGAATCCGGAACAGAGGCGCCGGGGTACCCCTTCAATTCGGGGGCCTCCGGTTCTTCCCTTCCCTCCTCTGGGGGGGGACCCGGGGATTCGGGGGGCGTTTCTTCTTCTTCGATAATACTGAGGTTTTCCGAGATGATCTTTTGGATGGTGGCGCCGTCTTCGGCGTTGATCCCCTCCAACTCCTGAATTTCCTCCGGAGAGAGGGCCACCAGGGTTTCAATAAGTTCCACCCCGTTGGCGGCCAGGATGGAAACAATCCGCTGGGGAATGTCCGGCAGTTCGGAGATGTTGGTGATCTCCACCTGTTCCCCTTCGCCAAAGAGGGCGGAAACCGCCTTTTTGGAATCCGCGGAGAGGTCCAAATCGTTAAACTGTACTTCGGTTTTGACATCAATATTCCAGTCCGCCAGCCGGTTGGCCAGGCGGACATTGAGGCCCTGTTTGCCGATGGCCAGGGAGAGCTGGCTCTCCTGGACAATCACCAAAGCCTGGCGTTTGGCCTCGTCTAAAATAACCACCTGGTCAATCTCCGCCGGGGAAAGGGCGTTTTTAATGAAAATCCGGGGATCCGTTTCGTATTTTAAGATGTCAATCTTTTCGCCTTCCAGTTCCCGGACGATGGACTGAATCCGCACGCCCTTCATCCCCACGCAGGCCCCCACGGGATCGACATCCTCCCGGTGGGAATAAACGGCAATCTTGGTCCGGTATCCCGGCTCCCGGACAATCTTAAAGATTTCCACGGTTTTATCGTAAATTTCGGGTACTTCCAGTTCGAAGATTCTTTTGACAAAGTCCGTATGCGTCCGGGACAGGACCACGTTAAGCCCGGCGGAGGTTTTATTAACATCGTAGATCAGGGCTTTAATGCGGTCGTTGGGGTGGTAAACCTCCCGGGGGCTTTGGTATTTTTTGGGCAGGATGCCTTCGATTTTACCCAGATCGACAAAAATGTTGCCGTTCCGTTCCCGCTGGTAGTAACCAATCACCATTTCCCCTTCTTTTTCTTTATACTCCGAATACAGGGTGTCCTTTTGAATGTCCTTGAGGGTCTGCTTGGCCTTTTGTTTGGCCGACTGAACCGCTACCCGGTCAAAATCTTTATAGGGATCAATGGCAATTAAAAGCTCGTCCCCAATTTCCGATTCATCGTTTAACTGCAGGGCCTCTTCAAGTTCAATTTCCGATACGGGATCGTAGAGGTCTTCCACAATACATTTGCGGGCGTAAAGGGAAACGGTGGAACCGTCCTCGGAAAACTGGACCACCGCGTTATCCATGGTGCCGAATTTTTTCTTATAGGCGGCCAAGAGAAATTCTTCGATGGTCTTTTTTACCAGGTCTTCGGAAATACCCCGATCCTGTACGATCTGTCTGATAGCCTCGGCTAAATCAGATGCCATGCCAAACCTCCTAAGCGGTTTTGTAATGGATGCCTTTGGGCAAAACTCTATAAAAGTTCAATCTTTTTGATGTCCTCCGGGGACAGTTTAATCCCCTCTCCTTCCCCCTCCGGGGGCAGGAGTTCCAAAGCCCCCTCGCCAAGGGCGCCCAGGCGGCCCGAAAGCCAGGTTGGACCGGCCGCGGTTAAAACCCGGACCGGCAGACCGGCGAAAACCGCCGCTTCCTCCAGGGTTTTCAGGCTGCGCCCCAGCCCCGGTGAACAGACTTCCAGGGCCACATCCCGGCAGGCCAGGGCCGCTTCGATCCGGGCCAGGACGGTCCGGTAAACCCCGGCGCAGTCATTGACTCCCAGGCCCCGGGGGTTAAAAAGCACCAGGCTTATCTTAAGCCGACCGTCCCGGGTTCGGCTTTTTAACTCTACGATGCGGTGTCCCAGGGCGCTGGTTACCGGTTCAATCAGGGGATACAACTCATCCCTGGGGGCAGCAAAATCCATTTTTTCTCCCGGCCGCCGGTCAAAAAGAATAAAAAAAAGAAGTCTTGCGGGACTTCTTCTACGCTATCGAGCTCAACTTTAATAGAATAATATCATGGGGAAGAAAAATCGTCAACCCTGGGGAGGTGTTTTTTGCCCTTTTTCCCCAAAAAGAAGACAAAAAGGCAGGGGCGGCGGCGGAAACCCCAGCCTTTCGGGGATTTTAAGGGAATTTAAGAATAACCAGCGGAGGGTTTTTTCTTTTTCCCTCCCCCCGTGTTTTTGCGGTTAGTTAACGGCATATCAGGCCCCGCCGCGAATGAACTCCGCCGCCGAAGCGCCGGCAATCCGGCCCCAGCTAAAGCAACTGCTCAAGGTCCAGCCCATCCACGCGGTGGACGCGGAAACCTCTCCGGCGCAGTACAAGCCCTCTATGGGGGTTTCGTCCAGCCGGAGAACCTGGGCCTTTTCGTTTTTTAACAGGCCGCCGTAGGTGATCCCCAAAACCGGGGCAAACTTGACCGCATACAACCGGCCGGAAAGGGGTTTTAGGGTGGCGGCGGGGCGGTTAAATTCCTCATCCCGGCCGGCGGCGGCGGCCAGATTATAGACCGCCAGGGTGTCTTCCAGAACCTGGGGGGTTATTCCCATCAGGGACGCCAGTTCCCCAGGGCCGGCGGCGTTAAGGTACTCCAAGTTCAGGCCCCGCTTGGCACTAACGGCGGTAAAGGTTTCCTGATCCACCACAGCCCAGAGGAAGGGGGAGTTGGTCCGGTGCATCTCCCGGAAAAAAGGTTCTCCCAGGCGCTGAAACATAAAGCCTAGGTTTTTTTCGTTCATAAATCTTAGGCCCTGGGGATTCAGATAAATGACTCCCGGGGCGCTCATAATGGGATTGCAGTTAGCCGCATCGGAGGAGCCGTTATGGGCGGTGATAATTTCGTAATCCTTGAAATCCAGGCTTAAAAGCCGGGTGCTGCTCACCCCCGCCCCGGCGGCGGAGGCCATGATGAGGCCGTCCCCGGTGGAGGAGGAAAGGCCGGTTTGCAGCACATCCCGGTAAAAGGGGTCCAGAACCTCCGCCAGCCGGTTGTTGGCCGAATAGCCGCCGGTGGCCACTACCACGGCTTTGGCGCCGATGGCGAGGGTCTTCCCGCCGGAAACCGCCTCGACACCGATAATCCGATCTTCGGCGCTGCGGATTAGTTTTGTCGCCCGGGTTTCAAAGAGTACCGGGATTCCCCCTTCTTCCAAAACCCGGATAAAGGGCTCCCTTAGGCCCTGGCCGCCCCCTTCGATGGTGTGCATCATGGTGGGGGAACCGTAACCCCGGCGGGTGGCGGGAAGAAAGGGAACCTTGATCCGGTCGATAAGCCAATCAATGGTGGGCCCCGACTGCCGGACGGTAATCCGGGCCATCATAGGATCAAGGCGGTACTCCGCATTTTCATTAAGAAGGGCGTAGAGGGCTTCCTCCGTGTCATGGATGCCCAGAGCCTTGGTGATTTGGGTTTCGTAGCCCGCCAATAGGCCGTGGGAAACAAAGGCCGTTCCCCCTAGGTAGGGCATCTTTTCCAGAATGAGAATCCTCTTGACCCCCCTATCCGCCGCTTCCACCGCGGCCGCCAAACCCGCCGGGCCGGCCCCGATGATCACCAGATCCGCCTCCTGGTTAAAGGTCCGGTTCCCCCCGGAAGCGCAGGCGGAGCAGGCCAAAACCAATGCCCATCCTAGTATTTTTAAGCTATTTTTCATGGGTCTCCTCGTTATGAACCGGTTTAGAGCTTATCCTTCAAAAATAGGACATTTTGAAATGGCTCCTTTCTTGTCGCCCCTTTCTAATTATCATAGAACAAGAATTTTATGGTGTCAAATTTTGGGGTGAAGTTACTTCGAAAGAGCCCTACAGCTTCCTTTTCTTAGGGCCTGATGTATGATAATATTGCCTATACAAGGAATTGAGATGACACTTCAGGACATAAGACCAGCAGCCCGTATCCGCGGAATACTCTCCAATGAAGCCGTCCAAGTGGTCTCTGCTCAACCCTTGGGGGATGATGCTGTTGACCTCGTATACCGTAAAAACGATGGCAGTCTGGGCCAACGATTCCTTTATGCGGATGTTTTGGACACCCTTTCCATAGAAGCGGGGGATTTGCCTTGGAAATTCGATGCCAATGCCGCCCAATATCGCCTGGTTTCCGAGGCTTACCGCATCCGGTTAGCCCATCTTTTTGACCCCCATCTGGCAGTCCACACATCCATGATCCAGCCCCTGCCGCATCAGATAACCGCCGTTTATAGCGAAATGCTTCCCCGGCAGCCCCTTCGCTTTCTCCTGGCGGATGATCCGGGAGCCGGAAAAACCATCATGACCGGCCTTCTCATCAAGGAACTCAAAGTTCGTGGCGACCTCAACCGCTGTCTCATTGTATGTCCCGGCAATCTTGTAGAGCAATGGCAGGATGAACTCTATTCCCGCTTCCAGCTTGAGTTTGAACTTCTCACCAATGACCGCCTTGAATCCTCTGTCCGGGGAAATGCCTTTATGGATATTCCCTACTGTATTGCCCGTCTGGACAAGCTGTCCCGAAACGAGGATATACAGGAAAAACTCAAGGCCGCAGGCCAGGCTTTGGATTGGGATTTAATCATTTGTGATGAAGCTCACAAAATGTCGGCTTCCAACTTCGGTGATGAACCGCATTATACCAAGCGTTATCATTTGGGGGAGCTGCTCTCAGGTCTGACCCGTCATTTCCTGTTGCTCACCGCTACGCCTCATAATGGCAAGGACGACGATTTTCAGTTGTTTCTCCGCCTGCTTGATAAAGAGCGGTTTGAAGGAAAGCAGCGAAATAAAAAGGATACAATCAATGTATCAGATATTATGCGCCGTCTTGTAAAAGAGGAACTGGTTACCTTTGAAGGGAAGCCCCTGTTTCCCGAGCGCATAGCCTATACCCTCAAATACAGCCTAAGCCCCGCGGAGATGGATATTTACGAGAAAGTAACAGATTATGTACGGACCGGCTTTGCCAAGGCTGAAAAAATTCTTGACCCAAAACGTTTCCATGCTGTAGGTTTCGCCCTTACCGTTTTACAGCGCCGTCTTGCATCTTCCCCGGAGGCTATCTACCAGTCCCTTACCCGCCGTCGGCAGCGCCTTGAAAAACGGCTTGTTGAATTTCAGGAAAGGCGGGATTTACAACATGAATATGATCCGGATGTGCAATCGCATATCAGATCTTTTTCCGATGATGATTGGGCTGATTACGATGACGCACCCGAAGAAGATAAAAACGATATAGAAGAAGAATTTCTTGACGAAGCGACCGCTTCAAAAACCATAGCGGAACTTGAGATAGAAATACATACCCTAAAGGATCTTGAACTGTTGTCTTTTAAACTGCGTAATAGCGGCGTTGATAAAAAATGGGAACAGCTTTCAACGACCCTGCAAGATGAAGCTCTTATGTACTCAAAATCCAACATCTTGTCGGATGCAGTAGATACAGCGGCATCCATGCCGCGCGGTGTTCGCCAGAAAATTATTATCTTTACTGAACACCGTGATACCCTTTATTATCTTGCTGGTAAAATTCGCACCATGCTTGGTAATCCCGATGCGGTAGTAACCATACAAGGCGGCATGAAAAGGGAAGAGCGTAAGCTTATTGAGGAGAGTTTTAAAAATGACGCCACGGTTTCTGTGCTTGTAGCCACCGATGCAGCAGGTGAAGGCATAAATCTGCAAAAAGCGCACCTCATGATCAACTATGATCTACCATGGAACCCCAATCGCCTTGAGCAGCGTTTTGGCCGTATCCACCGTATCGGTCAGCGGGATGTTTGCCATCTTTGGAACTTGGTTGCCAATGGAACCAGAGAGGGCGAGGTATTTACCCGGCTTTTTGAGAAACTGGATCGTGAACGCAAAGCTCTTGGCGGCAGGGTTTTTGATGTATTGGGAAAAGTAAGCTTTGATGATAAACCTCTGCGGGATCTTCTTATCCAGGCAATCCGCTATGGTAACCAGATCGAGGTTAAAAAACGGCTTGACCAGATTATAAACAGCGCACTGGACACAAAAGAACTTGAGCGCCTTTTGGAAGAACGCTCCCTTGCGGGGCAGGGTCTTGGCATAAAAAAAGTACAGGAAATCCGGGAAGATATGGAGCGGAGCGAAGCCCGCCGTATGCAGCCCCATTT
>JAISRN010000033.1 GCA_031273605.1 Spirochaetales bacterium | reverse complement strand
GGAATTTAACTACGAGGGAACGGAAGAGCGGGAAGGCTGGGGTCCCGGTTTCCGCCGGGGCCGCCAAACCGGGGGGCTTAAGATTCAGTTTTACGGCCCCCCGGAAGAGCCGGGTCTGGAGGGCAAACCCGGCGGCCGGCCCCGGGGCTTCCTCTGGTTCCGGGGCTCCGGCACCGAGCCGGTCCTCCGGATCATGGCGGACATCGAAGGCCGGGACAACCGGCGGGGGGCGGAACTCCTGGCCTGGCAGAGGGACATGATCCTCCGGGCCTTCCAAAAATTAGGCTAACCGCGAAAAAGCGCGAAAGGGAAAAGTGAGGGTGTTCCTGTCCGTGTCGTCTGTGCTGTCCGTGGTTATTCTTAATTAAATTAAAAATAACTAATTAGTCCGGCCCTTCCCCAGGGGGCGTCTCGTCCGCCGGGGTTTCGCCGGGGGGCCTTTCGTTGGGAGACGCTTCATTGGGGGGAGCGGCCCCTCCGCCGGGCCGCCTGGAACGTCGGGACTTGGGGACCGCCTTCCCCGGATTTTCCATGAGGATGGTGAGGGGAACCAGCCGGGGAACGTTTCCCATGATGAGTTTCATTACCGAAAGCAGGGGAACCGCTAAAAACATCCCCGCGATGCCCCAGATCCAGCCCCAGACAAAAAGGGAGATGAGGATGATCAGGGGGCTCAGTTTAAGCCGGTCCCCCGACAATCGAGGATCGATAAAATTCCCCCAGATCACCTGAATCCCAATCATGGAAAAGGCCACCAGGAAGATTTTGATTCCATCGGGATAAAACTGGAGAATCCCCATAATAATGGTGGCCGCCATAACAAAGAAGGACCCCAGGGAGGGAATAAAATTCAGGATCACCGCCAATAGCCCCCACATCAGGGGAAAGTCCATGCCGATCAAGAGCAGGGCCAGGTAAACGCTTAACCCGGTAGCCAGGCTGATGACCAGTTTCAGCCCCAGGTACATCCCAATATCCCTGATCATGCCGGCATAAAGGCGGATGATCCTGATCCCCGTCTCATGGGGAAAGGCCACCCGGATAGTTTTTTCCAGCCGGGGACTCTCGATGAGAAAAAAAATGAGAAAAAGAAAAACCAGCCCCAGGGCCTGGATAAAAACCAGGAAACTGCCGGAAACGCTTAATACCATGCTTTGGATGGTTCTAAACCAGTCATAATTAGAAAAATAAGAAGAGAGGCTGATGTTAAACCGGGTTTCCATCCAGGCTTGAAGCTGCCCCCCCACCACCTGAAGCCGGACAAAGTACCGGGGAAAATTCCGGATAAGGGTGTTCAGGCTGTTGTAAAGCAGAAAAGCCACCAGGGCAAAAAGGACCACGGTAATGAGAAGGATGATGATAACCACCAGCAGGTAGGGTACTTTTTTTTTCTGAAGGAAACTAATAATGGGCATGGTGGCAAAGGTAATGAGAATGGCAATCACCAGGGGAAGGAGAAAACTAGACAGATGCTTTAACGCCAGGGCCACGGCCATGACGGTTAAGGTGCCCAGATAAAGGGACGCCCGCGACGGATTCTTCATTGTTACCTCTCTCGGTTAGTATACACCAAATGTTCTTCCCATAACAAGGCAGACGGCCCAGGGTTATTCCCAAATTGAGAAAAACCCTTCGCTTGAAAAAATTTCTACAACAAACTTAACTTAGCAAACTTAACTTATTGACAGAAAATTATCATAATGTCATGCTTAGGCCATAGGGAAAAAAAATGATTCAAAATTTATTAGACCTTGCCCCCGACACCGGGGCGGCCCTCTTTGTGGCGTGGAATGCCCACATCAACGGCGACGTGGTCTTAGGCCGGGACTCTTCGGTCTGGTACGGCTGTACCCTCCGGGGGGATACCGGTCCCATCCGGGTGGGGGATCAAACCAATGTTCAGGACGGCTCAATTCTCCACAACAGCGCCGGAACATCCCTCACCATCGGCAACCGGGTTACGGTGGGCCACGGCGTTATCCTCCACGGCTGCACCGTGGGGGATAATTGCCTTATCGGCATGGGCTCCGTGATTCTGGACCGGGCGGTGATCGGGGAAAACAGCATCGTGGGAGCGGGGAGCCTGGTTACCCAGGGCAAAATCTTTCCCCCGGGCTCCCTCATCGTCGGCTCCCCCGCCCGGCTCATCCGGAGCCTGACCCCCGATGAAATCGAAAGGAACCAGGCTTTCTGCGAGCGCAACATTAAGCACGCCCGGGAAAACCGGGCTTCCGGCGGGGAAACCCTGGGGGCGGCCGATGATCCCGGAGGCGCCTCCCCGGCCCCTTGAGCTAACCCGGCTTTCCCGGTAATCTTAGGGGCATGAAGAAGACAGCCCTTACGGGAATCAAGCCCACCGGCCTCCTCCACATCGGCAACTATGTGGGGGCCATTAAGCCGGCCCTGGAACTGGCCCGGAACTACGACGCCCGGTACTTTATCGCCGACTATCACGCCCTTAACACCATGAAAAACCCCGGGGAACTCCGGGCCAGCATCCGGGAGGTCGCCGCCGGCTGGCTTGCCGCGGGGCTGGACCCGGAGCGGGTTATCTTTTACCGCCAAAGCGCCGTTCCCGAAACCTTTGAGCTGGCCTCCTTTTTAACGGCCTTTGCCTCTAAGGGCCTCTTAAACCGGGCCCACGCGTACAAAGCCGCGGTTCAGGAGAACCTGGACCGGAAAGCCGATCCCGAGGCGGGGATCAACATGGGCCTCTTTACCTACCCCATTCTTATGGCCGCGGATATCCTGCTCTTTGACGCGGATCTGGTGCCCGTAGGCAAAGACCAGGTACAGCACGTGGAAATGGCCCAGGACATTGCCCAGGCGGTCAACTTTAACTACCAGGCGCCCCTGCTCAAGGTTCCCCAAGCCGCCCTTCAGGAAGAGGCCGCCGTCATTCCGGGGCTGGACGGCCGTAAAATGAGCAAGAGCTACGGAAACACCCTTCCCCTCTTTGCCCCGGAAAACCAACTGCGGAAACTCATCATGCGCATCCAAACCAATTCCCAGGGGGTGGAGGAACCCAAGGACCCGGACACATCGACCCTCTTTTTTCTGTACAAACTTTTCGCCCTCCCTGAGGAGCAGGAGGCCCTGGCGGCCCGCTTTCGGGAGGGGGGCCTGGGCTGGGGCGAGGCTAAGGCTGAACTTTTCCGGGTGATGAACCGGGAGCTTGCGCCCCTCCGGGAACGCTTTAACGCCCTGGCGGCGGACCCTGCCCGGCTGGACGCCATCTTGGCCGCGGGGGCGGAAAAAGCCCGGGGGCCCGCCCGGTCCACCCTAGGGCGGCTCCGCAAAGCCGCCGGCCTTGACTGGTAAAGCTTGGGGGAGAACAAATCTTATGGCCGGTTCAAAAGGAACAACCGTGGACATTGAAACAGCCTTAAGAAGTTTGCAGGATAAAAACAACATGAACCGCCAGGCCCGGCGTTCAAAGGAATGGATGCTCCAGGCCCTGCTCCTTTTGATGGAAGAGATGCCCTACGAAAAGATCACCGTTTCCCATATCGCCCGGAAAGCCGGGGTGGCCCGGCAGACCTTTTACCGTAACTACGCCAGCAAAGACGACATTATTATTCAGTACCTCGACAATATCCTGAGCATCCATTTTGTAAAGGCGGCGAGCATCCGCGACAAGAAGGGCCGGGATACCCTGATTTTGACCTTTTCCTTTCAAAGTTTTCTTGAACACAAACAAAGGCTGGCCCAACTGTGGCGGAACGGCGATGAGCGCTTGTTCTTCATCCATGTCCAAAAATGGGAGGATTACGTGATTGACCTCGGCAAAAATACCGTTTCTGAAAAGGAAAAACTCCTCTTCCGCTATGTGGTGAAATTTCAGATTGGCGGGGCCCTGCGGATGCTCTCGGACTGGATGAAACAGGACCTGCCCATTTCGGCGGAAATCATGGCAAAACTCCTCGAAAAATTCAGCGCCGCCATTAGGACAGACTTCGGCGGCGTCCCCAAACTGGTGATACGGGTCCAAAATGAGGCTGAAGACCCTAAATAACCACAGACCACACTGACCGCACGGACGGATAGTGGAACAACAATAAAATAGCGTTTTCATCAAAAGTCCGTGTTTTCCGTGAGGTCCGTGGTTATCCCCAGTTGAGGATGGCCGCGCCTAGTGGCTGCGGTAAAGGAGGGTTCCGGAGAGCTCCAAAAGCATCCGCCGGGTATAGCCGGGAGGCAGGCCGTTAATTTCCGCCTCTCCCCGGCGCAGATAAACCGCCGCTTCCCGGCGGGACAGCTCGGCGCCCCCAAAAAGCTCCACCCGGCGGAGAATGGCGGCCACGGTTTCTTCCGTGTAGGGGGGGTGGGCCAAAAGCTGCCGCAGGGATTCCCCCTGGTCAAAACCGATGGAATCCTCCTCCCGAATCAACGCGTAGATCAGGGGCAGGGTGAAGACTCCCTCCCGGATATCCCGGCCTAGGGATTTTCCCACGACTTCATCCTGCCCGGCGTAATCCAAAACGTCATCCACAATCTGAAAGGCCATTCCCAGGCAGTAACCAATCCGGAGAAACCTAAGGCAAAGCCGGTCCGGGCATCCCGCCTCCCTGGCCCCCGCTAAAAGGCTCATGCAGAAGAGGGCCGCGGTTTTCGCGGCAATCCGCCGACGGTACTCCCTAAGGGAGAAAAGGGCGTTGTACCGGCCCAGGTTTTGGTTTATCTCCCCCTCGCAGATCCGGGCCACCGCCCGGGACAGGTGAACCCCGTTATCCAGGTGGGTACTCCGGGAAGCTAAGGAAAAGCAGCAGGACAAAAGGTAATCCCCCGTAAGCACCGCGTTCCGGGGGCCGGCGGTTTTATGAAGGGCCGGCTGCCCCCGGCGCAGGGGGGAGTTATCAATGATGTCGTCGTGAATTAAAGTGGCATTGTGAAGAAATTCTACCGCCGCCGCCAGGGGCAGGATCCGGTCCCGGTTCCACTTGCCGCTCCGCCCGGCGAGAATCACCAGGGCGGGACGCAGCATCTTGCCCCGCCCCTTCTCTTCCCCGGAACCAAAGAGTTCCAACAGGGTATCCCGGATCAGGGGCGAGGCGGTAGAAACAAACCCCAGGGAGATCCTCCGGACTTCCGCCAGGTCCTCCTGGAGCTGGGGGTCGTCAAAAAGAGTCTTCCCGGGGGAAAGGGCGGCGGCGGAAATCAAGTTCCGCTACTTCCGGTTTTTCTTTACCCGGGGCTCCCCGGTATACAAGTAGGTGGACCGGGCAAAACCCGTGGAATTCCAGCCTTTCTTAATCCAAGGCATAGCCCAATGGTCCAGCCCTAAGGCCCGTCCGGCGCCCCCCAGAAGGGCAAAGGCGGCAAACATGAACCAAATCTGGTTCCAGGCAAACAGCCCGGAGAACATGAACATAAAGCACATGATGATAGACAGAACCGCCGCGGGGAAGGTAAAGAGGCCGCCCAAAAGGGCCAAGCCAATCAGCACCTCCACGGCAACCACCATCACCTGAAAGCCCTGGTAGGGGATGTAGGCAAAGATGCCGTCCATAAAGACCCGCCTAAACCAGCCCACAAAGGCGGTATCCCCGGGAATCACCACCCCGGCGGTGTCCCAAATTGGCGCCACCATATCCGAGGCCCGGACGGTTTTGGTTAAGAGGTCCCCCGTGGCGGCCACCGCGCTTGCCGCTCCGGAAGCGGCGCTCACCGCGCCCGAGGCCGCGCTTACCGCGCCCGAAGCTGCGCTCACCGCCGCCCCGGAGGCCGCCGAAGCCGCCTCGGCGCCGGAAGCCGAACTCACGGCGCTCACAAAGGCTTCCGCCCCCTTCTGCACCACCCCCGGGGAGAACATCCAGCCGGACTTGCTGCCCAGGCGAAATTTCAGCCAGCCCTCTCCCACCTTGTTGAGCCCTTCAAAGAGCCACATCAGGCCCAGCCAAAGCCGCAGGGGAAAGGCCCACCAGCCCTGGATCTTCCAGGAAAAATGGCCGCCCATAAAGGTCCGGTTGTGCTTCATGTCGAAGAATTCGTGTTTCAGGTAGGCCCAGACTGCGTTAATTCCCGCCACGCCAATCAGGTAGTGGAGGTTGACAAAGTGCTTCATGGCCATGGCAAAGAAGCCGGAGAGCTTGATTCCCATGGCGTTGGACACCCCGTAGCGGCCGCCGATGGAAACCATAAAACCATGGAAGTTGGACTTAAAGGCCTCTTTTTCGCCCCCGGTGATGGCGGCAATGATGTTTTTCGCCGCGCAGTGCCCGGTTTGAATGGCGGTTTCCACAATTTGGGGAAGGGGTTTGCCGTTCTCCAGAAACCAGATGTTGTCCCCCACCGCGTAAACCTCCGGATGGGCCGGGGTCTGCATAAATTCGTTCACCGCCAGCCGGCCCCGGGGGGCTATTTGGCGGAACTCCTTATCGGTGAGCCGCAGCCCTTCCAGGCCGTGGATGCCCCGGGCAGTGGCGTAAACCGTTTTGCCCCGTCCCGGCTGGCCTTTTTCCAGGTCCACCAGGGAGGTAAACTCGGAGCTATGCACCCCGGAGGTCCAGATGAAAGTGGAGGCCTCAATCACCCGGCCGTCCTTCAGGCTGAACTTTCCCTCATCCGCGGAAACAATGGTAGAATTAAGAAGAATCTCGATGTTATGCTTTTGCATGTAGCGGAAAGATTTTTCCCGGAGGTTGTCCTCGATGATGGGCAAAATCTTGTCCAGGGCCTCCACCACCACAATCCGCACTTCCGCCGGATCAATGTGATAGAGGGCGCAAAGCTCATCCCGGCGCTCCATGAGTTCGCCGGCCATTTCAATCCCCGTAAAACCTGCCCCCGCAATGCCGAAGGACAGGAGGGACTTTTTCTTTTTTTCGTCTACCTCCGAGGCCGCCAGGCGGAAGCACTCGTCAATGTGATGACGGAGCCGGATGGCGTCATCCAGGGACCACAGGGTGAAGGAGTGCTGCTGTACCCCCGGAAGGTCAAAAAACTCCGGGGCGGCGCCGGAACCCAGCACGAGGTAATCGTAGGGATACTCCCTTTGCCGGGAGACAAGGACTTTTTTCTGAAAATCCGCCCCGGTAATGAGATCATTCACCACGTTTATTTTTTTCCCCGAAAAGATCCGCTCGTAGCTCACCTGCACCGACTCCGGCTCTACCCGGGAACCGGCCACCTCGTGGAGCTCGGTCATAAGGGTGTGAACGGTGTTCCGGTCAATGAGGGTTATTTCAACTTCAGGGTCCTTTTTAAACCTTTTATAGAGTTTCTTGGCGGCCTCAATACCGCCGTATCCTCCCCCAAGGATAACGATTTTTTTCCCTGCCATGCTGGCCTCCTAATTTCCGAATAAAATCCTTTTGCTAAAACCATGTTTATTTAGAATCCAAAGTAATTATAGCCTAATGCAAAAGTTCTGTCTACGAGAACCCCCTAAAAATAAAAAAATCCCCTAAATAAATTCGCCCCCGCCCCCCTCATCCTTCAATGAGGGCCTCCCCAATCTCCTGAACGTAGATCTCCTCAAACCGGCCCGAGGGGGGAGGAACCTGGCTGGGGGGCAGGATTCTTAAGCCAAGGTAGTGGATCAGGTCTTCCATATCTTCCTGGGAGGCAACCTGGGTGTACCGGTAGTAGCAGGACCGGGTTTCCAGCACTTGCCGCCGGTTTACATCCCCGGTGAGAAGGGGATCGGTTATCTCCCTGAGAATGGCCCGGAGGCCGCCGTACCAAACCCTGGCCATGTACATAATAATCGGTTTTTTATATTTATCCTCGTAAAAAAGCTGAAAAATCCCCGACATCGCGGGAACCTTCTTGATAATTTCAAATTTATCCACCTTGGCCAAACCGGACCAGGCTAAGGTGTAGTAAACGGTTTCTTCCACCACCTGCTTGGAGGTGAAGTAGGAATTATCCATAGGTTAATCCTATCACCCCCGGCCTTTCCTAATCAAGGTGAAAGACCCCAAAAAGCCGGTCCCGGAGAAACCCCGGGGCCGGCCGGTTTTCTTTCCTACGCGGGGAGCAGCCCCGCGGCGGCCAGCCTGTCGGCCATGTCGCCCAGTTCCAGCCTGTTCAGGGTGGCCCGGGTGGGAATCCCCGTGGTTTCGTCCCAGCCCATGACCCGGTAGAACATGGTCAGCGCCCTTTGCAGGTCCGCCCGATCCATCTTGGTGGTTCCCGGGGTAAAGGGCCGCTTGTCCGGGTCCCGGTTAAAGATCCACGCATTCCAGGTTTCGTCATGGTCCCGGCGGACGTTCCGGCTGTTGTATTGCAGGGTGGAAAGGGCCCGGTGCAGGGTGAAAATCCGCTCCGCATCCAGGTAGAGGCTTTCGGTGGTGCAGGGTTCACCGGTTACCGCCTGCATGTACTGGGCTTCCACATCCAAATCGCCGTCGTAGTCCCGGCTTTTGAGGGGGGATACCGTCATGGGCCATACCCAGTTGCACAGGGTAAGGGAGTTGTGGATGATCATGGACAGAATGGCCCACTTAGTCATGTTCACTTTACCCTCGTTGATGGGGGTGTAGTTGTTAGGCTGGTCCAGAGCCCCAACGCCCCAGAGTTTATCCGCCTTGGCCTTCTGAATCTCGTAGGGCAGGCCGCTTCCCGTCAGGTTGACCACCGAATGGTTCATGGGGTCCCGGTTCCAGAAGCAGTTAATCAACGCGCCCACCTGGGCGGCGTTTTCGCTGGAGTGGTGAAGGGCGCTTCCTATGGTGTTCCACAGGTTGTTGGCCTGGGCGTCCCAGTATTCCTGCCCCAGGTTCCAGCGCTGGGCAAGAATGTAGGAGCCGTGGCTTAAGTAGGCAAACTCGCTGTCGTTTTTCGCCAGTTTTTCGTAAACGTCCTGGATAAAGGAAATGTCCTTGTTTTGAATCTTTTGCCAGGGAATGGAATCGTACTCCGCCCTGGGGAGTACCCGCTGAAAAACATTGTGGGTTAGGCACCAGTTAAAATCCCGCCACAACTGGCCGTAGTTTTCCCACAGGCCCAGATCGTCAAAGGCGTTTAATCCCAAAAGATTGGCCATAACGCTGGTTTCCGGGTCGAGGCCCCCCGCGGAACTAAAAAAGTAGGCGTGGGAAAACTGGGCGACGCAGGTGTTGCCCCCGGTGGTGTATTTGGCCCCAAAATCCCTAATCTTGGGAATGTCCATCTGGGCCTGACAGCGGATGGGGCAAGACTGACAGCCCCCCATCTTGACGGTGTATTTTCCCGCCGCCGCTCCCAGGTCGTAGATTGATTTAAAGGTCCGGTAACCGATGGTGTTGATGTTTCCCGGAGGAATCTCTCCGGTTTCAATGGGCCCCCCTTCGGCGGCTTCCCAGTACAGCCCGGCCCGGGCGTTCCACCGGGACCCTGGGGAGGAGTACTCCGCCCAGGATTGGGGAGTGCTGGGCACCACGTGGTTGTTGTTGGCCCCGATGAGGTCTTCCAAAACGTACTTGTTAAGCCGCATCACCTCCGCCGCATCCGCCACGGGCACCGAATAGTTGCCCTGCACCGCTATGGCCTTCAGTTTCTTGGCCCCCAAAACCGCCCCTAAACCGCCGCCCCCGGAGTGATTCCGGGAGTTAATCATCCCGCTCAGGGGAAGCAGATTCTCCCCCGCAGGCCCTATGGCCCCCACACAGGTGCTCTCCCCCAATATCCCACAGAGAATCTCCGTGGTTTCCCGCGTCCCCTTGCCCC
>JAISRN010000224.1 GCA_031273605.1 Spirochaetales bacterium | reverse complement strand
CCGTCATAATTGGGGGTAACAACTTCAAGCTGATCAATATACAAAGCTAAAATTTTGCCGTTTTCGTCAAATAAAACATTGGCGGCTACCTGGTTGATACCGTATACCGGAACGCCCGTGTCATCGGCGCCCGGACCTACCCGGCCGCTGGTATGAATACCTATTCCTTGATAAATCTGAACGCCGCCGCTCTGGTCATTGGTACGGCATCCGCTAAAACAAAGCAGAAGGACCAGCAATCCTGCAAAAATTCCTTTTGATGTCATAATTTCCTCCATGTTGTGAGCATTTCTACCGAGAAAGTTAACTTATTTCTTGGTTCCGGGGTGTCTTCACCTCTGATGAGGTCCTGGCTAAAGGCTTACAAAAAAGAAGATTTTTTGTCAAGAGATCATGAGCCGCCTGTCAGCGTTCAATAGAAATGTCCCCATTTTCCGTTCAGTAGAAATGTCCCGAACCTCAACAAACCCCGGGGCCCTACCCGATAACCTTAACAATGATGGGCAGGGCAATAAAGGTCCCGGCGGAACTGCCCAGGGTTGATAAAAGGAAAACCAAAAAAATATGGGCCACCCGGTTGCGGTAAAAGCCCTTTAGCCCTAAAATATCCTGATTTAGCTTTTCAAAATCCGCCACCCGGGGACGGCGCAGGTAATATTCCAGAATTCCGGTTACCATGCCTACGCCGATGGTGGGAACCATAGAGGTAACCGGAGCCGCTATAAAGGCGCTGATGATGCTTACCGGGTGAGCCAGGGCCAGCAGGCTGCCGACGGCGGCCAAAACCCCGTTGGACAAAATCCAAACAGCCAGCATCTCAAAGCCTACGTTCTTCCCAAAGCGCACAAAACCCAAAACCAAAAGTCCGGCAATTACCGCCGGAATCAGCCAGGGGATGAGTCGGGAAAAAATCCCCGGCGGGGGCACTTCGCTGATGCTTTCCAAGCCGGGGGATCTTTCCTTTCGGTCTAAAGCTAAAAGCCAGTCTTTGATTCCCCCGGCATGGGCGGCCCCCACCACCGCGATAATCTTTTTGCCCTCGGCCCGGAAAATCGTAGCAGCCAGGTACTGATCCCGTTCATCCACTAAAATCGTCTTAACCGTGGGCAGGTAATCCGCCAGTTCCCCCATCATATCATCCATGGCGCTCTTGCTTTTTAACTTTTCGATTTCTTCGGCCGACAGCTTTTCCTGAGAAAAAAAGGAAGCTAACATCGAGGCCATAAGTTTCATTTTTTGCCAAAGCCCGGATTTGTTCCAGGCCCGTCTTAAGGTAACATGAATTTCCCGGTCCGCAAAACTAAAGGGAATATCAAGCTCCTGGCAGACATTAATGGCCGCCTTCATTTCATCCCCGGGACTTATTCCCTGCTCCTGCCCCATCCGCTTCTGAAAAGAAGAAAGAACCATGTTGGCCAGCAGCAGGAAACCCTGCCTTTTTTTCAAGACATCGGTAATGTTCAGGCTGGACCATTTACTTTCCTCGACAAGACTCTTGTACCGGGTGGCGTCAATTTCAACACAAACGTGATCCGGACTTTCTGCGCGGATAACCTCTTCCACCTGGTTAACACTGGCCCGGGAAATGTGGGCGGTCCCTATGAGGATCACCCGGCGGCCATCGGATAAATCCAGGGCGGTTAACCCCCGACTTAAGTTATTCTCTGTTTCTAAATCGCTCAATACCGGCTCCTATCCTCGATCGCCCATGGCTTCCAGGGCTTTAACGGCAATTCTTAATTCGTATAAACCCAGCAGGTTCATAGATTGAACTTCCCGGTAAAAAGGAGCCGCCGCAACAGCCCCGGCCAGGGCTTCGTAGGCAGCCCCAAGGTAAAACTTCATCCGGGTTTTAACAAAAAGGTCTCTTTCTAATTCCAGGCTCCGTTGGACAAAAACAACGTAACCCGGTTCAAGAAGGGTTCTTCCAATGCCGTAAAAATGATTGGTTTGGGGAATTTTATTAACCAGATCGGTAAAGTAATTACGCCCTTCCCTTTCGCGGCCCTGACGATAGTAGGTGTATCCCGCCAAAAACAAAAGCCCCGTATCATCCTCGTGCCGGCTGGATTCAAGCAGACTATTCCGGGCCCCTTCCCAATCGCCGGTAATATACTGAAGAATTCCCAAAGATTTGTAAGCAAAGGTATAATCCGGGTTTAGCCGAAGAAGGGTCTTGTAATCCGCAATGGCCTCCGAAAATCTATCCCGGTTATCTAAAATTCCCGCCCGGAAAACATAAGCATAAAAATAATCCGGATCAATCTCCGCCGCCCTGGTAAAATCTTCCAGGGCATCGTCAACCCGCCCCAGGTTCATCAGCCTGAGTTTTCCCCGGTCAATATAATTCCAGTAATCCGGATTCAGTTCCACCGCCCGGGTAAGGTCCGTCTCCGCTTCGCGGAACTTAGCCTGGCCCATTCTGGCTTTGGCCCGGTCGGCATACACGTAACCATCCGAATCCTCTATCCTCACAAACCGGTCCAGGAGGTCTTCGGCTTTAATGTAATCCCTATCAGCCAAAGCCGCCGTTCCCCCGCCGGCCAGGGCATTTAAATTATAGGGATCAATATCCAGGGCCCGGAGGTACATCTCTCCGGCGGTTTGGGGATCTCCCCGGCGCAGATAATAATCCCCCAGGGCCGACCAGACATCGCTGGTTTCCGGTTCCCTTTCCTGCAGCATAGAAAGAAGGGCAAACTCCTCGGCGGCCCTTCCCTGGGCGCCTTCCAGAACAGCCAACTGCAAAAGAATTCGGGTGTTGGCGGAGCGGGCGCCGGGGTCTGTTTCGGGGTACCGGGCCAAAAGGCGGTCAAGGGTTTCCCTGGCCTCGGAAAACCGTCCCTGGGACGCGGCCATGGCGGAAAAAAAGAGTCCGCCGTTTAAATCTTCAGGATCTTCGGCGATCACCTTTTCCAAAATCTTAAGCGCCGCCTCAGAATCCCCTGCCCGGAGAGACTGTTCTACCTGGGAGTACACATCCTCTTCTTGAGGTTCAGGAAGGGTTTCTTCCTCCACCAGCTTTCCGGTTCCCAGGCAGCCAGCAAAAAGCAGCGCCAAAAGCAAAAAGAATCGGGGATATAAATTCCTAAACATAAAAACTATCCTAGGTCCTCTCCTATTAGTTTGGCCAAATTTCCGGGGGTAAACCCAAAAACCTCCGCCAATTTTTCCGCGGGCGCCGAATCGCCAAAGCCTTTCATGCAGAGAATATCTCCGGGAGAGGAAGCCAGGGCCTCCCAGCCCGAGGCGACTCCCGCCTCCGCAACAACCACCCGGACCCCCGGCGGAAAGAGCTTTTTCCGGTAGGCCTCGGGTTGGGCGTAAAAAAGTTCCCGGTTAGGAACGGAAACAACCCGGACTTTGCGGCCCTTTAATTCCTCCGCCGCCTTTAAAGCCAAATTAACCTCCGAACCGGAGGCCGCCGCCACTACATCGGGGGTTCCCGAACAGTCCCGAACCAGATAAGCGCCGCGGCGAAAATTGGCCTTCCAGTCCGGGTCCGCCTTTTCATAAACCTCCAGATTCTGCCGGGTTAGGGCCAAAACCGAAGGGGCGTCCCCCCACTCCAAGGCCATTTTCCAGGCTTCGGCGGTTTCCTGAGCGTCCCCCGGCCGGAAAACCCTCAGTCCGGGAATAACCCTGAGAGAAGCTAAGGTTTCCACCGGCTCATGGGTAGGACCGTCTTCTCCCACATAAAAGGAATCGTGGGTAAAAATGTAAATTACCGGAAGTTTCATAAGGGCTGCCAGCCGGATAGCCGGGCGGAGGTAATCCGAAAAAACCAAAAAGGTGGCGCCGAAAACCCTAAAGCCGCCGTAAACAGCCATTCCGTTCATAATGCCGCCCATGGCGTGTTCCCGGATGCCAAAGTGCAGGGTTCGCCCCATGGGGTTTTTGACGGAAAAGTCCCCAAAGGCCGGAAGGGCCGTGTTGTTGGATGGCGCTAAATCCGCCGACCCCCCCGTGAGCTGCGGAAGTTTCTCCGCCAGGGCGGTGAGGACTTTTCCGCCGGCGGTTCTGGTGGCCAGGCTGTCGCCGGTCTTAAAATCAGGAAAGGCCACTGTTTCTAATGAAATTGCCGGAGAAAACCTCTGGTCCCATTCCTTTCTTAGTTCCGGGTTGGCCCGGCTCCAGGCTTCAAAAAGGGCCTTCCAGGATTCGTGCCTTTCCGAAAGGAGCTTATTACGCTGGGCAAAGTACTCCAAAGCTAAGGGGTCTACAAAGAATTCCTGATCCTCCGGAATCCCCAGTTTTTTCCGGGTAGCCCTAATTTCAGCCTCCCCCAGGGGAGAACCATGTACTTTATGGCTGCCCTCCAGGGTAGCGGCTCCTTTGCCGATAAGGGAATTGAGCTTAATAAGGGCCGGACGGCGGGTATCCCTTTTGGCTTCCTGAATCAGGGCCGCAATGCCCGGCATATCGTAGGCATCCCCCTCCAGGGTCTGCCAGCCATAAGCCCGGTACCGGGCCGGCACATCTTCGGTAAAGGCCAGTTCGGTGGAACCTTCGATGGTGATCCGGTTGGAATCGTAAAAAACAATGATTTTCCCCAGCCCCAGGTGTCCGGCCAGGGAAGAGGCCTCCGAAGCAACCCCCTCCATCAAACAGCCGTCTCCTGCCAGGGCAAATAACCAGTGGTCAATTATTTTATGCTCCGGGGTATTAAAACGCCCCGCCAGCATTTCCTGGGCAATGGCCATACCCACCAGGCTGCTCAACCCTGCCCCCAGGGGCCCGGTGGTTGTTTCTACCCCTGGGGTGCGGCCGTACTCCGGGTGTCCCGGGGTCAGGGAATCCAACTGACGGAATTTTTTAAGGTCCTCCAGGCTTAAAGCCTGGCCCGACAAAAACAGCAGGGAATAAAGAAGGGCGGAACCATGACCGGCGCTTAAAACAAAGCGGTCCCGGTTAGGCCACAGGGTATCCCCCGGGGCATAGCTTAAGGTTTCGCCAAAAAGGACGGCCCCCAGTTCCGCCGCGCCCAAGGGCAGGCCGGGATGCCCCGAATTGGCTTTCTGAATAGCGTCTATTGACAGAGCACGGACAGATTTAGCAATGCCCTGCAGGGCGGTTATATTCATGGGACCTCCATCTCTTTATTATCCTTTTTTTGGGGGTCTAGGGCAAGCCCGCCGCCGTGCCCTGTGCCGATGCACCCCGGCTAAACTTAAAAATTCCCCCTCAAAAGGACACCCCCGCCCCAATAACAGGGCGAAGCAGAACCGGATAGGGTTTATCGGCGCTAAAAAGGCATTGTCCATTCAGGCCGATAAAAGCAAAATAATTTTTCAGAAAATAATACTGAAGGGAAAGCCCGGCATCGGCATTAAACATCCAGGTAGAAATTTTCTCAATTCTCATTTGGGGATGATGAAAAAGAAAATTGGCAAAGGCCGTTACGCCGCCCCCAAGCCTGACATTAAAAGACAGCCGGTCATTCTGAAAATATTTTTTATACAACAAACCAAAACTCAAAGAAATCATATTGCCGGAAACCGGAATTGAATAAACCGGCGGAACGGCGGTGGTAATGACGGTCTCAAGGCGGTTTCCGCTTATTCCGGCTTGAATTCCCAAACGTCCCCAGGGTTTCTTTCCCAAAACCAGGCCCCCTTCAAGTCTGGCCCCCAGGGGATAAGCCGCCTCATTAAAATAATTCAGCAGGAAACCGTAAACAGGAAGGAGGGCCTCATAACCCAGGCCGGCCTCCCACCCCAGGTCAAGGGGTGTTTTTTCCCTGGCCCCGGCAGCCCCCAGGGAAACCGCCGGGCCAATGATCACCGGCCCCGCCCCGGCTTCCAAGCCCCCGGGATTCCTGATAACCACCCAAAAAGAACCGGGCGAAAGGTCCCCAGGGCTAAAAAAAAGAATCAGCTCTTCGGTCCCGGCGGTCCCGGAGGGAAGGCTGCGGCTTTCCGGCGGTATCCGCCTTTCCCCGGCCGGGGAATCTTCGATTAAGAAAATCTCCCCCTGGGGGTCCAGGTTTCGCCCCTCTATCCGCAGGGACAAGCCGCCGCCCCCCAGGGTAAAGAAAGCCGGCTCAAAGGCCCTTATCTCCGGCTGCCGGGCAGGGATAACGGTAAAGGTTGCCCAGGGGGTTAGGTATTCCGGTTGATGCAGCAAGTTATAAATCATTACCCGGTAACGGTAGTTCCCCGGCGGCAGGGACACTTCCAAGCCGGCCCTTTCGCTTGTCCGCCGCATCGCTTCCTGCCAGGCCCCGCCTTCGTTTTTTTCTATCGTCACCTCGTAACGGGAAGCGTTTTCATCTTCCGGCCAGATCAAGGTTTGGGCAAGCCGGCGGGGGAGTCCTTCCTGGGATTCCAGGGGAACAAGAAGCAGGCAAAGAAAAGCAAAAATACCCGGAAGGCGCCTGTTACTCCTCGCCATAGAGGACCCCCAAATCGACAGGACGGCTCCGCTGCACCGGCGGAAGGTCTACCCGAAACCGGTTCTCCACGGCGGGCCCCCGTTCTTCCCCGGCTTCCGGGTGGACCTGCCAAATAAAATCCCCCCGGCTTAAAACAGTAAAATCTTCTAATGAAAAGGAGGGGGTTTCCACTGTCCGTTCCAGAATCTTTTCCCGCACTTCCCCGGCCTTGTACAGGGTCCACCGGTAAGCCGCCGCTCCTTCCACGGCGTCCCAGGTAAAACTCAGGGCGGTTTTTCCCCTCAGTTCCGCCGAACCAAGGATGGCCTCATTTACCGGATTCAAGTTTGCCGGCCGACTCAAAACCGGGGGCGGAAAGGGCGGGGCAGCGGCGGAGGCAGGGGGGGCCGGAGCAACGGGAACGGGGGGAAGCGGAGCCGCCGGGCGCAGGGGAGGAACCGGGGAGGCAGGCGGGGAAGGAAGGCTCGCCGCCGCCGGTTTGGTTAAAGAAAATTCCAGGGAGGCGGCGGAGCCTGTTCTGAGGGGGCTTTCCAAAGTCTCCTCCGCAACAGCCTGAACGGTCCAAAAATAGGCCCCTTCGGGGTAATCATCCATGACGAGGGAAAAACCGGTTCCGGGGACCCGGAGATCCGAATAAACCCTCTCCTCTCCCTCTTTCCGGTATAAATTAACCCGGTAATAGTCCGCCCCTGCCACCCCAAGCCACCGGAGGCGGGCCGGTTCCCCGGGCTGCAAAAGCAGAACCCCCTGGGGGTCCGTTCCGGCAAGGCTCAAGGCCGGCGCTTCCAGGGGCCGGGGCTCTTCCGGGCCGGGGCTGAGACCAAAAGATTGAATTTGTTCAATCACAAAGGAACCCGCCGGCGAAGGGCTTAGGGCGGTTCCCCCCTCTCCGCCGAAGGACGGCGTTACCCGCCAATACCATTGGCCCGGTCCCAATTCCGAGGTAGACAACGCAGTCAGGGAGGTCCTTACGGCAAGGCGGGGATTGTTCATGCCGGGGTTGTCCGACGCTTCAAGGAGGTAAACCGGGGATTCTCCCCCTTCCACGGGTTCGGCCCCTTCCCAGCGAAAATTAATCCGGGGAAATTCCTGAACAAAGCTAAAAACCTGTCCCCCCTGGGGATTGCGGAGAAGGGGCGGGGGAAAATGCATCACGGTAATTTTTCCCGGAAAAGCCCCCTGCCCCCCCTGGGGATCATCCGCAGGGTAGGCCCGCCACCACCAGATTCCCGGTCTCAAAACCGCCCTTGCCTGGGAATTTTCCACCCTAAGGGTTTGAACTTGGGAAAAGCTGCGGGA
>JAISRN010000148.1 GCA_031273605.1 Spirochaetales bacterium | reverse complement strand
CCCGGTCCTTTCCGGCGGCAGCATCAAATATGGAACAAAGCATGGCCGGCCGGATTCATACCCCCCTTGTCCTGCCGGAAGACGCCTCTCCCTGGTCCGCCGCTTATCCCGCCCACCTTCACATCGATCTGCTCCCCCCGTTGCAAGGGAAAGGCTGGGGCAGGGCTTTAATCGAGACCCTTTTGGGAGAACTGCGGAACAGGGGCTGTCCGGGGATACACCTGGAGGTCAGCGCCGACAATACCGCCGCCATCGCCTTTTATACCAAAATGGGCTTTTCCGTGTTACGGACAGCGCCCCAGGGATTGGTTATGGGGAAGCGGATAACGGACGCCCCTGCCTAAAGCCCATGGCCCTCACCGTAGTGGCATTTGGGAAGTGTCAATGATTGCAACGTTACCGACTTAAAACATATCCTCAAGATGTATCAGAAAAAGGTCTTTTCGTTTGGCTGCCATGTTTTTAATCCCCGCGGTAAAGCCGGATTTTGAGAAAAGGATATATTGTTTATTGGTAAACCGGGGCAGCAGTTCTGACCGGCGGACAAGCTCGTCCAGGGTATCAAGACCGGTACGGGTATTTCTCCATTTGCATTCCCCAAAGATGGCGTTGTTTTCATCAAAGGCTAAGAGGTCAATTTCCTCTTCCCGGTGTTCTGCGGGGTTGGAACCCCACCACCGGCCCAATGATTTAAAGTGAAATTTTTTCCGGCTTAGTTCTTGTACGAGAAATTGTTTGGCACACTCTTCGAAAACATAACCGGTATGAGTTTCTATTTTTCCGGAAAAGATTTCTTTACAGACCTCCTTTCCAAGTCCCATGGAAATTCTGCTTAAATCCGGCTGGACAAATCGGTACCAGAACCGAAACATCATATCCGCGAGCAGATAAATCGTTTTTTTGGAACCGGGATTTGTTACCGGACATTCCTTTTTAATGATCCCAAGCCCGGCCAATGCGGCAAGCATATTACTGCACTGGCTTGTCTCTATGCCAACTTTGGCGGCGATTTCATTCAGGCGACTACTCCCCGAAGCGATGGCGGCGATAATCCCATTATAGGTCTGCGGTATTTTAAGTTCCTGTTTTAGCAAGTTGGAGGGTTCCTCAAACAGGCGTCCCGAAGGATTAAAAAAGAGTTCCTCGATATTTTTTGCCAGAGACAAGTTATTATCTATCCGGGAGAGATATTCGGGAATTCCGCCGCTTATGCCGTATAGGGTTATTTTCTCTTCGTTGGTAAAACCCGGAAGCATTTCAGCGGATTCATAGTATGTAAAAGGCAAATCTTGAATTGGCAGGTTCTTCGGCCATAGAGGGGGCTTTTATAGCCCAAAACCTGATTTTCCATAAAGGACATGGAGGAACCGCAGAGGATTAAAAAGAGCTTGCTGTTGTCCTTGTTTTTATCAATAGCCGCTTGGAGTATTGAGGAAACCGCTTTGTCGCTCTCTGCCAGATAGGGGTATTCATCAATAACGAAGATTATCCGTTCTCTCTTTGCCGTCTGGAAGCAGTAGTCAAAGGCTTCCGTAAAGGAGCCAAAGGGGTTTTTGGGGGCATCCGGGGCAAGCGTGGAGAGGATTTGATTGGAAAGGAGTTCCAGGTTTTCCTTCGCCGTAGACTCTATAGCCACAAAATAGACCGCCTTTTTATCCTTCCGGAACTGATTGATCAGGGTTGTTTTGCCGATACGCCGTCTGCCGTAAAAGACGGCAAATTGGAAGGCATCCTGCTTATAATACCGGTCAAGCGCTTCGAGTTCCCTTTTTCTGCCTACGAACATTTGCTAATTCTCCAGTTACTAATTGTATAATTAGCAGTATAGGCTTTTGCATTTTTTTGTCAATAGATTTGTTCGTGGCGAGGGTTTAATACCCCGCGGCTTGCCACGGTTATAAGGTATTAAACCCGAGTCCAACACCTCAAGAGAACAACAAGCCCCGCCTAGGCGGGGCCGTTTCTCCCTATGCCCAGAAGAAGACTCGAACCCTCCGCCCCTCCGCATCCTGCTCCGGGGCTCCGGGCCGCCTCCGGCCCCTGCCGCGCACATCCTGTGCGCTTATCCTCGTATTCACTCGGCGGGGCTTTCGGAAGTTCGAGTCTTCTTCTGGCTTATAAACAACAAGCCCCGCCTTGCGGCTCAGTCGCCAAGCGCCTGTTGCCGATAGGTATGGATTTAAGTACCGCCTTTCGGCAGTGCGACATCATACGCCCCTGCGGGTCGTTTGCCGAAAGGTATAGATTAACTGGGCGCTATCACGCCCGGAGCCATCAGTTTTCTTTCCGAAAGACGTGTGATATAATGCCTAAATAATGATTACATCTTTCAATGACAAGGAAACCGAAAAAATCTTTAACGGCATGATGTCAAAACGATTGCCCCCGGACATTCAAGCAAGGGCATTTAATAAGCTGACCGCCATCCATGCCGCAAATGTCATTGATGACTTAAAGATGCCACCATCGAACCACCTTGAAGCGCTCAAGGGTGACAGGAAAGGGCAGCATTCCATACGCATCAATGA
>JAISRN010000087.1 GCA_031273605.1 Spirochaetales bacterium | reverse complement strand
ATCTCTATCACAGACAAGCCAAAGCAAAGAAAATCACCAATTTCAAGAAAGTTCTTCCAACTTGAAATAAGCGGTAAGGATTTCTATATTGACCTTCTTTTTTACAACCTTGCTTTACGGTGTTATGTTGTCATTGAACTAAAATCCGGCGATTTTGAACCCGAATACACCGGAAAACTCAATTTTTATCTCTCGGCGGTCGATGATATTTTGAAAACAGAACAGGATAATCCGTCTATAGGCATCTTACTCTGTAGAACAAAATTAACGGTTGCTCCAATATGTGCAACCTATCAATATAACGATAAATATTAACTTTCTTCTATTTGGATAAGTTCATCCCACTCCATGAATCAAGATAAGCCGGCGAGGGAAAAAGCCAGGGCTGCCAGCAGGAGCATGGTGGCCTCCGGGGTTGTTTTTCCAAAAACTGAAGTTTTGGAAAAGCCTCTATGGGTAGATTTTTTATGCCTCAATTTTTAGGCTTTAAATTTGATTTGGCCCCGGAAATGCCTTAGATTATAAAAGGAATCCCAAAACTAAAGTTTTGGGAATGTTTCTTTATTCGCAGGCAGGATTGTTTGTTAAAGTTTAATTAGGCGGGGGGATATTTTGAGCATTCGGCAAATATTATTTTTTGGGTTTTGTATGTCCGTTTTTATGTCTATGTGCATGGCTTTTGCCATGGCGGCTATTAACGTAGGACTGAACAATTATTTTTTAAAGGCTTGGTTGATAGGCTGGGGAATTGGATTTTTGGTGTCCCTTCCGTTTTCTTTTTTTATTCCGCCTTTAATACAAAAAATTATGCAGATATTAAAAATATAAGAGGTTTATCCGGAGATGGAAAATGGGCTCTTGTCGATGGCGGCTTGAATAGTTTTCCAGGATGTTTCTTTTTCGCTTTCGCTCATAAAAGTGGCAAAGTGGGTATTTTTAACAATTTTAAGAATTTCCCCCGGGCTGAACAGATCGTTGTAAATTAAATTCATGTATTCCCCCACAAGCTGGGTGCCGAAAAGCGTAGGGTCGTCGGTATTAAGGGTAACATTGAGTCCGTGGCTGAAAAAAGCCCGGATAGGATGCTCATTTAAAGTTTGTACGTATTTTTTGGTAACGATATTGCTGGTGGGGCAGATCTCAATGGGAATTTGTTTTTCTTCCAGATACTCCATCAGTTTGGGATCTTTGATAGCGCTGGTGCCGTGGCCAATCCTTTGTGCCCCCAATAGCAAAATGGCATCCCAAATGGAATAGGGGCCCACATCTTCCCCCGCATGGGCCACGGTTTTAAGCCCCATCTGGCGCGCCTTCTCAAAAACCGGGACAAAATCTTTGGCCGGGCCCTGGATCTCCGATCCCCCCAGGCCGATTCCTATGATGCTCCGGATCCGGTGCTTACAAATGAGATCGAGGTTGTGCATGGCATTATCAACCCCAAAACTACGGGAAACGTCAATCAGGTACTTAACATAAATATGGTGATCCCGGGCAATGCTTTTGGTCCCCCCATCCAGAATGGCCATCATTTTGGCAAAATCAAAGCCGTTTTGCAGAAACTTGGAGGGGGCAAAAAAAACTTCGGCGTAAAAAATGTTGTTGCTGATGAGGTAACGTTCCATATCCCTAATAAGATATTTTAGGTCGTCCTCGGTTTTAAAGCTGTTTTGGATGATATTCATATAGAGGGAAAGAAATTCCTCCAGGCTATTAATATTAAAGTGAGCCCGGAGGTCTTCGATGGTCTTAATTCCGTTGATGTTTAACTTGTTGCGTTGAATCAGAGCCCATACCGTATCTATGGTAGCCAGCCCCTCTAGATGAAGGTGAATTTCAGTTTTGGGGAGATTAAAGAGGAATAATCTAAACTGTTCTTTGTTTACCAAGGGTTCGCTCATGCCGTTTTTTCTCTATCCCGGTTCTCTTTGATCATAAGATTGAGGAATCCACCTATATTTCCTATTAACGGAAAAAAAGGCGATAAAATTAAGCAAAAACCTATGTTTTCTGTGACTCTTTCTTCCGCCCGGCCCGTTTTGGGGCCTTTTTTGTTATTTTGCCGGGTTTGCCCCCTCAAAAGGCGGATTTTGGGGGTTTTAGGGGAGAAAAATGATTCATTCTTGACTATTCCTATCAGGTCTGATAGATTAATTGATGTAAGGAGACAAAAATGAATCAAGAAGTTCTCAGCGCCATCAACGATATTCGCCCTTCTCTCCAGGCCGATGGGGGGGATATTCAGTTTGTCAATGTCAATGAGGCCGGGGTGGTTACGGTAAAGCTCACCGGGGCCTGCCACGGCTGCCCCATGGCGCAGCAGACCCTTAAACAAGGGGTGGAGAGGTACCTTAAGGATAAGGTGGCGGGGGTTACCTCGGTAGTCAGCGCCTAGGCGGTTTTGAACCGGGCCCCGGCTTTTTTGAAGACCCAGCGCCTTTTTTTTAGGGGGATTGACCAAAAGGCTAAAACCTGACGAAATTAGTTTATGGGAACGTCAATAGTCTTTGCCAATCAAAAAGGCGGGGTGGGAAAAACAACCACCGCTGTCAACCTGGGGGCCTATCTTGCCAAGATGGGGAACCAGGTTCTTTTGGTGGATTTTGATTCTCAGGGGAACCTTTCCTCCAGCGTGGGGGCCGATAAATCCAAGCAGGGGATTTATGAAGCCATGACGGGCAATGCGGAGATTGAGAGCATTATTCAGCGTACCCCCCTGGTGAACCTTTCCATTGTTCCCTCTAACATCAACCTTACCGGAGCGGGGGTTGAGTTTGTTAACGAAGAAAACCGGGAGCATTTTTTGGAAAAAACTTTAGCGGGCATAAAAAGTTCCTGGGATTATATTTTTATCGATTGTCCCCCTTCCCTGGGGATTCTTACCCTAAACGGCCTTACCGCAGCGGATGAAATCATCATTCCCCTCCAGTGCGAATACTATGCCCTTGAGGGGCTTAACCTGCTCCTTCAAACGATACAAATGGTTAAACAATCCCTCAACCCCTCCCTTAAGGTCTGCGGAATCCTCTTTACCATGTACGACAGCCGGACCAAGCTGGCTAACGAAGTGGTTCACGAAGTAACCGGTTATTTTAAGGATAAGGTTTTTAGAACCGTAATTCCCCGGAACGTGAAACTTTCGGAGGCCCCCTCCCACGGGCTGCCCATAAGCGAGTATGACGCCGAGTGTATCGGCGCCCTCAGTTACGAAGCCCTGGCTAAAGAGGTTATGGCCCGTGCCTAGCAAACCGGCTCTGGGTAAGGGCCTTAACGCCCTTTTTAAACGGGAAGAGGAGAAGTCTCCTCCCCCCAAGGCTTCCCCGGCCGCCGAATCAACTCCGGAGGGGGAGTTTATCCTTCTTCCGGTATCTCAACTGATCGCCAACCGGAATCAGCCCCGCAAGCGGTTTTCCCAGGAAGCCCTGGAAGAACTGGCGGCCTCAATTAAGGCCCAGGGGGTTTTGCAGCCTATTTTGGCGGAAGCCCTGGATGAGCCCGGGGAAAAAACAGAAAAGGCCGTCTACCGGATCATCGCCGGGGAGCGGCGGTTTAAGGCCGCTCAACTGGCGGGGCTTACCGAGGTGCCGGTGATTTTAAAGGCCCTGGCCCCCGCGGCCAGGTTAGAGGTGGCTTTAATCGAAAATATTCAGCGGGAGGATTTAAACCCCATCGAGGAAGCCCTGGCCTATAAGAGCCTGATGGAATCGGGCTTTCTGTCCCAGGAGGAGCTGGCCCAGAGGGTGGGGAAAAACCGTTCCAGCGTGGCCAATGCCCTTAGGCTGCTCCGGTTGGAACCGGATATGCAGGAGGCTCTGATGTCCGGGGAACTGACTCCCGGCCATGCCCGGGCGATTCTGTCCCTGGAAAACCCCGCCGACGGGAGGGTTCTCTTTGAGCGCATCCGGTCGGAGGGGCTGTCCGTCCGGGAGGCGGAAAAACAGGCGGCGGACCTTTCCCGGGGCGGCCGGGCGGCGGGGCAGCCGGAAAAAGCGGGAAAGACTCCTCCGGCCCTGCCTGCCGATCTGCGGCAGATTGAACAAAAATTTATTGACGCCTTTGGCACCAAGGTTAAAATTCGGGGAACCCATGATTCAGGCAAAATTGAAATAAGCTATCTTTCCATGGATGATCTGGAAAGAATTATTGAGATCCTTCCTTGAAAACGGCGCCTTTCCGGCCCCTTCAAAAACTTTCAAAAACGAGAATTTCTTCCAGGGGGCGGCGCTGAAAATGGAATTCCTCCGGGGCTGCGTCGGCGGCGGGATAGCCCAGGAGTATGAGGGCTACGGGAAATATTTCCGGCGGCAGATTGAACTCCCGGCGGATTACCCCGGGATCAAAGTGCATCACCCAGCAGCTTCCCAGACCAATGTCCGCTGCCTGCAGCATAATGTGGGCGCCCACTATGCTGCCGTCTACGATGCAGGCATCGGCGCCGTCAAATTTTCGCTTCCACGAGATGTTTCTATCGGAACAGATAACCAGAACCGCCGGGGCGTCAAAGCGGCAGGGGGAGGCCAGATCGATTTTGCTGAGGCCCTTTTCGCTTTGGATCACCAGGATTTTGTGGGGCTGGCGGTTTCCTGCCGTTGGGGCCAGCCGGGCCGCGGTAAAAAGAACGGCAAGTTTTTCTGATTCGACAGGAACGGGACTGAATTTTCTAAGGGAGTAGCGTTTAGTAATGAGATCGGCAAAATTCATTTTTAGCTCCTTAAACTAGGCCGGTTCTCCTTTTCCCAAACCGGCAAATGGTTAAAACCGTTTCCGGGCTTTAAATGAGTTGTAAAGGGAAAAAGGCGGTCTGTCAATGCGTCTAAAGGAGATTCCGGATCGGCCGGTTTATTCTTATTGTTTACACAGATTTAATAGGAAAATTGGGGGCCGACGGCCTCCGCCCCGGATGTTCCGCCCCAAGGGGAAGGGGATTTTTTTCGTCGGCCTTTGGGGTAAATTGACGGATAGGGCAGCTTAAGGATAGAATGAACTAGTTAAAGACATGGAGAGAAAATTATGCAAGGGGATGGGAAAAAAATTGTTCTGGTAGATGACAATCCGGTAAACTTAAAGCTGGCCCGGAATACCTTAATGGAAAAGTACAGCGTTTTTACCGTACCCAGCGCGGAAAAATTGTTTCAGCTTTTGGAACAAACCATACCGGACCTGATCCTTTTGGATGTGCTGATGCCCGAGGTAAGCGGTTACGAGGCTATCGGCCGCTTGAAAAAAAATCCTAGAACAGCGGGAATTCCGGTTATCTTTTTAACCTCCAAAGCGGATACCGTAAGCGAACTGGAGGGCTTTACCCTGGGCGCCGTTGACTATATCTCCAAGCCCTTCTCACCCCCCCTGCTCCTTAAGCGGGTAGAGGTTCATTTGCAGTTGGAAACTCAAAAGGCGGAATTAAAAAACCTGAATGAGAATCTTATGCAGATGGTAGAAGACAAAACCGGCGAGGTGCTTGAGCTGCAAAATGCGGTGCTCATTACCATGGCGAACCTGATAGAATGCCGGGATGACGACACCGGCGGCCATGTGGAACGGACGGAAAAGTTTTTGGGCCTTTTGGTTCAGGAAATGCTTGGCCGGGGAATTTATGCGGACATTTTGAACACCTGGGATATTCAGTTGTTTGTTCAATCCTCCAAACTGCATGATGTGGGCAAGATTGCCATCAAGGACAGCATCCTCCTTAAACCCGGCCCCCTTACGAAAGAAGAATTTGACGAAATGAAAAAGCATACCACCTTTGGGGAAGAGGTTATCGAAAAAATACAGAAAAACGCCAAAGAAAGCATTTTTTTAACCCACGCTAAAATTATGGCCGGTACTCACCACGAAAAATGGAACGGATCGGGGTATCCCCGGGGAATGGCGGGATCCAATATTCCCCTTCAGGGAAGGCTTATGGCCCTGGTTGATGTTTACGATGCCCTGATTTCGGATCGCCCTTACAAAAAAGCCTTCTCTCCTGAGGAGGCCGTGGGGATAATTAAAGAAGGATGCGGAACTCACTTTGACCCCTCCCTGGAAGAAGTTTTTATTGCCGCCTCGAAACACTTTCACTAACAGGCATTGGTTACGAAATACCTAAAAAAAGGACGAAAATACCATGAATGTTTTATTTGCCTCCAGCGAAGCCCATCCTTTTTTTGCTTCCGGCAAACTGGGGGATATGATAGGAAGCCTTGCCATAGCCCTGCAGAAGCGCAAAATTAACACGCGGATTATCCTTCCCCTATACAGTGATATGCATGACCTTTGGCGGCGGGAGCTCCGCTACGTGACCAACTATATTGTTCCTGTAAGCTGGCGCAGCCAGTACTGCGGCCTGTTTGAACTGGTTAGGCAGGGGGTTACCTATTATTTTTTGGATAATGAATATTATTTTAAACGCAAGGGCTACTATGGTTTTTATGACGATGGGGAGCGGTTTTGTTTTTTTTCCCGGGCCGTGCTGGAAACCATCAGGCATTTGGATAACCTTCCGGACATCATCCACTGCCATGATTGGCAGACTGCGCTGATTCCGGTTTACCTAAAGCTCTATTACCGCCATATCAAAGAATATGCCGCCCTTAAAACTATCTTTACCATTCACGATGTTCAGTATCAGGGAAAGTACGGCCCCGAAATTCTGGAAGGCACTCTGGGCATAGGGCATGAGCATTTTCACCTGGTGGAATACGACGGCATTGTTAATTATATGAAGGGGGCCATTGAAAGCGCCGATCTGGTGAGTACCGTGTCGCCCAGCTATGCTCAGGAAATTCAGGACCCCTGGTACGGCCACGGCCTGGACCCTTTTTTGCGGCTGCGCCAGGATAAGATTCGGGGTATTTTAAGCGGCATAGACCGGGATTTTTATGATCCCGCCACCGACTCCTGTATTGCCGCCCAGTATGACGCGAATACTTTTGGAAAGAAAAAGCCCGTCTGTAAAGCGGCTTTGCGCCGGGCCTTTGATCTCCGGGAAAAGGAGGGCCCCGTTATCGGCATGGTGATTCGCTTTCAAAGTCATAAGGGCCTTGACCTTTTGATTCATGCCGTGGATGAGATCCTTGACGGGGGAATGCAGTTGGCTATCCTGGGCAGCGGCGACCCCTCTTACGAGCGGTTTTTCAGCGAACTTGCCGCCCGGCGCAAAGGCCAATGCGGCGTGCGGTTTGGCTTTTTGCCCGAAATGGCCCGGCAGGTTTACGCCGGCAGCGATATGTTTCTCATGCCCAGCAAGTCCGAGCCCTGCGGCCTGGCCCAGATGATAGCCCTGCGCTACGGCGCCGTTCCCATTGTGCGGGAAACCGGAGGGCTTAAGGACAGCATTTTTGAGGGCAAGGAGGGGAACGGCTTTACCTTTGGCCCCTATAACGCGGAGGACCTCCGGGATGCCTGTTTCCGGGCTTTAAAGGTTTACAATAACGCCGGGGAGTGGGAGGCCCTGGTCCGCCGGGCCATGCAATGGGATTACGATTGGGCCAAGCCTTCTAAACTGTATCTGGCCATGTATAACGAGGCGCTGTCATCCCCAAGTTAAGATCAACCATGGACACTACCTTTAGTTTTGCGGGATTTGTCCGTGTTCCTGTCTGTGAGGTCCGTGGTTAATCCGGGGGCGGCTTCTTGTGGTCCGTGGTTAATTTCTGGGTAGTTCATTCTTCGGAGAGGCTGTCCGGAGGGGCAAGATAGCGGCCTTCGGCAATTTTTTGAGCCACATCCAGGGACTGGGCAATTTCCCGGCAGGCCCTATGAACATCCAAGACGCTGTCGCTTACTTCCCGGGAGATGTCCTTAAGGCTTTCGATAAAATCATGAATCAAATGGCTCTCCCGGGCAATTTCCCCTGATCCGTTTTTGACCTGTTCCGCCTCCTGCCGCAGGGAGGTTAGGGTGGCAAGAACCCGGCTCCCATGGGAAGCCTGGGTTTCTACGGCGGCGTTGACGCTGGTAAAAGCCTTCTGCATGTCCGTTACTTCGTGGAACATTCCCTCCATGGTGTCTACGGTTTCCTTGGATACCCGCCGGATTTGTTCGATTTCGTTCCGCATTTTTTTTATTTCCCTGGAAATGGAAGCCGATTCCTTGTTGGAAGAATCCGCCAAATTCCTAACCTCCCCGGCCACCACGGCAAAGCCTTTGCCCGCTTCCCCGGCATGGGCGGCTTCGATGGCGGCGTTCATGGCCAGCATGCTGGTTTGCGCGGCGATGCCTGCCAGGGTTGCGTTGGCCTTTTCCAGAAAGGCCGACTGTTCGGCAATCCGGCCCAGCTCGGCGGTGAGATTTTGAAGCATGGTCTGCCCGGCTTCGGAAGCCGCGCCAAGCCGGGAGGTTGTTTCGTGGACCCGCCGGACCTCCGTGCGTACGGAATCCAAGTCTTTTACCATTTGCTCAATGGAAGAGGAGGACTGGTCGATGTTGTTTCCCTGGCTTTCGGCGGCGGTGTCCAGGGACTGAATATGCTTAATGATTCCTTCGATTGATTCGGAGGTTTGGGTTACCTCTTTCATTTGCAGTTCGGCTTTGTTCTCTACGGTATCCATGTGCCGGGTAATAACGTTAAGGCCGCTGGAAGAGTCCAGAATGGAAGCGCGGAGATTGCCGCTGATATTTTTTTGCCCCAGGTGTTCGTTGTTAATTTCCAAAATTGTTTTTTGGAGTTCCTCTTTTATGGTGTTAAGGGAACGCTGCATATCGCCGATTTCGTCTTTGCGGCCGGTGGGAATGGGAATATCAAACTGCATATTGGCCAGCGCGTTGCCCGCCTGGGCCATTTTTTTTATGGGGGTAACGAGGGACCGGGATACCAGGATGGCTGTTAAGACGGAAATGAAAACAGCCAAAACAAAGGCCGCCCCCAGAACCAGGAGGGCCCGGTTTTCGAGCCGGCGTACAAAAGTAAGATCGTAGTCCAGGCCCAGGATGCCGACAACCTGGTTTGCGGAGAAGATGGGGACGAATAAAGAAACAAAGGCGCCCCATTCGTCGGTATAGGGGGAGCTAAGCTGCCGCTTTCCCGTTGTCATGGCCAGATCAACCTCGTCGGGAACATCGGGATAGGCTTCGAAGGCATCGTTGGCGTCGGTTAGCTCGTCCAGATCGTCAATGTCCAAAACAAAGCTGTATCCGTCCCCGTCTTTGACAAGGTAGTAAATGTAGGCCAGATCAAAGGAATCGGCTATGAGCTTTAGGTCCCTGGGAATTTGCCAGTAGGCCTGGGAGTTGGCCTTCCCCTCGTTTATGATGCGGCCGGGCTCCGAGAGAACGGGGAACTGCTTTTCAACGAGGTCCCCCACGTTTTCCAGAACCTCTTGGTAACTGCTTTTGATGTAACCGGCATATCCGGCGTACATAACAAATCCCACTCCCAGGGCGATGAGAATGCCCATGCCCGCAAAACAAAGAATGAATTTGGTTTGAAGTTTTTTCATGTTTTTCCCGAGCCAATCAACCAACCCCTTCGCAAACAATCAAGTTACAGGGCGATTCCTCTAAAGTTCTTTTAAAATTTGGTCCTTTTTATCGGTTTTTTCCCAGCTAAACTCGCTCCGTCCAAAATGGCCATAGGAGGCAGTGGCCTGGTAAATGGGTTTTTTCAGTTCCAGGGTATCGATGATTCCCCTGGGGGAAAGATCGAACACCTTGGGCAGGGCCGCTTCTATCTTTTCTTCCGGAACAATGCCGCCTCCAAAGGTATCTACCATTACCGACACCGGAAAGGGAACGCCGATGGCATAGGCCAACTGTACTTCGCAGCGTTCACAGAGGCCGGCGGCGATTATGTTTTTGGCCACATACCGGGCCATGTAAGCGGCGGAGCGGTCTACCTTGCTGGGGTCTTTCCCGCTAAAGGCGCCGCCCCCATGCCGGCCCATGCCGCCGTAGGTGTCGACGATAATCTTGCGTCCGGTCAGCCCGGAATCGCCGTGGGGGCCGCCGATAACAAAACGTCCCGTGGGGTTGATGAAGATCCGGGTTTCCTTAGAGTAGAGTCCGGTGGGTTCCAGAACGGGAACGATGATTTGCCGGATGATTTCGTCTTCCAGTTCCTGCCGGCTGACGTCATCATCATGCTGATGGCTGATGACCACCGTGTCGATATGTTTGGGAACCTGCCCTTCGTAGGCCACGGTTACCTGGCTTTTTGAGTCCGGCCGCAGCCAGGTTATCTTGCCTTCTTTCCTGAGGGAGGTGGCCCTGAGAAGGAGTTTGTGGGCCAAAATTATGGGCGCCGGCATGAGTTCGGGGGTTTCTTTGCAGGCGTATCCAAACATCATGCCCTGGTCTCCGGCGCCCTGCTCCTTAAAAAGGCTCTGCCCGGCGGTAACCCCCTGGGAAATATCCGGCGACTGGCTGTGCAGGGTGTTAAGCACCGCCATGGAATCGCAGTCCAGGCCGTACTCCGGCTTGGTATAGCCGATTTTTTTGGCCACCCCCCGGGCCACTCCCTGAACGTCCACGTAGGTTTTTGTGGTAATCTCCCCCCCCACTAAAACCAGTCCCGTGGTGGTAAAGGTTTCGCAGGCCACCCGGCTTTCAGGGTCGTCGGTCAGGCAGGCATCCAGAATGGCGTCAGAAACCTGATCGCAGAGCTTGTCCGGATGCCCTTCCCCTACGGATTCGGAGGTAAACAGGTATTTACGATTTTCCATTTGATAATGCTCCTCTCTTTTGCCGCTCTTCTGCGGCGGGTTGTTCATTGGCAGGGGACCAAATACCTGCCTAAAGCGCCTTAATAACGGTAATGCTCCGCCTTATAGGGGCCTTCTACCGGCACGCCTATATAGGCGGCCTGCTCGGGCTTTAAAACCGTAAGCCGGGCGCCGATCTTTTCCAGATGAAGCCGGGCTACTTCCTCGTCCAGTTTTTTGGGCAGCCGGTAAACCTGGTTTTGGTAAACATCCCGGTTTTTCCATAAATCAATCTGGGCCAGGGTTTGGTTAGAAAAAGAGTTGGACATAACAAAGCTCGGGTGGCCGGTGGCGCAGCCTAGGTTTACCAGCCGCCCTTCGGCCAGGATATAGATGGCATGACCATCGGGGAAAGTGTATTTATCAACCTGCGGTTTAATGTTAAGTTTAGTTACCCCCGGTTCCTGATTAAGCCGGGCCATTTGAATTTCGTTGTCAAAATGGCCGATGTTGCAGACTATGGCCTGGTCTTTCATTTTTTTCATGTGTTCCAGGGTAATGATATCCCGGTTGCCCGTGGTGGTAACATAAATATCCCCCCAGCCCAGGGTGTCTTCGACTGTTGCCACCTGGTAGCCCGCCATGGCCGCCTGGAGGGCGCAGATGGGGTCAATTTCCGTTACCACCACCCGGGCGCCCATGCCCCGGAGACTTTCGGAGGAACCCTTGCCGACATCGCCGTAGCCGCAGACCACGGCTGTTTTGCCGGCGGTCATAACATCGGTGGCCCGTTTAATTCCATCTACCAGGGACTCCCGGCAGCCGTAGAGATTATCAAATTTAGACTTGGTTACCGAATCGTTGACATTGACCGCGGGAACCAAAAGCTCTCCCCGTTCCATCATTTGATAAAGCCGGTGAACCCCGGTGGTTGTTTCTTCCGAGACCCCCTTCCACTCTTGAACGGTTCTTTCCCAGCGGTTCTTATCCTGAGCCAGGATTTTTTTAAGGCAGGCATAAAGGCAGGCTTCGTCCTCCCCCCCCGCCGGGGAGTCCAGAATTCGGGGGTCTTTTTCTCCGGCCCATCCGCGGTGAATCATCAGGGTGGCGTCGCCGCCGTCGTCTACAATTAAGTGGGGCCCCGCGCCGCCCCCAAAGTCCAGGGCCCTTTCGGTACACCACCAGTACTCTTCCAGGGTTTCCCCCTTCCAGGCAAAAACGGGAACTCCCTCCGGCGCCCCCGGAGCGCCCCGGCCCTGAACCACCGCTGCGGCGGCGTGGTCCTGGGTGGAAAAAATATTGCAGCTACACCAGCGGATTTGGGCGCCCAGGTCTCTTAGGGTTTCCACCAGAACCGCCGTTTGAATGGTCATGTGCAGGGACCCGGTGATCCGGGCGCCGGAGAGCGGTTTTTCCGCCGCGTACTTCCGGCGGATGGCCATGAGACCGGGCATTTCTTTTTCCGCCATGTCCATTTCTTTTCTTCCCCAGGAAGCCAGGCCGATATCTTTGATTTTGTATTCCATAAAAAGCTCCTCTCATCCCCGGAAACATCCTGTTCCCGGCAGACCCTATTAAGTATACTAAATTCGGCCGGGACGGTCCAGGGTTCGCGAAACAGCCGCTTTTAGGCTTTTTTGACCCCGAACTCGTGATAATTCCGGGCAGAATTCCCCTTCCGGCGGTTTATCCCATAATGACAAAAGAAATAAAAAAGGTTATAATGAAGTGATTCAAAATCGGTTAGTTTGGAACCGCTTTATAGGTAAGTATTTTTTGCCGGTAAAAAATTGAGGGGAAGGCGGCCTTATGCTGAAGCTATCGGAAATTTGGACCATGGCGAAAAACGATCAGGGGAACGCTGTCCTTCTCCGGCCCCTGGACGCCCCTATGGTGGTTCCGATTTTTATTGGATTGCTGGAGGCCCAGTCCATCCTTATCGGCATGGGGAATGTTCCCACGCCCCGGCCCAATACCCATGATCTTTTGCTTAACGCCCTGGGCAATGCAGGTTTTTGTTTGGACAAAATTGAAATCAGTGATCTGGACAGCGACATTTTTATCGCTAACCTGGTTATTAAGCGGCTCCCCGGGGAGGAGGGACCCTCCGGGGGCTTTAAAGAGGATGCCCGGCCTTCCGACGCCCTGGCTCTGGCCGTGCGGGCCAAGTGTCCTATTTATATGGCCGAAAAGGTAATTACCGAGGCCGGGGTTCCCCTGGAAAACTTTCTCAACGAAAGGGAAGATCTGGCCAAATTAAACGGAATCAAAATTACCAATTTGAAGCAGGAACTGATTAAGGCTATTCAGGAAGAAAATTACGAAGAGGCGGCTCGAATCCGGGATATTCTCCTGGTGCTGGGAAAGGATTCCCTGGATTCCTAGCTGAGGCGGTTTCAAAATGTCAGATTTTGGAACCCCCTTAAGCTTGCTGCTTTTATAAGGAACGGCACAAAGAAGCAGGGCAAAAAATTTATTGATCATCGGTACCGGCGCGTTACATGCGGAATTAACCGACGCCTTTGTCCAAAAACAGGAAAGGGTGGTAACAACTTTTTACAGTGAGGGCCGGCGGGAAAGCCTTAAGCCGGCGGCCCCCGGCAAGGCCCGGATAGGCAAAGGGCCCCGGGAACCCAAGACCGAAAACCCGGCTGCCGGGGCGGGGGACGCCTTTTTTTCCCTTCCCTGGAATCCCGGCTCCAGCCTGGGCTCCCGGAACCTTATCCTTCAAACGGAGCAAAGGCTGGGTGGCATTGACCAGGCTTTTTTAATCTTTCCGTCGGGCAAATTTTCCGAACCCTTTCATCAGCTTACCATTGCGGCGGTGGAAAAAACCCTGGACTACCGGGTTAAAAGTTACCTGCTTCTTTTAAGGGACCTGCTTAATTATTTTATGGACAAAAAGAGCGGAAGCCTCTTCGGTATCCTTCATTTTGAAGAAGGGGAGCGGGCATCTCCCCTGGTGGCGGGGGCTTACGAAATGTTCAGAACCGCCTTTCTTTCCTGCCTGTCCATTTACCAGGGGGAATCCTTTAACCTTATCGGTTTTGAATCCTCCTCCGCCGATCTTTCCGGTTACCGGGATTTAATCGTTAAATCCTCAGGGGGCGGAACAAAGCCGGGCTTAACCATGAATGTCTTTCCGCCCCGGGGATTATTTTCCCGGGCCGGCCGCAGGAGGCCGGATTAAAACCGGGAGTTATATGAAAATTTGGATTAAACTATTAATAGGGGCGGGGGTGGGATGCCTTTTGGGGTTTTTCCTTCCGGCGGATTCCCAGGGGGTGCAGGATGTTTTTCGGCTTTTTTCCGAAATTACCCTTAGGCTTGGGCGGTTTTTGATTTTTCCCCTGGTTTTTTTTACCCTGATTTTGGGAATCTATCAACTTAGAGAAAATAAAAAATGTCTGCGGGTGTTTCTGCGGATTTTTGTTTATATGGCAATTGCCGGATTGGGGCTGACGATTATCGGCGCGGTATCGGCGCTGTTTTTTTCTTTCCGCCTTCCTATTATTATCGAAGAAGGCAGCCCCCTGCCCATTTTAAGCGGGGCGGACTATCTTGCCGCCCTTTTTCCGGCCAATCTTTTTGAGATCTTTACCGCCCCCGGGGGAAACTTTCTTTTGCCCCTGGGTTTTTTGGCTGCCCTCATCGGGATTAATCTTAACTTTGATCACCAGACTACCCATCCGGTAGTACAGCTTTGCGACGCCCTTTCCCGGATTTTTCTTAGGATTAATGGTTTTTTGGTTGAGATCCTTGGTTTGGGAATGATAGGCCTGGCGGCCTGGGGCCTGATTCAACTGCGGATGAGTCCCGCCATAGAACTCTTTAGGCCGGTGTTTCTTGTTTTGACGGTGGACACTGCCCTTATCTTTTTTGGAATTTTCCCCCTCTGTCTTCATTTTTTAATTCCCGGACGGCCCAACCCTTACCGTTTTATCTACGCCCTGCTGGCCCCGGCCCTGGCGGCCTTCTTCTCCGGAGATGACTACTTTTGTCTTCCGGTGCTGATTAAGAACGGCCCGGAAAACCTGGGAATTCCCCGCCGGGTGGGCGCCCTGTCGTATCCCCTCTTTGCCCTGTTCGGCAAGGCCGGTACGGGGCTGGTTACCAGCCTTTCTTTTATGGTGATCCTTCGTTCTTACTCAAGCCTCCAGTTGAGTTTTACCGGGGTGCTTTGGATTATCCTTTTTGCTTTTCTTCTTTCTTTTCTTACCGGCAATTACCCTGCCCTGGGTTTTGCCGCCGCCATTGCTTTAATGTGCCGGCTCTACGGGCGGGACATTCAGGACGGATACCTGATTTTAGCTCCGGCTATTCCCCTTTTAATGGGCTTTAGCGTCCTTTTAAATGCCGCGGTTTCCCAGGTGGTTTCTTTGCTGGCCGCGGAACACGAAAGGCTGCGGCGGGATGTTCCCCTGAGGGAGTGGACCTAGGCGGGGGGCATATTGGGGAATGAAATAAAATGGAGATATAAAAATAATGAGCACATTGCAGGGCGTCCCCGATACATTGTTTATTCCCCTGGCGGCGCGTATATTTGTGTCAAAAACATTCCCTGAATATTTTTTTGACGAAAAAGCCCTGTCGCTGGAAACATATATTCCGGACGATACCATACAAAAAAGGTCCTCTGAATACTCGTTTATGGCTTCCGCTGCCAGATACTACAATCTTGACGGGATGGTCCGGGCATTTATTAAAAAAAATGGTAAAAGTAATATCGTCTATCTTGGCGCAGGATTTGAAACGGCATATTATCGCTTAAATGAACAAATGGCAGTTTTTTATGAAATTGATCTGCCCGGTGTAATTGCCGCGCGCCGGACGATATTAGGGGAACAAAAAAATGAACTGTTAATTGCCTGTGATATATTTGACATGGAATGGACAAAACAAATTGATAAATCAATTCCAACTCTGCTTGTGGTTTCCGGCGTTTTTCAGTATTTTAAGGAGGATAAGGTTATCCGGTTTGTTAATGATATAAAAAAGGTTTGGACAAGGGTTGAATTGATATTTGATGCCACTAATTCGACGGGTATCAAATATGCCAATAGGTATGTCCAAAAAACCGGAAATACAGACGCGCTTATGCATTTCTGCATTGATGACAGCATAGAATTTTCAAAAAGAACCGAAACAAAATTGATAGAGGAACGTGTTTTTTTTACCGATGCAAGAAAAATGCTGGCAAAAAAACTGGGATTATATACTCGAATTGCCATGAAGGTTGTTGATGATAAAAAAAGGGCCATTTTGTTGCACCTTGGAATCAAATGTGCTTTTTGAAGACCAGGATTATCTTATTCTCTGCAAGCAGGAATATAGGCCCGTTCAGGGGGATAAGTCCGGCGACCTTTCTTACCTGGATGAACTTAAGGGGCAGGGCCGGATTGATCCCGGGGGCGGACTGGTTCACCGGCTGGATCGTCCGGTTTTGGGGGTTTTGATTTTTGCCAAGAACCGCCAAAGTCTGGCGGCCTTTAACAAGCTGCTGCGGGAAAGAAAGGTTGAAAAAATCTACTGGGCGGTTACGGAAAAGCCGCCGCCGGAGCCGGAAGGCGAGGTCATTGACCAGCTTGGCCGGGATGGCCGGAGAAACCGTTCCTACCGGGCGGCGCCTTGTGAAAGGGAGGAGGGGCAGTCTTCCGGCAAGACCAAAACCGCGGTTCTCCGTTACAGGCTGCTGGGTAAAACCCTCCGGTACTGGCGGCTGGAGATCCGGCCCCTCACCGGCCGGAGCCACCAGATCCGGGTTCAGTTGGCCGGGATGGGCTGCCCCATTAAGGGGGACCTTAAATACGGCGCCGCCCGGTCCAAGCCCGGCGGGGGGATTTATCTCTTTTCCCGGTCCGCCGCCTTTGTGCACCCCCGGACCGGAGAGACTATCCGTGTTCAGGCGCCGCTTCCCCAAGACCCCCTTTGGGCGGCCTTTGAAACACCCCAAACTCCGGAGGCAGGGCGGGAAAAACCTTGTGTTTAGCGCAATGATCGGATTCTTCTCTCCCCGGTGTCTTCTTTCCCGTATTGACTTGCTCCGGGAGATGGAGTTTAATTGTTTTAGTTGAGGCTTTCTAAAAAACGTTAGTTTTTTAGATTGGCTCTATTGTTTGTTCAGGAGAATTTTATGAGCCTTAAAACCCTGCCTTTTACCCCGGCCCGGATTGAGGACATTGCCTTGGAGTATTCCACGCCCTTTCATATTTATGATGAAAAGGCCATCCGGGAAAATGCCCGGGCCTTTTACCGGGCCTTTGACTGGGTTCCCGGGGGATTCATTAATTATTTTGCCGTTAAGGCCCTGCCCAATCCTCATATCCTGAAAATTTTAAGGGAAGAGGGGATGGGGGCGGATTGTTCCTCCCTGCCGGAACTTTTGCTGGCCCGGGCGGCCGGAATTAAACCGGAGCATATTATTTTTACCTCTAACGACACCCCCGCCGGGGAATTTATCCGGGCCCGGAAAATGGGGGTGGTTATTAACCTGGACGACATTAGCCATATTCCGTTTTTAGAAAAGGCGGCGGGGCTTCCGGCCATTCTTTGCTGCCGGTACAATCCGGGACCCCTTAAGGGAGGCAACGCCATTATCGGCAAACCCGAAGAGGCTAAGTACGGTTTTACCGGGGAGCAGTTATTTGAGGCCTATGGAATGCTCAAGCAAAAGGGCCTAACCCGTTTCGGCCTTCATGCCATGGTGGCTTCTAACGAACTAAGGGGGGATTACTTTATTGAAACCGCCGCCCTGCTTTTTCATTTAGCTGCGGAAATTAACCGCCGGACCGGGGTTAGGTTTGAGTTTATTAACCTGGGGGGCGGCGTGGGTATTCCCTACCGGCCGGACCAGGACCCGGTGGACCTGGTTTCCCTTTCCCGGGGGATTCGCAGGCTTTACGAAGAGATCATTGTGCCCGCAAAACTGGATCCCCTGGGGATTACCATGGAATGCGGGCGCATGGTTACCGGGCCTTACGGGTACCTGGTAAGCCGGGTCCTGCACAAAAAGCAAACTTATAAAACCTATGTTGGCCTGGATGCCTGCATGGCCAACCTGATGCGCCCGGCTTTGTACGGCGCCTACCACCACATTTCCGTGCCGGGCAGGGAAGAAGGCCCCCGGGAAAAGGCGGATGTTACCGGGTCCCTCTGTGAAAATAACGATAAGTTTGCCATTGACCGGGAACTGCCGGTAACGTCCCCGGGGGATCTGGTGGTTATCCACGATACCGGCGCCCACGGGCATGCCATGGGTTTTAATTATAACGGCAAGCTGAGAAGCGCCGAGCTTTTGTTGACCCCTTCGGGGAAGGTCCGGATTATCCGCCGGGCGGAAACCCTGGAGGATTATTTTGCCACCCTGGATTCCCGGTGGGGCCTTGTGCCCCGCCCCCGGGATGGCGGAGGAGATTAATGAACAGAATTACCCGGCTTTTGGCCGCGCTCTTGATCGCCGGGGCTTTTGCCGGCTGCGTGAATACGCAAAACCTTTTTAAAGAACCGGTAATTACCCCGGATACCCCGGTAATTACCGGGTTAGACTTTGAGGGGGCGGACATTTTGGCCGCCGCGGATATTTATAATCCCAATCCTTTTGTTATTCCCATTCCGGCAATCAAATGGGTTTTGACTTTGGCGGGGCAGCCCTTCTTAAACGGCGAAATTCCGCCCCAGGGAACTATCGCCGCCGAGTCCTCCGCCAGGATAAATATTCCCGTCAGGGCCGGTTTTGAGGAGATTTATAACGGCATAAACACCCTCCTGTCTTCTACCGAAGTAGATTACGCCGTTAATCTGGACCTCCGGTTTGATCTCCCGTTGATAAAAAACAAGAGCTTTCCCCTTGTTCTGGAGGGGACCCTTCCCCTTCCCCGGATTCCCGTGGTTAGTTTTGGCAGCCTTACTTTAAATAACCTGGGCCTCACTTCGGTTGAGATGATTCTTGCCCTGGGGCTTGAAAATCCAAACGGGTTTTCCCTGAGGGTTGATTCCTTTGACTACACCCTGGATGTAAACGCTTCGTCCTGGATCCAGGGAAAGATCGATCAGGGTTATGAACTTTTGCCGGGGCAGGAAAGGACGGTTACCCTTTTGATCGCCCTCAACTCTTTGTCCACGGTTCGGGAGTTGATGAATATCATGGCCAGCCGCAATCCCGTGGAGTATTCCCTGTGGGGGAATCTGGAGGCCGGCAGCTCTCTGCCTTTTTTTGGAAAGGCTGTGGTGCCTTTTCGGATAAACGGCGTTACTCGAATTGTCCGCTAAAACTAAAAACCAGGGAGGAACCCTTGCTTTATGAATCCAATTATTCAATCTTTGTTTGACCGGAAATCCGTCCGGGTTTTTCAGGATAAGCCTGTGTCTCAGGAAAATGTTAACCTGATCATTGATGCGGGAATTCAGGCGCCCAGCGCGGGCAATCAGCAGCTTTATACTATTTTGCATATTCAGGATCAGGGGATAAAGGATTCCCTGTCCGTACTCTGCGATAATCAGCCCTTTATTGCCAAGGCGCCGGTGGTCCTGGTTTTTCTGGCGGACTGCCGGCGGTGGCTGGACTGCTACCGTTACGCGGGAACCGAAGCCCGCCGGCCGGGACCGGGGGACCTGATCTTAGCCATCCAGGACGCCCTCATTGCGGCTCAAAATACGGTTACCGCCGCAGAATCCCTGGGCTTAGGGTCCTGCTACATCGGCGACATTATGGAAAACCGGGAAAAACTCACAGCCCTGCTTAGCCTGGACCCCCTGGTATTTCCGGCTACCCTGGTGGTTTATGGTTATCCTTCGGATTCCCAGGTTAAGCGCCCCAAGCCTCCCCGGCCCCGCCGGGATTTTATTGTTCAGACCGATCGTTACTCTCCCCTTTCCGAAGAGGCCCTGCGGACCCTCCACGGGGAGTTAAATCCTCAGCCGGGGTATGACTTTGACGGGGCCATTACCGCCTTTTGCCTGAGGAAGTACGCTTCGGATTTTGCCAGGGAACTTAACCGGTCGGCGGGGGAGTATTTAAAGGAATTTATTTAACTCTCCGGTTTCGTCCGGGGAAGCCGGGGGTTTTTCTATTTCAATTAAAAGAGTTTGAAGGATGAGCCCCAGGGGTTCATAGTAGGTTTTATCAATTTCGGCGGCCAGCTTTTCCATGTCCTGCTCTTTAAAATCTTGTTCGTCCAGAATAGCAAGGGTTTGTATCAGTTCGCCGGAAATCCGCTTTAGCTCTTCTTTTTGTTTATTAAAATTTCGTTTTTCCTTTTCTTCGATTCGGCCTAAATACCGGTCTATGTCCTCAAAGACGCCGGTCTGCAGAACATCGGGGTTTCCCGAAGGGGTTCCCACCAAAATATCAAAGAGGGCATAGAGAAGGTTGGCTGCGGAATAAACGCCGGGCTGGATAAGGATGTACTCTTCCTGCTCCGGATCAAAGTGCAGCCGGAAACCGAAAAGGCCGGAAGGCAGCCCGGATCGGGGGCGGCGGGCCCGGGTTGTTTTGCACAGCCGGTTAATTTCGTTTCGCAGGCCGGGCGGCGGGTCCGGATTAAGGCTTGTTTGATAGTAGTCCAGGTAGAGGGAAGCCAATTGGTTTGGGCTTGGGGCCTTAAAGACCGCGTCAAATTCCGTCCAGGGCCGCCGGTTGGAGGTTTCTGATGGTTCGGTTTTGGGGCTTAAATCTTCATCAGGATCACAGCACAATTTCTTCTCCCTCCCTGGCCATGCTTATTTCCAGCTTGGTTTTTCCCCGTATCATTTTTTGGTAACCCGCGAGCAGTTCGTCCAGTTGTTCGTCGGTTCTTTGGGGATCATGATGAAAAAAAACAACCCGCTTGGCCCGGGCCCGGTGGGCCGTTTTAATGACATGCTCAAAACTTGAATGGCCCCAGCCCAGGTAGGATTTGTTTAGTTCTTCTTCGGTATATTGGGCATCGTGAATAATAACATCCGCTCCTTTCATAAAATTAAGTATTTTTTCGTTTTCTTCCGACGCCACTTTTTCTCCTTCTTCGGCCACCAGGGGATCGTAACCCGGCTGGCTGGGATCGGTAGGAAAAAGATTGCGGAAAGGTTCGGTGTCAAAAGCGGTAACCACCGAGCGCCCCTTGTGTTCAAACCGGTAGCCCAGGCAGAGGATAGGGTGGTTTAAGTATTTGGTGGTAACAAAAACCCCCTCCCCAAGATCAAAGGTGCTTTCTTTTAGGGGAATGTAATTAATTTCCGCCGCCAGTTCGGACTGCTTAACCGGAAAATACCGGTAGGTTAAAAGGCCGCCGATAATTTTGTCCAGGCCGTCTTCTTCGTAGGTTACGGGGCCATAGACATTGAGTTTGGTGTTGGGAATAAAAATAGGCGAAAAAAAAGGAAATCCAAGAATATGATCCCAGTGGGTATGGGTTAAAAGGAGATCTATCGAAAGGGGCCCCTTGGGAAGATCGTTTTTGATAAGATGGGCGCCCAGATCCCGAATTCCCGATCCGGCGTCCAGAATAATTATTTTTTCATTTTCTCCCATCCTTAATTCTATGCAGGCGGTGTTCCCGCCGTAACCCATGGTCCGGGGGCCCGGCGCCGGGATGGATCCCCGGACTCCCCAAAACCGTATTTTTATGCTCATCCTGCCCTAACCTTTTTTGGTAAGTTTGAGAAATATGGATGCCTTTTCAATTTCAGCGGTTACTTCGGCCTCAATGCCTTTTTCGGCTTCCAGCGAAAAATTTAAAACCTTTTCCGGCAGAGAGGAGGGCTTTTGGGGCCAGCGGTTGCCCGAAAAGCCCACTTCGGTTTCGTTGACAAAAAAATCCGCCAAGACAACGGAATAGAGCAGCTCCGTATGTTCACCCTCATAATTTTCATAATCATGGTGCCTTCCGGTAACATCCAGAATAGAGTTATCCAGCCGCCAGTTAGAAACAATCAGGCTCCCCACTTCCGCATGGTTGAGATCAAAAATCTTTTTTTCCGCCTGGCAGAGGGGAATCCTTTCCCGGTCGCAGGTTTCAATAACCCGGACATAATCATCGGGAAACTGGTTGTTTAGGGGGATTTTCCCCAAATCGTGCAAAAGGCCGGCAATAAAATAATCTTCCCATTTTTTAGGGTCCAGTTTTCTTTTTTTGGCGATGAGTTTGGAGCAGACGGCCACTCCCAGGGAGTGCCTCCAAAATCCGTCCATGTTAAGGGCTTGAGAGCCGGCCTGCCGGTCAAAGGTTCCCAGCACCGCGGTGCTTAAAGCCAGGTTCTTGACGGTGTTTATCCCCAGCATAATGATGGCCCGTACCAGGGAGGTAATTTCCTGATTCAGGCCGTAGTAGGCGGAATTAATCAGCTTAAGGACTTTGCCCATAAGAACGGGATCAAGGCTTATAACCTGGTTTAAGTCTGCCGGGATAGTCTGGGGAAGGTTGCAAATTTCCAGTATCCGGGAGACCGTGGTGGGCAGACTCGGCATCTTCTCAATATACCCGTGCAGTTTTGCAAGTTTTTTTTCATCCATGTCTTTTCATTTTACCGTTTTCATCCTGGTAAGTATATTCCCTATTTTATTTTTTATCCGCTTTTGCAATTCGGGGTCGGGAGAGTAATCCGCCAATTTTCCGATGATAGAAAGGGTTTTTTGAATTCGCTCGGCCCTTTCGTTTCCCGCCGCCGGGGCGGGGGCGTTTTCGGGGACCGGCGTCTCTGGGGCCAGTTTTTTCCTTAGCCGGTTCCGGATCTCCTCCATTTTGTCTTCCATGCCGCTGGACTGGAATTCTTCGGCCTTCTCCGGGGGCAGGAATTTAGTCAGGGTTTTTAAATAATTGAGAAGGTCCAGGGGGGTGGCGGGCTTGGGATCTTCGCCGGAAGGAGGGGCCTCCGCCGGGTTTTGCTTTTTTTCGGCTTCCTGGTCCCCCTCCGGGGCCGGATCCCTTTGAGCTTCCGGGTCCAGTTCTATTTCGGTTTCCGGGTCCGCCTCCGGGTCTAACTCGATTTCAGCCTCCGGGTCCGGTTCGTTTTCCGCTTCCGGGTCTAGTTCTATTTCAGCTTCCTGGTCCGCCTCCGGGTTCAAATTTTCCCCGGCCTCCGGTTCCAACTCGATTTCTTCCTGGTTTTCCTCCGGGGCTCCCCCTTCCGGGTCCGACTCTATCCCGGTCTCTTGATCTTCGGAGGGGGGATCCGGAAATTCCGGTTTGTCCGGGGCTGCTGCCGGAGGCGGCTCTTGGCGGTGGTCCGGCGGGAAGGGCGGAGAAGCCTCGGGGGGCGGCGAAGGGGACCAGGGGGGCGGCCAGTTCCGGGGAGGCCGGCGGGGGG
>JAISRN010000137.1 GCA_031273605.1 Spirochaetales bacterium | reverse complement strand
TAGGTGGCGTCGCCGCCGAAAAATTCGTAGGAGTAGCCCGGAGAGGCCAGGCTGCCCTTATAGTTGAGGGCGGGCTGCTGGGCAAACCTTTCCCCCGGCTTAAACTCCCCCTGCCATTTTTTGCCCACCTCAACAATATCCCCGGCAAACTCGTGCCCTATGATGATGGGGTTTGTGTCAATGTTCTGGGGGCAGCGTTTATGCTGCTTGCCCTGCTTCAATAACTTGTGGGTGGACATACAAATACTATCGCTGACAATGCGGACCAGTATTTCATCATCCTTTATTTCGGGAAGTTCAAATTCTTCCAGCCTAAGATCATCCGCCCCGTAAAGCCGGATGGCCCGTGTTTTTTTTCCCATTTTTTTAGCGCTCCTTGTTAAATTCAAATTAAATCTGCCGCAGCTCTACCTTGGTTTCAAGCTCCTTAATCAAGGCAAGGTCCGGCGGCTTGGTTCCCGGGGTGGTTACCGCCGCCGCGGAGGCCGCCACAGCTAAGGTCATGCCCTGCTCCGGAGAAAGCCCCACATCCAGCCCATAGGCAAGGGCGGCAACCATGCTGTCCCCGGCCCCCACGGTGGAATGCACCGGAACGGAAAGGGGCGGCGCCCGGTAGGCGGCGGCTTTGGTAACAAACAGCGCCCCCTCGTCGCCCATCGAAAGGGCCGCCAAGCCCAGGCCCTTGGACACAAGTTCCCGGCAGAAATCCACCAGCCGGGGTTCCGGCGTGTCCGGGGGGGCGGAAAAATACTGGAGCAGTTCGTAGCGGTTCGGCTTGACGTAGTCGGGGCCCCCAAGGAGGGCCTGCCGCAGGGGTTCGCCGTCGGCGTCAACAAAAACCCGCGCCCCCTTCCGGCCCCTCAGGGCAGTGCAGAGGTTCCGGTAAGTATCGGCCCCCAGGCCCTGGGGCAGGCTACCGGACAAAACAAAGAGGGTATCCTTTGCGGCCAGGGAGTAGAGCTTTTTCTCCAAGATCTGCCATTCTCCGGGGGAAACCCAGGCCCCCGGTTCGTTGAATTCGGTAAGCCCCCCTTCATCATCGATCAACTTGAGATTGATCCGGGTGGCCCCCGCGGTTCGGACAAAATCGTGGGAGATGCCCCGCTCGTCAAGACGCATTAACAATTCATCCCCGGTGGTTCCCCCGGCAAAACCGGTGGCTATGGTTTTTCCCCCCAGCACGGAAACAACACCCGATACATTGACCCCCTTCCCTCCGGCATCTATCATCACCCCTTGCAGCCGGTGGAGAACGCCGGGACGAACCCGGTGGACATGGGCAGTTTTATCCAGGGCAGGATTCAGAGTTACCGTTACAATCATAAAGGACCTCCACGGAACATATTGTAAATTGCCTGAGGATCATTTTTTTCGATTAGGTTAAGCACGTCCTGTTCCTCCTCAATATTATCCACTACATTTCCCAAAATATCCAGATGTTCTTCTCCCCGGGCGGCAATGCCGATAACCAGATGTACCTTTGCGCCGTGCCAGTCTATGCCCTCCGGATAGGTCAGCACCACAATGCCGGGGGAAAGTATATTTTCTTTGTATTCCTTTTCTCCGTGGGGAATGGCGATAAAGTTGCCGATGGCGCAGCTAAAGGAATGATCCCGGGCCAACATTCCTTCAACATACTTCTCCTGGGCATAGCCGTTGTCAACCAGCATCTTCCCGCAGCGGCGTATCACCGCATCGCTGTCTTCCGCCGGCAGATTGAGGATGATGTTCTCCAGCTTAAACATTTCCGTTGCAGCCATAAAAACCTCCTATTCCTTTACGTTTTCTTTGCAGTATTGAACAAGATATTCGGACACTTCGGATTCCAGCAGGGATCGGGCCTGCCCCAGGTTTCCTGCATGAACCCTATCAAGAAAAACGGTGTTGTCCACCAGGGCGCTGCTAATGATGCCCATGATTTCGTTCATCTCCCGGGGAGTCTCTTTGGGCAAAAGCATGAGCAGGCAGGATTTTGCCCCCTGAAAATAGGGATCAACAAAAAGGCCATGCTCCGGCATAAGAATGGCAAAAACCGGAGCGGCAACTCCCCCTGTGCGGGCGTGGAGCAGCACAATTTTTAAATGGGGAATTACCTGGGAGGAGATCGCCTCCCGATCCATAAGCGCCTTGTGAACCAGGGCGGCCCTCTCCGGATCCGGGGCAAAACGGGAGGCGGAAAGGCCAGCCAGTTCTTCAAAAGAGCAGTCATCCTTTGTGGTTATCAATTGAAAATTAGAAAAAAGTGTCCCTACCTGTTGCAGCAGTTCCGTAACCCGTTTAAGCCGTTCCGGCAGGGCGGTTGGGGCCGTTTTGCCGGAAGGAGGGTCTAAGGTTTTTTCCACAAAGGCGTATTTATCTATGGCTTCCCGGATATGGACATGATCCTCGGCGGTGAGAAAGGAATTAACCAAAACCACCGGCGTATCCCTTTGATTCAGGGGAATCGTGGAAATAAGAAAATCGTAGAACTCAAAGGACGCCTCATCACTGCAATCGCTTAAATCGATTTCAAGCTCCTCTTTGTATCGCTGCCGGATCTGGGCCGCCAGCACATAGGATACGCCGATGCCGGCGACGCACACGATGCAAACCCTTAAAGTCCGCTTGCGGGTATTTTGGGCTTTAAGGTTAAACAGCACCGCGTAAAAATGGACGGCAATCAGGGAAATCTCGCTGGAAGGAATCGGCACGCCCAGCCGTTCCTCCAGAACCGCCGCGGCCCGTTTGGTTTTTTCGTACAGTTCCGGATACTTTTCGGCCACCTGGCCATGCAGACTATCGGGCAGCTCCATCCGTTTTTCCAGGCGGTCCAGGGCCGCCCACAGGTGAAGGCTTAACCCGTTAAGCAAATGCTCGTTAGTTTTTAGGGCGGGAGCAAGGCTGGGATCAAAACCCTCGATCATCCCGTGAACCAGGGTGAGAACATACGCGTAATCCTTGGCTTCCATGGGGTTAAAAGGGTTATGCAGCATAGCCCGGCAGCTTTTAATTTGCCGCGTCAGGGCCGCCCGTTCCTGCCGGGGCAGGGCAAGGGAAAACCGGGCCTCTATCTTGCCGGCAAGGAATTCCGAAAGCCGGAACAGGTATCCCCCTCCCGGCTGAGCCTCTTCCAAAGCGTCCCGGGGAGGGGGCAGCAGCGCCCCTTTCCGGATGCGCTCAACGCTTACCATGACAAAGATCCGCAGCATATTAAGGGAATCCGGAGTCATCCAGGCCAGGGCCCGGTTCAGGGAGTGGTCGAAAAGTTCCCGGACCCCCCAGGCCACATCGGAGGGCGGATAATCGCAGGCCTTCAGGTAGGGCAGTTCGCCCCCCGCGCCGTCCGACAGGATTCTCCGGATAATTACCTGGCGGACCGCTTCTTCGCTTCCTGAAATACAAACCCCCTGCCCCGGTTTTCTGATAAGGGTGATAGACCGTTCCTTGAGGTAGGGTTCCAGGGTATCCAGATCGTGGCTCACCGTCGCTTCGCTGACCCCCAGAGAATCGGCAAAATAAAACAATTTGTGGATATCAAAGGTGTCAAGCAAATCCAGAAGAAGGCCGAGGAGCCGCTCCTGCCGGTTTCCCGGCAAGGGGGGATTGTTTTTCCGGAGGGCGGATTGCAGCCGGGCCCGCCCCTGGTCATCCCCGGAAAGCTGCAGCCCCTTTCCGGGAACCGAGGTTAAGCCTATCCCGTAGGGGCTCAAGGCTTCATCCGCGTTTTTCAATTCCCGAAACAGGGTGCGCCGGCTGCTGTCCAGTTCCCCCGCCAGTTCATCGACACTGACCGGCCCCTTTTTTTGGAGCAAAAGCTCAAGGAGCCGGGCCAGACGGGGAGAAACATCCTGCATTAGAGATGTTCCGTCAAAAAACTAAGGGCCGCGGCGGCCGCCGCTTCTTCATCGCCCCCTTCGGCGCTGACAAGAATGGTTTCCCCTAGTTTAACCCGCAGCTTCATAAGGGCAAATAGTTTTTTCCCGTCTATGGTTTTGTCGTCCCGGGTGATGGTAATATTGCTGGCGAACTGCTGCATCTGCTCAACAAATTTTCCCGCGGGCCGGGCGTGAACGCCGTCGGGGTCGGTAATGGTGTAGGAAATTTCACGCATGATCCTCTCCTTAACTAAAAGGAACTAAAAGGCAGGGCACAGGGCCGAACATCGGGCCCCGCGCCCCTTCCTGCTTGCGGCGGGTTTAATGCCGGTTTGGCCCCCCGCCCCTTGAGAAGTTCATTTTTTCAGCAGCTCCGCTGTAAGCTCGTCGTACTCCGGAGCGGTTAAGAAATCGGTAATGGGAATAAGCCGCGCCTTGGGATTGCTCGCGGCGGCCCGTTCCTTTAATTCTTTGTGCACCACAATAACATCCGCATCAGCGGGAACTTCGCTTACCGGCGAGTGGATTACCGTAATTCCCGCAAGTCCCGCCTTCTCAAGTTTTTTGCGCAGCTTGGTAGCCCCCATGGCGCTGGAGCCCATGCCGGCGTCGCAGGCAAAAACAATTTTCCGGACCTCAACAAGGGATCCCGCCACGGTGGTTTCTTCAACGGACTGCCCCTTGGACTGGGCTTTCATGGTTCGTACCGATTTTTGGGCGGAAGCCAGATCGGAGTCTTCCTTGCCAAAAACCTTGAGCAGCGCGGTGGACAGGAGGAAACTGACTCCCCCGCCGGCCACAATCCCCGCAATATTGGCAAAATACGCTCCCCTGGGGGTCATCATCAGCTCGGCAAAAATGGAACCGGGAGAGGCCGGAGCGATAAGCCCGCCCCCCAGCAAACTAAGAACGAGGACGCCGGAAAAGCCGCCGCCAATCATGGCTAAAATCAGGATCGGGTTCATCAGCACATAGGGAAAGTAGATTTCGTGGATGCCGCCGAGGAAGTGAATGATCGCCGCTCCGGGGGCGCTTGACTTTGCGCTGCCCTTGCCGACTATACAATAGGCCAACAGCAGCCCCAGGCCGGGACCGGGATTGGATTCGATCATGTAGTAAATGGAGCGGCCGATTTCCTGGGACTGCTGCGCCCCCAGGGGCGTAAAGACGCCGTGGTTAATCGCGTTATTGAGGAACAGAACCTTGGCGGGTTCAACCAGAACCGAGGCAAAGGGCAGCATCTTGTGTTCCACGAGCCAGCCAACCCCCGCGCCCAGGGCGTTGGTGGCCGCTTCGGCAATGGGACCAATGGCAAGAAAGCAGATTATCGCCAGGATGGCGCCGATGATCCCCGCGGAAAAATTGTTCACCAGCATCTCAAAACCCGCGGGCACCTTGCCCTCAACCGCTTCGTCAAACTTTTTAATGCACCAGCCTCCGAGGGGTCCGGCAACCATGGCACCAAGGAACATCGGTATACTGGCGCCCATGATAACCCCAATGGCCGCTATGGAACCCACAAGGCCGCCCCGAATACCCCCTACCATTTTGCCCCCGGTATAACCGATTAAAAGGGGTAAAAGATAGGAAAGCATGGGGCCTACCATGTTCCCAAGCCGTTCATTTGGTATCCAGCCGGTGGGGATAAAGAAGGCGGTAATAAGCCCCCAGGCAATAAAAGCCCCCAGGTTCGGCATCACCATCGCGCTGAGAGAGCGCCCAACCCTTTGAACAGTTTCTTTCATCATTAAGCCTCCGTACAGTTTATCTCCGCCGTTACCCGGCGCTCTTGTATTATAACCGCCTTTCCCGTTTTCCGCCTTAAAAACACTTTGCGTTTTGGCACAGCCTGAAAGTGCCAAAAGTCAATTTTCCCGGCCTTGAAAAGCCGGGGGCCTTTGAGGCGTCTGTTTTGGTTTTGTTTTTTTCTTTAGTTGCGTGGACAAAAAGAAATAAGGGAAATATAGTTTAAATATAAGGAGCCATTTATGAAAAGTAGTTCCCCCCCCCCCCCCCCCCCCACGGCGGCGGGAATTTTGGCCGCCCGGCAGCCGGCAAGGAGTTTGGTATGAAACCTTTTTTGACCCTGTTCCTGCTCTTAAGCGCCCTTTCTCTTTTTGCCCTGGAAGGGGATGAACGAAGAACCCCCCCGGTCAACCACCAAAAGATCTATCCCCTGGATTCTGAAATTTACCAGGCCATCCGTTCCCTCTACATCTATCAGGGGCTTGCCCTGCCCTCCACGGCGGGGCCCTGGAGCGGAAGCGAACTTCTCTTTATGCTGGACCGGCTGGAGGGCCTCCCTTTAACCGGCCCGGCCCAAACCGCCTACGACTTTGCCCGGGAGCAGCTTAACCGGCCCCCGGAGTTTTTTCATTTTAACTTTGTTCCTACCCTGGAATTGCGGGGGCACGCCAACCCCGGGGATTTCCTAACCCCCGACGAGTACATCAGGCCCTGGAACCTGGGCAAACCTTTTTTAAGTTTTCGCCTGGAAAACTGGTTTTCCCGTTACGTCTACGGATTTACGGATTTTTCCATAGGCAACCTTCCCTACAACGAGGGGGCCAGCAAATTCGGCCGCCCCGACAGACAGCAAACGATTAAAGGCAACCAGGAAACCGAGGGGACCTACCTAAGTTCCGCCATGATGGGCCGGACCGCCTTTAGCACCAACCTTATTTTAATTCCCCCGGCGGTGATGACGGATATTGATTTTAACATTCCCTACCGGACCTTTGCCTCGGCGGGGGGGGATTCCTGGAATTTGGCCATTGGACGGGACCGCCTTTCCTGGGGAGCCGGAGAATCGGGAAACTTTATCCTGGGGGATCACATCCATTACCACAATTCGGTGAGGACCTCCTGGTGGAACGAGCGCTTTAAGTACACCTACAATATTTCCGCCTTTCCCCACCAAAACGAGTACTTCCTGACGGATCAGGAGGATGATTATGGATGGGATGGGACCAAAAATCACCAGTGGGATCCCGTGGGGGATAACGACCTGGCCGGAGGATTCCGCCATGCCATTATTGAGGGCATATCCCTGTTTGTGGGCCACCGCCTGGAAACCCGGCTTTTTGGCGGCAAGGTGGGGCTTGCCCTGACCGAGGGGATGATGTTCCAAACTCAGAACGGCAATGTGGATATTTGGGCCTTCTTTCCCACTATCATTATGCACAATTTAGACCGGGTGATGAATCAAAACTCCATCCTTGGGCTGGAAATGGACTGGGCGCCCCGGAAGGGCCTTAACGTTTACGGCCAGGTGGTTATGGACGATTTTCGCATCCCCGGCGAAAATGTTCCCACCGCCAATGCCTCGGGCATCCCCAATGCCCTGGGGTACATGCTGGGGGTTAAAACCGCCTTTCCCCTGAGAGACGGGCTTTTTACCGGGTCCCTGGAGGGGGTTTTGACCGACCCCTACCTTTATCTCCGGGGCCCCCAGCGGGAAGGAGACGATACTGTCATTGGATCTAATAGAGGCCAGCATGCCGGCGAGAGGGGGCTTAATTTTATCGTGGCCAACCGGTATTACAGCAGCACCCCCTCCTACTATGAAGATTTCCTTGGCTACCGCTGGGGCGGGGACGCCATTGTGTTTAACGCCAAGGGCGGCTACCGGGTGTTTGGCCGATGGAACCTGGGGGCTAATCTGATGGTAATGGCCCACGGCACCCACGATAAGTGGACAACCTGGGGCTGGGTTTTTAACAAGGACGCGGGAAGCGGGTATTACCACGATTATTCCACCCCCACAACATCCCACGACACCCCCAACCATGGGGACAGCACAGCCCAAACCACCCGCAACGCGGTCAGCCTGACCACCGCCTTCTCCGTTTTGGGCTCCTGGAACATCCTTTCCGGCGGGGAGCTTTACGGCGAGGCCGACCTGGTGCGGATTGGCAACCCCGGTAATGTTAGTTCCGCAAGCCCCATTTGGGATTTACAATTAACCCTGGGTTTAAGCTGGACCCTTTAAATTTTAGGCCGCCGGGGCCGGGTTCGTCCCGGTCCCGGCCTTTTGATCCGGCCCGCCTAAAACCCATAGGTTAAGCCTAGGGTCCACTGAAGGTCCGTTGCCGGAGGGGAAGAGCTATAGTTCCGGGGATGGATAACGTGAACCAGATCTATTTCCCCGTAAAGGGCAAGGGCGCCCCAAAAGGTCCAGGAGCCGGACAGGGAAAGGGCCTGGGTGTAACTCACCGCGTCCCGGCCCACCGCGGCGGGGTCGGCATAGTTGCTGGCGTATTGATAAGAGGGATCACCCGAAGCGGCGCCGTTGTTGGGGTGGGCGCCCGTGGGGGTTGTTGAATTGTAGGGCGGCTTGGATACGTTAACCTCGTTGTAAACGGTGTATTTATCAAAGGTTCCGTGGACCAAAAACAAGAAATTAACCCCCAGGCGGACCTTGCCGTAAACATCCCAGCCGGCCCTTCCATTAATGGCTATGGCGTCGCCCCCCCAGCGGTATCCCAAAAAGTCCTCCCCGTAAAAGACGCCCTCGCTAAAGGTGTACCGGTTGGCAACCACAAAGTCCAGGCCCCGCTTATAGTTTTCAGTTTCCGCATCGGCTCCGGATGACGAGCGAAGGTAGAGGTAAGGGGAGGTCCACACTCCTTCCAGAGAGGCTGTAAACATTCCCAGGACCTTTCCAAGACGCAGGGGAAAGGCGGTTTTAGCGCCCAGGAGCCAGCCAAAGGAATTGGGTTTGGCGCGATCCGCCAAGCCGGGCTGGGGTTCCACCCCGGGGAGGGCGAATTCGTCCGCCACCACCGCGGAATAAAGGTTAAGCCGGGGGACGGGGGCCCAATCCGCCTCGAAAGACAGGATAGAATTGCTGTTAAACCTGCGGAAAAGGTGGTGAAGAAAGGTAAAGGGGCTTAGGGCGGCCAGGTTCACATAGCCCTCCTCGTCCTGATACATGATAGCCTCGGTAAGGGCCATGTTTAACCTGTTAAAGAGCCTCCATTCAAAACGGTGAGCAATAAAAAGATTTACCCCGTCAAAGCTATCGGAATCGCCGGTACCGGCCTGCCCTGTGGGATCGGCAATGGCATAAAAGAGATTCCACTTTCGCTCTAAGTGATTTGGATTGGCCGGCGCAGGATCGGCCGGGGGGGTCCATGTTCCCCGGTAATACTCATCGGGATAGGGGAAAGCGGAAACACTAAAGGTCCACTTTATTTTATCGTTAAAAAAACTTAAGCGCCCGTTATCATGATACTCAATATGGCTGCCCACCAGGAGGTTTCCCGATTCCCCCGGCCCCCAGGAAAGCCTGTCCCGGCCCACCGTTAGGTTAAAGCCGCTGTTCCGCCCGGCCCAGCCCGCCGAGGCAAAACCCCGGACAGGAAAGTTAGCCGAAAAATCCCCCGTTCCCGGTTTAATAAAAGGGAGGTTGCTGCTAAAGGCGGTCTCCCCAAAGTAAGCGGAACCTGCCATGAGCGACCCGCCGTTGTACCGGTCCACCGGTTTATTGTAAAGGCTGTTGCCAATAGAAAAAGTCCAAAGGCCATAACCGTAGGGGGTAATCCAGCCTTCAAAATTCAGGTCCGCCGGGTTCTTGGCCAGATTCCAGGGGCGGATATAATCCTCCCGAACAATAAACTGCTCCGGATTTCCGTGGCCCCGGGCTTCCAGATTAATTTCGCCGCCGGCCCGGAAGGTACCATGGGTCCGCCCCAGTTCGCGGCGGACAAACTCAAGGGCATCTCCCCCGGCTTCGGTCAAAACGCCGTCATTAATCCGATCCGCCATAAAAAGAAGCTCCTGGGCGCTCCAAGGGCCGGTGGTGGAAGGCAGAGCCAGGCCCTGGATAAT
>JAISRN010000076.1 GCA_031273605.1 Spirochaetales bacterium | reverse complement strand
GTTTTTTTTGAAAAAGTCCCTCCCCAGGGGGGGAGCCTGGGAATGGTGATCTCTTTTAGGGACCCGGAGCGGGGCTACTGGCGGAGGGGGGAAAGGCAAACCCTGGAGCGCTAGTGTTCTGTCTTACACAGAAGTAGGAATCTTCCTCTTCCTTTTTCGACTTCTTCGACTTAGCGGTTCCTTTTCTTCATATTTTTTATTTGAGCCTATGGGTGGTTCTCTGGGTTTATCCTGACTCCAAGGGGAAGCGGCTTGATCAAAGGGGTTCTCAAAACTATACTTAGCTACTAAAATTAGATATGGCTAAATATGTCTTGGGGAGCCGCTTGTGGGAACGGAAAAGCAATTCGATTTAACCCGGGGAGTCATTTGGAAAAAACTGGCCGGTTTTTTTCTGTGCGGTTCATTGGGACGGTTGTTTGTTGCCGACGGAGAGGTTATCGCCTTAAGCGTTTCCCTTATGCGGTTTCTGGCCCCCCTTTACATCCTGTACACCGCCGGCGAAATTCTGTCCGGCGCCATCCGGGGAACCGGACAAACCTTTAAGCCCATGATGCTGACCTTGCTGGGGACCTGCGCCTGCCGAATCCTCTGGATTCTCCTGGCCGTTCCCCGGCACCCCACCTTGAAGATGGTCATCGGGAGCTACCCGGTTTCCTGGTTTTTAACCTCCCTTTTATTCGTGATTTTTTATTTCTGGAATAGCAAAGCCAAATTTAACCACGGACCACACTGATTTTGGCAAAGAATTTATACTAGAACATCTGTCTGGTATCGCAGGAAAAAGGAACCGCAAAAGAAGGGTAGGGGGTGAAAGAAGGGTGGAGGGTGGACTTTCACCTTCCACCTTCCCTCCGTGAGGTCCGTGGTTGCCTTCTTCTTGCTTTTTTTCCCTTTTCCCGGTATCTTTAGTATGTTATGGATATAATTACTCTGGGCGGACGGGATGAACTCTGTCTCAAGGAAACCGCTTCCGCCATTGCCGATATTAATGATTCGGTCCTGCAGTTATCCCAGGCCATGCTGGAAACCATGCACGAAGGCAAGGGCGTTGGCTTGGCGGGCCCCCAGGTGGGCTTTGTTAAGCGGATCTTTGTTACCCACGCCCAGGGGGATCAGGATCGGGTTTTTATCAACCCCGATATTATTCAGACCTCCCTGGAAACCGTCACCTACGAGGAGGGCTGCCTCTCCATTCCCGGGGTGTACGCCGAGGTGGTCCGTCCCGCGGGGATCGTCATCCAGGGCTGGAACGAAAAGGGGCGTCCCTTTAAGCTCACCGCCGAGGGCATCCTGGCGCGGATCATTCAGCATGAGTACGATCACCTCCGGGGGGTCCTTTTCCTGGACCGGATTAACGAAAAGAGGCGGGAACGGATTCTCAAATCCTATGGCCGGAAGATAAAAAGCCTATGAGAATTCTCTTTGCCGGATCGCCGGAGATTGCCCTGCCTTCCCTCAAGGCCCTGGCCGCCCGGCACGACATTGCCGGGGTGTTTACCAGCCCCGACGGCCTCAAAGGACGGGGCAAGGCCGCCCGGCCCCAGCCCAGCCCGGTGGCCCTGGAGGCGGAGAGGGCGGGGCTGCGGGTCTTTAAGCCCCCCCGTCTGGACGCCGACGCCCGGCAAACCGCCGCCTCCCTGGGGGCGGACATCCTGGTATCCGTGGCCTACGGCCGGATCTTCGGGCCCCGGTTTTTGGCCCTCTTCCCCTTGGGGGGCATCAACCTTCATCCCTCCCTCCTTCCGGCTTACCGGGGGCCCTCCCCCATTAATGCCTGCCTGCTGAGGGGGGACAGGATAACCGGCGTTACCGTCATACGCGTGGCGGCGGAGGTGGACGGAGGGGATATTTTGCTGCAATCCGCCTATCCCCTGGAGGGCGGGGAAACCGCCCCCGGCCTGGGAGAGGCCCTGGGCCGCCTGGGGGCGGAAATCCTGGTTCAGGCGGTGGCAGGGCTGGCGGCAGGCCGGCTTAAAGGGCGGCCCCAGGATTCCCGGCAGGCAAGTTACTGCGGGGCCCTTAAAAAAACCGACGGCTTTATCCGGTGGGACCGGCCGGCCCGGGAGATTGAAAGGGCCTTTCGGGCCTACCTCCCCTGGCCGGGGATTTATACCCGCTGGGGGGAACGGCGTCTTAACATTTTAAAGCCGGCGGTCTATACTGAGGAGTCCCCCCGTCCGGCGGGGGAGGGGACTTCCCCTCCGGGTACCGTTCTTGCCTTAGACCGGACGGCCGGTTTTTTGGTTTCCACGGGGGAGGGGATTTTGGCGATTCAAGAATTACAACTGGAATCCAAAAAGGCCGGGAATTTCAAGGCTTTTGCCAACGGAAACCCGGACTTTACCGGTTCGCTTTTGGGAGGAACACCATGAGGGCCTTTATTGAAAAGCTCCTAAGCCTTTTTCCAAACCGCAGCGAGGATCCTGAAAAGCGGTACTTTAAAACCATTCTCTTTCTTTCCCTGGGAATTATCCTTCTCATGGTAGTCGCGGGGCTGGTGGTCTTCTTCCTGGCGGTCCAGGCGGAGGAGCAAACCATGGTGCCCAATCTTCTGGGCATGGAGTTGGAAAACGCCCTCCTGGCTCTGGAAGACCGGGCCCTTTATCCCAGTGTTCAACTGCGGTTCTCCCAAAACGAGGGGGACAAGGGAACCATCCTGGGACAGGACCCCCACGGAGGGGTTTCCGTGAAGGCCGGGTCCCGGGTTCTTCTCCGGGTCAGCCGGGGCTCCGCCTCGGAAACTATGGATGATTTTGTCGGCTGGACGGTGGACGATCTGGAAGCCCATCTAAGGAGCCTGGTGAGCCTGGCGGGGCCCCTCATTACCGTCAAGCGGCCGGTGATGAGCCTTTACCACGCCTCTCCGGAAGGCACCATCCTGGAGCAAAAGCCCCTTCCCGGCACGGAAGTTACCCAGGCCACGGAGCTGGAACTGGTGGTCAGCCGGGGACCCCAGGGGCAGACCTGGACGGTACCCTCCTACACCGGCGCTTCCTTCGCTTCGGTTCTCACCCAGGCGGCCCGGGATAACGTTCCCTTTGTTTTTACCTCCCAAGCTCCGGCCCGGAATCAGACCCCGGGAACCATCATCTCCCAATCCCCCTCGGCGGGCCAGTCGGTTCCCCGGGAAACCATCATCATGCAGTTTGTCATTGCCGAACCCCCCCGGGAACGGGACCGGGTTTTCGGGATCTTTGAACGGACCCTGCCGCTCTACGGAACGCCGGTGCGGATCAGCGCGGAGGTGGTCAGCCCTGGGGGTGAGGTGAAACAGCTATTCTCCATGCAGCATCCCGGGGGGCTCGTAACCATCCCCTACCTGGAACCGGAGAATTCCCAGATTAGGCTGTTGATGGGGGACCAGATGCCCCTCACCATGACTGTCCGGCGGGAGAATCCCTAGGGGAAAAATTCAGGGATTTTAGGCGCCAAGGTTTTGTCAGGGAGCTTTATTTTTTTTGGATGCTTCCCTTTCGCGGTTTTTCGCGCCTTTCGCGGTTCCTTTTCTTTATTCTAAAATATAGCTAATCACCGGGGTTGGTCATTTCTCCACGGTAAAAAACCACCCCGCCGGATCAAACCACTTTTTAAGGAGGGTTATTTTCTTAAACCCGGGGGGAAACCGGAGCTTTAGCAACTGATAGGTGGAATCGTAGGAAAGGCCCTGCTGCTTGCTCCAGCGGTGCAGGTTATCCCCGTCGGCTATGGCTTGGAGCTTCCTTAGGTTGACGCACCTGGCCAGGGGCCACTCCGGCCCGTCGGATTCCTGAATCCGGTAAAGCCGCTCCGGTTCTTCGTTCCCTTCTTCGGTAAACCATAACCCCGGATAAATATCCTTGCGCAGAAGATAAATCCACGCACAGGGGGGTTTGTGAATTCCCGCGGCAATCTTATACAAGTAATTAAAGGACAAACCCGTGTCATCGGCATAACTTTTCAGTTTGCGCTGTTCCATAAGGTCCAGAAGATAACGCCGGCCGTGACTGACCCCTTCTAACTTTGCTTTTTCCATGGTTACCATCCCGCTCACAAGATAGGCTATCCTCACCTGGCTGCCTAACTGTAGAATACCAGGGAAATTGTGTTTAGGGAAGATTTTTTTTCTTTTCCGGCCAAAAATCGAAAAAAAAACGCTGTAAAATTCACTGTAAAGGCAAAAAGTATGCTACCATCACGAAACCGGGGCAGTTTTAGACCCTTTTGGGGGCGCCCGGAAGCCCATAGGGGGGAGAGATTGTGATCCTAAGCCTGGATCTGGGGACATCCACTTTTAAAGCCGCCGTTTTTGCCTATGACGGGGCCTGCGTTAGTCAGGCTTCGGTTCCCCTAAATATCACCGGCGGCGGCCTTAGGTACGAGGTTGATCCGGCGGTTTGGCTCCGGGCTATGGAGACCGCCCTTCCCAGGCTCCGGGGAGTTGCCGGGGTAGAGGCTCTGGCGGTCAGCGGGAACGGGCCTACCCTGGTCCCGGTAACCGGGACGCCGGGCCTGGATTCGACGGGCCTTTCGGTTCCCGGAGGCGCCGCCCGGCTCTGGCTGGACCGGAGGGCCCAGGGGGAATCCCGAAGGGTCTCGGCGCTGGCCGGGGCCTATGTGGACCCCAGTTTTTTCCTGCCCAAGGCACTGTGGATAAAAAACCAGGAACCCCGGCTTTACGGGGAAACCCGGTTTTTCCTTTCCGCCCCGGAGTACCTCCTTT
>JAISRN010000060.1 GCA_031273605.1 Spirochaetales bacterium | reverse complement strand
ATGCGTCGTTTGAAAACGGCACGATGACTTCGGCCGACCGCCGTCTGGCCAACCAAATTATGGCCAGCATCTCCAAAGCGAATGGATTCAATCCGAGAAATGTACGGCATGCCCTGTATGGCGTCGAGGATGCGATTGACGCAAGACGGCGCGGCAATGCTGCCGAACTTGTAAATAGGAAATCCCGCGTGCACGGTGCATGATAAGCCTGCCTCCGGTTTCGGGGGGATTTTTGGTATTACTTTTGTTCCCGGTTTACGAAGCGATTCCCAGGGTTTCTTTAATTGCGGTTTCCAGCAGCCGGGAATAATTAAGTCCCTCTGCTTCGGCGGCCTCTTTAAGCCAACGGGGTATAGTAACAGTGGTCTTTTCCCGGCCGCTTATGCGTTTCATATTCTGCGGATAAGCACCTCCGCCTGCTACAGCGAGGCCGCTTTGTCCCGGACCCACTTAAGATGATCCCGGTTTATGTCTCCCGGAATGGCGCAGTCCGCCCCCATAATAAGGCCTTGGCGGCCCGTGTCTTTGATTAGCTTTTCGGTCCAGGCTTCAATCTCCTCCCGGGAGCCGCTGTACAGAATACTGTCCTTGCCTTCGCCGAATCCTCCGATAACCGCTCTGCCGCCAAAGAAGGCTTTGCCTTCCCGCAGGGTTGGGCCATAGGCGAAGGCCGGCCAGTTGTATAACTTGGCGTTATAGTTGGCGTAGTTTGTTACATCGTTTTTGAAGTTCTGCCCGCAGATATGCAGGATGTTGTAGTCGTTGATGCCCGCGGCATAGTCTAAAATCTCCTGCTCGCCGGGGGCGATATGCTTCCGGTAGTTCTCCCCGGATAGGCCGTCGACGCTCTGCACGCTAAAAAAGATGCCGTCCGCCCCTCCTTCTTTTAAAAGCCGCCCGGCAAGAATTTTAAGATCGGCTGTCAGGCAATCGTGGGCGTGGCGGAAGGCCCCCGGGTCGCTCTCTAAAACGCCGCTCTTTATCAACTGCCTAAACTTGCCCAGCCGGATATTCTTAAAGAAATGGTCAAAGATTTTTACTTTGCCGAGCTGTCCGAACAGGGCGTTGAGGGCTTTATTTTGAAGGGCCCCGCAGACGCTGCGAAAAACAAGGTAAAAAAGGGGCGAAAAAATCGTCCAGAACACCGCCGAACGGCCCTCGGTCATTTGCGCAACCTGGCGGCACAATTCCACCTGCTCCTCGATCCAGGGATCATGGGGATCCATGGGCCCGATCTTCCTAAGGGAATCGCCGCGGTAATCCCCCAGGTCCCGCAGCGAGCTTGGCATAAAGTATCCTTCGGTCATAACCTTGACGGCCCCATAGGGAACTTCCCGCAGGTACTTCCTATGCCCCTCCAGGGTTCTTTGGAACAGCCTAGGGTTGCCGGGGCCGGAGATAAATGCCGACTGGGGGGAAAAGTGGAACCAGAACAGCGAAGGAACCCCATGGGTCTCTTTGTTATCCATCACATCCAGGAAGGATTGTTTATCCATAGGTCTATCCGCCATTGCTAAAACTCCTTAAAATGGAAAAACGTTATTTTATTACATAACCCTTTTCCCAGTCAAGCCTCTTTCAGGGCTTATAAACTCATTGCTTTTCCCTTCCCTTTTTCGACTTATTCGACGGAGAACCAAGGTTCGATTCGACATTGGCGGTTCCTCTTCTTCATAACTTAGGTAGTTTTGCGGGATTTGCCCGTGTCCTGTCTGTGGTTCCTGTCTGTGTGGTCCTGTCCGTGTGGTCCGTGGTCTGTTTTCCTCTTTTTTGTTTCCATGGGTTTATCCTGGGCCTTGGGGCGGTCCGTCCGTATTGACCGGAACCCCGGAAACCCGCTACAATGAGCCACCCCGGTCGAATAAAACGCCGCGAAGGAAGGGTCCATTCAGATTTTTTTTGCCCTGGGCCGTCCCGGTAAAAGCAGGAAGGCAAAAAAGGCCGTCTCTTATTTTGGGGAGGGAAATTAATCTATGGGAGGGAAAAATGGCAAAAAGTACCATGCCTGAACTCAAGAATCCGGAAAACAGCGAAGAAAAGATCAAAGCCCTGGAAGCCGCCAGGCTCCAGATTGAAAAGCAATTTGGCAAGGGTTCCCTGATGAAACTGGGGGACAACGCCGGCACCATGGATATTGAAGTTATTCCTTCGGGTTCCATCCTTTTAGACGGCGCCCTGGGAGTAGGGGGCTACCCCAAGGGCAGGATCATCGAGATCTACGGCCCGGAATCCTCGGGCAAAACCACCCTGGCCCTCCACGCCATTGCGGAGAGCCAAAAACAGGGGGGCATTGCCGCCTTCATTGACGCGGAACACGCCCTGGACCCGGTTTACGCCCGCAACCTGGGGGTTAAAACCGAGGAGCTCTGGGTTTCCCAGCCGGACACCGGGGAGCAGGCCCTGGAAATTGCCGAATCCCTGGTCCGTTCCGGGGCGGTGGACATTATCGTGGTGGACTCCGTGGCGGCCCTGACTCCCCAGGCGGAAATTGAGGGGGACATGGGGGATTCCCACATGGGGCTTCAGGCCCGGCTTATGAGCCAGGCCCTGCGTAAACTCACCGCGATCATCTCCAAATCCGGGGCCTGCCTGGTTTTTATCAATCAAATCCGCATGAAAATCGGAGTCCTCTTTGGCAATCCTGAAACAACCACCGGGGGCAACGCCCTCAAGTTTTACGCGTCGGTCAGGCTGGAAGTGAGGCGGATCGAAACCATCTCCAAGGGCCCCGACGAGGCCATCGGCAACCGGGTCCGGGTTAAGGTGGTCAAGAACAAGGTGGCCCCCCCCTTTAGGAAGGTGGAAATGGAGATCATCTTTGGCAAGGGAATCTCCGCCTCCGCCTCCCTCCTGGATGCGGCCCTGCAGTACAAAATTATCGAAAAAAGCGGAAGCTGGTACTCCTATAATAACGAAAGAATCGGCCAGGGCCGGGATAATGCCAAGCTCTTTTTGGAAAGCAACCCCGATATCTACAAAAAACTGGAAGAACAAACCCGGCAGATCCTCCTTAAGGATGAGCACTTCCTCTCATCGGTAACCGACGCCGGGGACGCCGAATCCCCTTCCCAGGACACGGACCCCGCCGCCGAAACCTCCCCCCGGGGCCGGGGCGCCCGATCCCGAACCCCGGCGTCCGGCCAGACCGGGGACGGCGACTTCCTCTAGGTTCCCTTGGAGGTCCCCGCGGTCTTTCCGGTTTACCTGGGCCTGGGCTCCAACCTGGGGGACTCCCGGGGGCGGATAGAGTGGGCTTTTGACCGGCTGGAAGCCCTGTTTTCCGGGGGCCGCCGTTCAGCCTGCTATTTAACCAAGCCCCGGGACTACCCGGACCAGCCGGATTTTATTAACGCGTGCTTTGCCGGAAGGCCCCTCCTGCCCCCGGAAGAAACCCTGGACCGCCTTAAGGATTTGGAAGCCCAGGCGGGGCGGCGGCGGGACCCCCGGTTTCCCAAGGGTCCCCGGACTCTGGACCTGGACATCCTCCTCTGGGGGGACCGGATCATCCGGACTCCCGATCTGGAAATTCCCCATTCCCGGCTTGCGGAAAGGCAGTTTGTCCTGGTTCCCCTCCTCGAATTGGACCCCGGGCTGGTTCATCCGGCCACGGGGGTTCCCCTGTCCCAAATCCTTGCCCAACTTGAAGACCAGGGTATTTACTACCTTGGCTTTTAGGATTATACTTTTTCCCATCCCCTATGGAAGAAGAAAACACCAAGGAAGAGAAAACTCAGTTCAGAATCCGGGATTTTGAAGGCCCCCTGGATCTGCTCCTGTTTTTGATCCGAAAATCCGAAGTCAACATCTACGATATTCCCCTGGCCCAGATCACGGAACAGTATCTTTCCTATCTGGATCAGGGAATCGACGCGGACCTGGAAAACCTTACGGATTTTTTTCTCATGGCCGCCACCCTGCTTTACATTAAATCCCGGATGCTCCTCCCCGTGGAGATCGACATGGAGGATGGGTTTGAAGACCCCCGGCAGGGCCTGGTGGAACAGCTTATCGAGTACCAAAAATTCAAGAAAATAACCAATGTCATGGCGGAACTGGAGGAGCAGACGGCCTGGCAGATTGAGCGGAAAAAAAAGCAGCCCCTCCTTTCCTTCCCCGAGGACGGAGGGCTTTGGGACAAGATCGATGTTTGGGATCTCCTGCAGGCCTTTTCCCGGATCATCTCCGGTCTCTCCTCGGAAAGGATCATCAACCTTTACGAAGAAATTACGGTCAACGAAAAATTAAGCCTGCTAAACGAGCTGTTGGAGGATAAACCGGAATTTCTCTTTACCGACCTCATTACCCACCCCGGTTCCTTTTTGGATGTGGTCTGCGCCTTTTTAGCCATTCTGGAAGCCGTAAAAATCCGGAACATTCTCATTTATCAAAACCGGCTTTTCGGGGATATCCGGATCGCCCGGCGGTCCGAGGAGACAAGGGATGAGTGAACACAACATTGAGAAGGCCCTCCTGGAAGCCATCCTCTTTTTAGAAACCGAACCGGCGGGGATTCCCGCCCTGGCCAAGGTTTCGGACCTAAGCCAGGAGCTGGTTAAAGTTCTGCTGGAGCAGATAGCCGCCGACCTCTCGGCCTCTCCCCACCGGGGGATCGAGCTGGTTCAACTGGCGGGGGGCTATCTGCTTTTGCCCAAGGAAGAGCTTTGGTCCCGCCTTAAGGACCGCTACGGCAAGAAAAATGACAGCCGTCTCTCCCGGGCCGCCCTGGAAACCCTTTCCATCATTGCCTACTCCCAGCCCATCACCAGGGGGGAGCTGGAAAACATCCGGGGCGTTTCGGCGGACGGAATGATTCGCATTCTACAGGAACGGAACCTGGTCAAGGTGGTGGGCAAGAAGGATATTCCGGGAAAGCCGGCCCAGTACGGCACCACCCGGGAATTCCTTAAATTCTTCCGCCTGGCCTCCATTGCGGACCTGCCCAAGCTGGCCCCCCAGGATCAGGAGCGTTTTGAACTCAATGGCTGAACCATCCTCCCCCGGCCAGGGGCTTAGACTGGCGGTTTACCTGGCCCACAGCGGCCTCACCTCCCGGCGCAAGGCGGAGGAGCTCATCCGGAGCGGCCGGGTACGGGCCAATGGAAGGATCGTCAAACTCCCGGGTTTCCGGGTAGGGGAGGAGGTTATCACCTGCGACGGCCGGCGGATCTATCCCATCCGGCGGCGGGTTTACCTGGCCCTCCACAAACCGCCGGGCTACCTCTGCGCCCTCTCGGACGAGCGGGGCCGGCCCCTGGCGGGGGAGCTTTTAAAAAAGGCCTACGGCGGCCGGCTCTATCCCGTGGGGCGGCTGGATTTTCTCTCCTCCGGGCTGATCTTTTACACCAACGACGGCGACTTTACCCGCCGGGTTTCCCACCCCTCCGGGGAGGTGGAAAAGGAGTACCTGGTGGAAACCAAGGGGGCCGTTCCGGAAGACTTTCTCCGGCGCTGCTTGGGGGGATTATTTGTTGAGGGCGTCTTCTACAAAATAGAAAAATACCGGTATAATAAACCGGACAAGGTCTACCTAACCCTTAAAGAAGGGAAAAACCGGGAGATTCGCCGGCTTTTTGCCTCCCGGAGGATCGCCGTCAAAAGGCTCCACCGGGTGCGGATTGGGGAGATCAACCTTCAGGGGCTGCCTCCGGGGGGGTACCGGGTTCTGGAACCCCCGGAGGTTGCCGGCCTTTTGGGGGGCGGCAGGCCTTTTCATAGGGAGGAGCCATGATAATAGCTATCGACGGGCCGGCGGGGGTCGGCAAAAGCACCCTGGCCAAGGCCCTGGCGGAAAAACTGGGCCTTCTGTACCTGAATTCCGGGCTGTTTTACCGGGGGGTAACCTATATGGCCCTGAAAAACGGGGTAAACCTCGAATCCCCTCCGGCGATCATCCGGCTGGCGGAAACCCTCGAATTCAGCCTCTCCCGGGAAGGGCTCCTGGTTTCCGGCCGCCTCCTCTCTTCAAAGGAGCTTCAGAATGACGAGGTGGAGCAGTGGGTCTCTCCCATCTCCTCCCTCGTCCCCATCCGGCACATCGTGAACAAGAATCTCACCAAAATCGGCCGGAACACGGACCTGGTGGCGGAGGGAAGGGACATTACCACCGTCGTTTTTCCCCAGGCGGAGGTAAAGATCTACCTCGACGCGTCCCTGGACGCCCGGGCGGCCCGGCGTTTTCACCAGGGAACCTCCCAAAAAACCCTGGCCGAGCTCAAAAAAACCCTGGCCGAGCGGGACGAAATGGACAAAAACAAAGCCGAAGGAAGGCTGCAAATTGCTCCGGAGGCCCTATATTTTGATACATCGGACTTGACCATCGATGAAGTTTGTGAGAAAGTTATGAGTGTTATCGAAAAGAAATGAACAACCCCGCAAGCCGCGGGGTCCCAGGTTTTCAAAACAACCGGTTTTGAAACCGCCCAAGTAATCGTTTTTTTGAGGAGCCGCAAGCTTTCATGACCGATCAAAAGCCCGCCACTGACGACAACCCCTCCCTGTTGCAGGAAGAGTATTTAAAAAGCATGAAAGAGCTGGAAGAGGGTCAACTCATCGAGGGAACCGTTATCGAACTTACCCCGGAGTTCATCTTCATTGATGTCGGCTATAAATCCGAAGGCAAGATTCCCGCTTCTGAATTTGAAACTCCCCCGGCCCTGGGCGACAAGGTTAAGGTTGTCCTGATAAGCAAAGAAGGGAAAAACGGAGACATCATCGTTTCCAAGAACCGGGCGGATGTCAAAATCATCTGGAAGGAGCTCAGAACAGCCTTTCAGGATAAACTTCCCGTTCAGGGTACCGTGGTTAAGGCCATCAAGGGGGGTTTTGAGGTGAATCTGGGGGGAGGGATCATCGCCTTTAATCCCCTTTCCAAGATGGATGTCTTCCGGGTAGAGAACCCCGAGGAGTATGTGGGATTAAAATCCAAGTTTATGATCGACCGCCTCTACAGCGAAAACAAGGTTAAGATTGTCCTTTCCCGGCGGCAATGGCTGGAAAAGGACATTGAAGAACGGAAGCGGGCTTTTTTTGAAAAAACCCAGCCGGGGGACGATGTGGAGGGGATCGTTAAGAGTTTTACCTCCTTCGGGGCCTTCATCGACCTGGGAGGCTTTGACGGGCTCTTGCATATTAATGATATGAGCTGGGGCCACGTTAACCGGCCCAGGGATTTTGTTAAAAAAGGCCAAAAGATTACCCTCAAGGTTATCCGCCTGGATCCGGAACAATTTAAGATAAACCTTTCCCTAAAGCACTTTACCCCGGATCCCTGGACCCGGTTTGAGGAAAATTATCACCTGGGGGATGTGGTAAAGGGCCGGGTTTCCAAATTGGCGGATTTTGGGGCCTTTATTGAACTGGAAGACGGCATCGAAGGGCTGGCCCACATTTCCGAACTTTCCTGGGTTAAGCGGGTAAACCACCCCCAGGAGCTCCTTTCCATCGGCGATCCCGTGGAAGCCAAAATCTTAAATTTCGACACCGAAACCCGGAAGATTGCCCTGGGGCTTAAACAGGTGCTGCCCAACCCCTGGGACGACATTACCACCCGTTACTCCCTGGGCGCCCGGCTTACCCGGCGGATTAAAAAGGTGAGCCACACCGGCGCTTTTATTGAAATTGAAGACGGAATCGACGGATTCCTCCACATTGACGATATTTCCTGGACGCGAAAAATTAAAAACCTGGCTTCGGTGCTTAAGGTTGATGAAGAGATCGAAGTGGTGATCATTGCCATAGACCCGGAACTCCGGCGCTTCCGCCTGGGGGTTAAGCAGCTTTCCCAGGACCCCTGGCAGGCCCTTAAAGAAGGGTACCCCCGGGGCAGCCTTATTGAAGGGGAAGTAACCAACATTACCGATTTCGGTATGTTTGTGAAGGTTCCCGGCGATATTGAGGGGCTCATCAACAAAAACCAAATTGCCGAGCCGGCGGGGGGCGAGGATTCTCCGGATCACCTTTTAGATGCTTACAAGGTAGGGGATAAGGTAAAGGCCTACATTACCGAGATCAATATCCCCGCCAAAAAACTTTCCCTCTCTATCCGGGAATACCAAAAGGGCCTCCAAAGGGAAGAGCTTTCCAAGTACATCCATGACGAAGACAATGAGCAGACTTTTACCTTGGGGGACTACCTAAAAAAAGGCGAGTAAGCCAATGGCCTGCCCGGGGGCAGGCTGTTTCCGTTCTCCCAGGGAGCAAAAGCCAAGGGGTATATGTTTTCTCAGGCCATCGACCATATTAAATTTCAGACACTCATTGAACTTTATGTCCTTATTAATGCCAATCATACTGATTTTAAGGGAGTCCTAGCCCGGATACTGGAGGCCGCCACCCGGCTTAGCAAGGGCGAGGCCTCCGCCCTCCTCCTGGTTAACCCGGAAAACCAGCGTCTTTATTTTGAAATTACCATGGGTCCCCGGAGCCGGAAGGTTAAGCAGTATTCCCTCGGTCCGGGGGAGGGGATTGCCGGCTGGGTGGCCCAGCACAATACCAGCCTCATGGTTAACGATGTGGGGAAGGACGAGCGTTTCTTTGCCGGGATAGACCGCCGGACCGGCTTTAACACCGACGCGATTTTAGCGGTGCCCCTGCGGATTGAGGACCGCTGCGTGGGGGTAATTGAAATTGTCAACCGGACCGACAAAAAGGACTTTACCCAGGAGGACCTTCAGTGGCTGGAGATCTTCGCTACCCAGGCGGCCCTGGCCATTCAGAACGCCCGGTCCTACCAAAAGGTTTTGGAACAGCTTTCCCAGCTTAAAGAGGAAATGGAAGAACCCAGGGAATTCCATACCTTTGTGGGCTCCAGCCGGATCATCCGGGAAAAACTGGAGTTGGCCCGCCGGATTGCGGGAACGGAGTCTTCGATCCTCATCTGCGGTGAAAGCGGGGTAGGGAAGGAACTCTTCGCGGAGCAGATCCACCTCCACAGCCCCCGGCGGGAAAAGCCCTTTATCCGGGTAAGCTGCGCCGCCCTTCCGGAAACCCTTCTGGAATCGGAACTCTTCGGCCACGTCCGGGGGGCCTTTACCGACGCGTCCTCCGAGCGGCGGGGCAAATTTGAGCTTGCCGACGGGGGAACCATCTTTTTAGACGAAATAGGGGAGTTGTCCCCGGGGATACAGGCCAAATTGCTCAGGGTTCTCCAGGAAAGGACGCTGGAAAAGCTGGGCTCCGAGGAATCCATCACCGTGGACATCCGAATCATTGCCGCCACCAACCGGGATATTGAAAAAGCCAAGGAGGAGGGGAGTTTTCGGGCCGATCTTTACTACCGGCTTAACGTGATTCCCTTTTACGTTCCCCCCCTTCGGGAGCGTCCCGGGGACATCCTGGAACTTTCGGAGTTTTTCCTTGACAAGATCCTCCGGGACACCCAAAAAGCTCCCATGACCTTTTCGCCCCAGGCCGAGGAGGCCCTCTTGTCGTACAACTGGCCGGGAAACATCCGGGAGCTCTCCAACGTTATTGAGCGGGCGGCGGTAATCTGCGAAACCGGCCGGATTGAGCCGGCGGACCTCGGCCTGGGCCTGGGAGAAAAGGCCGGGGAGGAGGCCTACCTGGGAAAAACCCTCCGGGAGGCGGTTAATCTCTTTAAAAAACAGTTTCTTTATAGTAATCTCAAAGCCAGATCTTTCCGGCAGAGTGAAACGGCCAAGGCCCTTGGTATACAAAGGACCTATCTTTCTAAATTGATCAAAGATCTGGATATCAGGAATAGCAGGTAGAACACAGATGACTAACAAAGCAGCCGGTTCAGGTTCAGGTAAAAATCAAAACCTTGCGGAAAAGGTTTCCGCCCTTCTTTCAGGAAAATGGGTTGTTTTCCTGGCCATCCTGGGGGGAATCGTGGTAGTGATTGCCCTTTTGGGAATTTCCTATTCCCTAAGCCAAAACAAGATTCGCCGATCCGCCCAGGCTCTGGAAACCCTGGAAAGGCTCTACCAGGACGAGTGGCAGCCCTCCCTCTATAGGACGGAAACCGGAGGGCTGGAAGATGCCGAAGTTGAGCCCGGGAATGGCGAAGTTGAGCCGGGGGACGCCGAAGTTCCCCCCCCGGATAACCCCCCGCCGGAACAGCCTTTGGGAAATCCGGAGATCAAGGCGGAGGTTATTGCCAAGGCCGAAGAGATCCTTACCGGTTATCCCCGCTCCTATGCCGCGGAAAAAGCCCGGATGCTCCTGGGAGACCTCTACACCGCCGCCGGGGAATGGGACAGGGCGGCGGAAAACTACGCCCTCCTTGCCGAGGCTTTTCCAGGGAGTTTTCTTTCGCCCCCGGCCTTGTTCAGGGCGGCGGCGGCCTACGAAAAGCTGGAACAGTGGGAAGACGCCCTGGGCTGTTACCAAAAAATTATCGACCTTTACGGGGATCAAATTTACGAATCCCTCCGGGCGGGCTTTAACGTTGGCCGGCTCTCGGAAAAGCTGGGAAAGCTGGACGAAGCCCTTACCGCCTACGACTGGATCGTCCAAACCGGGTCCGTCGGTTCTCCCTACGTTAATTTGGCGGAAACCCGGCTTTTACTCTTAGAAAACCCTTAAGAGGGAAGCCCCAGGGCCGCCGGAGGCGCCATGATAAGGAAGGATCGCGTGAAAAAGACAGGCAGCCGAAACAAATTCTTTAAAACCAGGAATTTTAGTTTTATTCTTGGCCTCTTGATTGTCCTTATTATTCTGATTCTCTCCCAAACTACCGGCGTCCTAAGCCGGATAGAAACTTCGGTTACGGATCTGCATTTTCTTTACCGCAGCCTTAAAACCGGCCGCCAACGCCAGGAAGGGGTTGTGGAAACAGAAAACAATCTGCGAATCAACCCGGACATGGTTATCCTGGGGGTGGATCTCCAAAGCCTGGACCGGTTTGGCAAGTGGCCCTTTCCCCGGTGGCAGCACGCCAATCTCCTCAATTTTTTTTCCCGGATTTCGGATCAGAATAACCGGGAAAGCTCCATCCTGCTGGATATTTTTTTTGTGGAGCCAAGCCAGGCGGTGGAGGACCTGCTGCTTATCAATGCCATACAAGAAAACGGCCGGGTAGTGCTGGAAACGATCCTGGACGAGGAGGCGCCGCCCCTGGGAAACGGGGAGGAGTATTTTGACCGCCAGGAGATCCTCTATCAGAAGGCCGGCCGGATTACCCGGATTACCGGCGACACAGGACAGCTTCCGGTGTTTTACGGCCTTCAGCCGCCCCTTAAGCCCTACGCCCGGGCGGCCTCGTCCTACGGCCACGCCAGTTTTATTGACGACCAGGATCAGGTCTACCGCCGGGTACACCTCATTACCCGGTCCGCCCGGCTTTTAGAGGAGGTTAAACTAACCGGCCTAAGCCCCGATTTTCCCCTGGATGAGAGCCGGTTTGAACGGCTGGAATGGATAAACCAGGATAACCGCCGCGTTCAGGTTAAAACTCCCCTGACGCAGCCGGGAATCGAAGAGCTCCGGCGAAATATGGAAAAAAACGGCGTTTTGAAGTACGTGGACACGGACTCCGACGGGGAAATTGACGAATCCTACTATGTTCTTTACAAATACCGGGATGATATTATTCCCGCGGCGGTTTTAACCTTGGCCTTAAAGTATTTTAACCGGACCTTTGATGATCTGGAAATTGTCCTGGGCAAGCATATTAAAATTAAGCAGCCTGAAATTTTTGACAGCTCCACAGGAACCCTATGGCCCTATGCCATTATGGAAAAAGGGCCGGTTTACGATGAGGAGGGGGAAATTGTAGAACCGGGGGTTTTTCGGGAGGTTTCCGAAATCACCATTCCCATTGACCGCCGGGGACGGATGCTGATTAATTACATGGGGCCCGCCTCCCAAACCGGCATGGGCGCCTATCAAACCTTTCCCCTGCGCTCCTATGCAGGCTTTGCCGCCCAGCCCCCGGACAGCCTTCCTTCCGGCTGGGTTCCCACCCGGGCCTATGAAAATAAAATTATCATGGTGGGGGCTTTTGAAAAGGGCATTGCCGATGACATTAAAACTACCCCCTATGGGCTCATGTACGGAATTGAAATACAGGCCAACGCGTTAAATACTATTCTTATGGAAAATTACTTAACCCAGCCTCCCTTCTGGGTTAAGGTTTTAATTCTCCTTGCCCTGGTTATGCTGGTTTGTTTTTTGGCCTCCCGCATAGCGGCCCTGGCTTCTTTTTTCCTAACCCTGTTTTTGATTTTGGTCCTTTTTTTGGGCATTACCCTGGTTTTTGACGTTAAAAACCTGGTGATAGACTTTGCCGGCCCCGCCCTGGGGATGATTGTGGCCTTTATCTCCGTGGTCGCCTACCGTGCCATGACGGAAGAACGGGATAAGAAGCGGATTAAAAATATGTTTTCTACCTATCTAAGCCCCAAGGTGGTGGATCAGATCATCGACCAGCCCCCGGAGCTGGGAGGGCTGGACAAAAACATCACCGTCTTTTTTTCCGATATCCGGGGTTTTTCCACCCTCTCCGAAAGCATGAGCCCCCAGGAGCTGGTACAGATTCTCAACGCGTACCTTTCGGCCATGACCGATGTGATTCTGGAATACGACGGCACCCTGGATAAATACGAAGGGGACGCCATCATGGCTTTTTGGGGCGCCCCGGTTTCCCAGGAGGATCATGCCCTTTTAGCCTGCAAAGCCGCGGTACGGCAGATTGAAGTCTTAAAAGAGCTTAATAAAACCTTTCCCCCGGAGATCCGGATTAATATCGGCATCGGCTTAAACACCGGCATTATGACTGTGGGCAACATGGGTTCCATTCAACGGATGGACTACACCCTCATCGGCGACAACGTTAATCTCGGAGCCAGGCTTGAGGGAACCAATAAGATCTACGGCACCCAAATCATTATGAGTGAATACACCCACGAAATGGTTAAGGAGAAAGTCATTGCCCGGGAGCTGGATAATATCCGGGTTAAGGGCAAAAACCGGCCGGTGTCCATTTACGAACTTTTAGACGTAATAGAAGGGTAGGGGATGCTTCGGAACAGGACCCTCCGGCTTTTTTTGGAGGCGGCCGGGGTATTCATGGTTTTTGGCTGCGGTATTCCCGATTACGTTTACCTGGAACCCCCGGATATCTCCGTCTCCGGCAACTATGGTAATAGCTCCGTCGTCTTTTACAATAACACCAACAACGATCCCCTTTTTTTTAAGGGCTACGCCGTGTATTACCGGTTCTTCCTTACCACGACGGCCCTGGACAGCGCCGTTCTTTCCCTTACCTCCGCCCAGGGCACATCGGATCTCACCCGCAGCGGTTACCAATCCCTGGCCCGGATTTCCGGCCCCACGGGATCCTTTCCCGTTCCCCTGGTTCCCGTTGTCCCCGGGGGCAATAATCAGATAACCCTGGATTTTTCGGGGGACCTTTCCAACAGCTCTACGGCCTTTGACACCCGGATCTACGGCCCCAGCATAACCGGCATTTCCCTTCCCCTGGGGCGGTATATCCTGCAAAACCGCCGGGACCCCAACCTGACTTCCTCCGCAACCAGGAGCTTTAAGCCCGGCGCTTTTTACACCGACGATTCGGATATTCCCCTTCCCCCCAGCCAGAGTCCCACCGAGGGGGTAAACACCCTCTATCTGTCGGTTTTTATTCTCTCCTACGGCCAGGATAACAACGCAACCCCCATCTACAGCCGCCCCGTGCACCTGGGAAGATTTGAAATACCCATACCCTCAGGCCTCAACGGTTAGTTTATAGGAGCCTAAAAGTGAATTTTTGGTATTACCTTAACATTTTAAGTTTGTTTCTCTTTATCGGCGCCCTCCCGGCCCTGGTGAGTTTTTTCATTTTTCGCCGGGCGCTTATCGGCGGGTTTTGGGGCGCCCTGGTGGCCTCGGTTTTCGGCTCCTTCATCGGCGCCGCGGCGGATTATTTTATCGGAGACTACATTTTTTTTGTTATTCCCTTTTTAAACGATATTATCAACATCTTCCCCCCGATGATCTTTGCGCTCCTCTTTACCGTTGTTTACGTTATGATTTCCCGAAGCCGGACGGTAAGCCCCCGGCACGATCCTTTTCTGGAATGAACAACGTTTAACCGGACAAAAAAAAGTTTAACCACTGATCTCACGGACAGCAAGTGAACAAGTGAAGAATTTTTAACCACAACGGGCACGAAGAACACAAAGGGGGAGGTCCACAAAGACCGCGAAAGGGAAAAGAGAATAAACCGCGAAGTCGAAAAAGTCGAAGAAGTTGAAGCCCCATTTTCGCGTCCTTTCGCGTTTTTCGCGGTTAGTCTTATTCTTGGTCCGTGTTCCTGTCCGTGAAGTCAGTGTGGTCCGTGGTTATTCTTATTCTTGGTCCGAGGTCCATATCTCTCACGGAGCGCACGGAGCGCACGGGGGGGAATACAAAAACTCTTAAGTCCTCCGTGTCTCCGTGAGAACATTTCTTAGATAACGCCGGGGATCCAGCTTCCGGTCTTCCCTTTGTGCGCCTTTCTGCTATGCTGGGGGCATGGACGACACAGAGAGGGTATCAAGCTCATTTGTGCTGCTGGACGAGC
>JAISRN010000008.1 GCA_031273605.1 Spirochaetales bacterium | reverse complement strand
ACCGCCCCCAAACCTTAAAAAATATTTAACCCCCCCCCCCCCCCCCCCCCCAGTATGTCCGCAGGTTTACTATGAAAAGACGGTTTCTTTTTTCGCCCCTTCCGGCGGCGCTGTTAGTTTTTTTCCTTGCCGCCCCCGGCCTTTTTGCACAAAGCCAGGAGGTAATTCCCCTTACCTCCGGCCTTTACCGGGACATAGACGCCCTCTACCTTATGGCCGGCCTGGCCCGTCCTTCCGGCGCCCGGCCATGGACTATTAACGAGGGGCTCCTCAACCTGGAGCGCGTGGATGCCGAAACCCTGCGGGGCAGCGCCAGGGCCCTTTACGACCGGGCGGCGGCGGAACTGGCCCTCCGGCCTCCCGTGGATATGGGCGATCAGGTCCGCCTGGGGGCCGCCCTGGACCTCAACCTGGAGGGCTACGCCCACCGCAACACCGAGGCCTTCATCAACGAGGAGGATTGGTTTTACGGCTACGAGGAGCGGCAGCCCACCCTCCGGCTCAGCCTGGAAGGGGGCATAGCCAATTTGGTTTTTGGCCGGGTGGAAGGGGTTTACGGCCGGGGACGCTTTAGCCCCGATGATCTTTTCCTCACCAGAAAAAAAAACTGGACCCTGGCCGAGGACAATCCCTTCCCCAACGGGATAGGGACAATTCTGGAGCCAAACCGCCAGAGGGAGTTTTCCTTCCGAATCCGGGGGGAGGACTATGCGCCGGACTTTTCCACCAACCTAACCACCCTGGACAGGATGGGCACCGAATGGCCCCGCCGGGCCTACCTTTCCGCCGGGGGCCGCCGCTGGAATCTCACCCTGGGCCGGGACCGGCTTTCCTGGGGGAACGGCCAAAGCGGCAACTTTATCCTGGACGGACATTCGGATTACAACAACTTTTTGCGCCTTAATTTTTTCACTTTCCGTTTCCGCTGGGAGTACCTCATGGTATTCCACCGGAGCTGGGATTATTTTGGCTACGATAGGGGCTGGGGCGATGAGGATGAGTTTAGGGTCCTGCTGGCCCACCGGCTTGAATTCCGGATTCGGGATAACCTCTCCCTGTCCCTGGCCGAAGCGGTGATGTACCAGGATCGGACCCTGGACCTTCAGTACATTAATCCTTCCTTCATCTTTCACAACTACCTGGATAAGACTCGTTTTAACGCCCTAGCCTCCCTGGAGTTGGACTTTAGCCCGGCCCCGGGCTGGGGGGCCTACCTGCAGTTTGCCCTGGACCAGTTCACGGCGCCCACCGAGTCGGGGCGTTCCGCCGAGAACAGCCCCGCCATGGGGCTTTTGGGGGGGCTGCGCAGCAGTTTTCCCGGGGACCCGGGGGTTTGGAGCTTTCATCTGGAAGGGGCCTACACCTCTCCCATGCTTTACCGCCGGGATTACGTGGATTTTTTGGTTATCCGGACAAATGAATTTGAAGACAGCAGATACGCCATTGAGTACGCAGGCTACCCCTACGGGGGGGACGCCATTGTCCTTCAGCTTGAGGGAGGTTACCGGGGGCTTTCCGGCTGGGAAGGGGGGTTTAAGCTCTTTTCGATGCTCCACGGGCGGACCCACTTCCTGCTGTCCCACAATAGCTCCCTCATCAATAACGAGGAGGCAAACCTTCCCGGCTGGGCTCCCCTGGGAAAGCCTGAGGAAATTGAACTGACCCTGGCGGCCTCCCTTAACGGGAAGTGGCGGCTCCCCTCTCCGGTCCGGGCTATGGCCCTCACGGCCTGGGGGCAGTTTGACGGCGTTACCCGGCGGAACAAGCTCATGTATTCCCCAACTGCCAGGGGCGAAGATATTATCTATCATCTTCCCGGCTGGACCTGGGACCTCCAACTCACCCTTGGCCTGGGGATTCAGTTCCGATAAGTCCCCGCCCGGCTTTTGGGCGGCGCTCCAGGATTAGGGTTTCCCGCCACCAGCCCTCCCCGGCCTGGGCCCGGAGCTCAAAGGCCGTGGCGGCGGAGGGCTTCCAGGTAAGGACGCCCCCGGGGGACCGGCAAAGCCCGGCTTCCCAGGCCCTGGCCAGGGCGGGTTCTCCGAGGCTCCCCATGAACACCCCGGCAAGGGGGGGCGGCAGGGGAGGGCTCCCCAGGGTTTCCGGCGGACCGGCGGGGGCGGGCATTCCAGGGGTGGGCGCTTCAGCGGCGACGGCCGGGGGCAGTTGGGCGGCGGAGTCCGGAAGGAGGGGGAAAAAGAGGGCCTGCCCCGCCCGGATAAACCGCAGGTCCAGCCTGAGGAGGGAATCCCCTTCCCGCCGCCCTTTTTCGGGGGGAGCGGGAAGCAGCACCGCCGGGGGCAGGGCCCGGGGACTGGCGGCGCCAAAGCGGAGGAGCATTTCCCGCCGCAGGGCCGTCAGGGCGGCTTGGATGTTTCCCGGCGGCAGGAGGGCCCAAAAGGACAGGGCGAGGGGCGGCTTGGTTGTCATTTCCCTTTCTTTTTGACACAGAACCCCGGCAAAGGCAAGGGGGATTGATTATTGCCGCCTTTTAGCTATCATAGTAGGAAGGCGGAGGATATGAAGCAAAAGATAAAAGACCTATGCCGGAAACTTTCGGACCAGCTTTCGGCGCTGGACCAGGTGGATTCCATTACCCTGGCGGAGATCATTGATGAGGACCTTTACAGCCCCTACTTCTTCATAAGCGCCGATGTCTATCACCGGAACCCCCTTCCGGAGGAGGAGGACCGGGAAACCATCCTCCACAATCCCCCGATTTTTGAAAGCAACCTGAGGGGCACCAAAGACCGCTTTTTGCTGGAAGGGGTTCCTATCCGGCTGGAATACAAGAATCTCGACGCCGTGGAGGGGCTTCTGGATCAGGCCCTGTCGCCCCAGGGGGTTTACACCGAAACCGGCACCTATCCTTTTTACCGGCTGCAGCGCAACACCCTTCTCTACAGCCGTTCAGGGTGGCTTGAGGAAGCCCGGAACCGCCTGGAGCGTCTGGGGGAGGCTTTTTGGACCCCCCTCATCACCCGGCACAAAGCCAACCTGGAACACCTTGCCATGGACCTGGCGGCCTCCGCGGTGGTTCAGGATGTTTTATTCTACCTGCGCTCCCTGTCGGCCTACATCAATACGGTCTGCGCCTTTCTTTTTGCGGTGAACCGCCGGTTTGAACCTTCCGGCCGGCGGCTGGAGGAAAAGCTCTACGCCCTGGAACTTCTCCCGGAGAGCTTTAAAGGCCAGTTTGCCTGCCTCATCGCCCTGGACCCGGAATTTGACCCTCCCCGGAAAAGCGGGATAGCCGCGGTCCTCACAAAGAGCTTATTAACCCTAGAATGAAAGAATGAGAATGAAAGAACGCCCCTCCCCCGGCCTAGGCCCCATTAGGATGAAAGGAACCCTGGGCCGGCTCCTTTTCCTCTGCCTCCTCCCCGGAAGCCTCTTTGGGGGCTGCCTTCCCGCCGCCGCCGGAACCACCGCCCCGGCGGAAGCGGTTTTGGCCTATGCCGGGGGGGAACAGACCCTCCTTCCCGCTCCGCCGCCCCCGGGCCTGCCGGAAACCTGGTCTTTAGAAGGGGGGAGCTACTTTCCCCTTCCGGACGGCCGGGAGGAAGACCTGGTCCTAACCCTGTCCCTCCCTGCCCCCGGGGGAACCTTTGGGGTACACACCCCTTCCCGGGGCTGGGTTTTTCCCGGAGGGGAGGACCCCGGCCTAACCGGGACCATAGCCTTTCTGATTCTCAGCGCCGGGGACGGGGGAGGGGTTTTCTTTTACTTTCCCCCCGGCGGTTTGCCTCCGACGGCCCCGGAGTCCCCCCCCCGGATCGAACTTCGCCGGGAGGCCCCCAGGGCCCTGGTTTCCGGGGAAAGCCGGATCGAGGGCCTCCGTTTTTCCCGGGACCCCGGGGGGGCTTGGGAGGTGAGCTTTGATACCCGGGGGGATTTTTTCTCCCCCCCCCTGCTTCACCGGGAGATCTCCCTCTTTTACGGCTATGCCGGGGGGACGGAACCCGGCCGGGCGGTGGTTACCGATGCATCGGGGGAGGAGCGGGCCTTTGACCTTTTTCCCAAAACCGGGGCCGGCCGGCGGCTGGTTTTTCTGCAAAGCCCCGGAGAGTCCCCCGCCGCCCGGATTCGCCTGGAGGCCGGCGAAGCCCTGGTTCTCTGGGGGGCGGAACTTCGGGAACACCGGCCTTCCCCCGGAAACGAAACCCCGGTTCCCCTGAGGGCGGACACCGGAACCATCCTTCACTATCCCCGGTCCCTCTGGCGCCACCGGGATTTTGAAATTTTCCGCTGGAACCATCCCGGGGAAGGCCCGGCCATTCTTTTCCTGGTTTCCGCCAACTACGGGGTTCAGTCCCGGTTTTTAAAGCGCCTGGCCTTCTTTGTCGAAAAAGAAGGCTTTGCGGGAACCCTGGCTTCGGATGCCCAGATTCAAAACCTGAGCGACTGGAACGCCCACGACTACCGGGCGGAAGACCTGGCCCGGTTTTTTCAGTTGGCCCAGGAACAGAATTTTCCCCTCAATGGGGACGAGGAGAGGCTCCGGCGGATTCTTTTGGAGAACGGGGTTCTCTCCCGGCCCGGCGGGGACGCCATCCTTCCGGGGGAGGGGGCCCTCATCGGCGTTTCCCTGGAAACCTTTTACGAACAGCGTTACATTTTTATGATTCACGAAGCCATCCACGGCCTCTACTTTACCCAGCCGGAGCTTAGGGAAACCTTTAGGGGGTTTTACCTTTCCCTTACCGCCGAGGAAAAGCTGTTTTGGGAAAACTTTCTCTCCTACCGGGGCTACAACACCGCCAGGGACGAGGATCTCCTGATCAACGAAACGGGGACTTACCTCCTTCAGCAGCCCCCGGACCAGGCGGTGGATTATTTTTTAGGCTTCATTACCCCCCGGCTTTTAAGCGCCCGGCCCCATCTGCGCCGCCCCCTTATGCCCTGGCTTTTGGAAAATTACCGGAGCTTTGAGGAGCGCTGCGAGGAGATGCAGGAAAAACTTAAAGAAGAAACGGGGCTCAGGGCGGAGAACTTCCACGATCTCCTTCCGGTGGACCGCCCCCGGAGGCCCATTTTTGAAGGCATGGCCGGGGAGTGGTTAAGATTGGTTTCCGCCCATTAAAGCCGGAGAATTTTAAATTTAACCACGGACCACACTTTTCCCCCAAAGAGGGAAAAAGTCGACCCCACGGACGAAAGAGGGGAATTTGAGCAAAAAGTCCGTGCTTTCCGTGGGGTCCGTGGTCCTGTCCGTGGTTATCTTTCCGGGACGCCTTGCTTATTCGAGAGGTCTTGTCTATAATCCCCTAGGCGGGAAGTGGGATAGTGGCTAATCCGTCTGGTTTGGGGCCAGAATATCGGGGGTTCGAATCCCCCCTTCCCGATGTGCGACAAATTGACCCCAGAAGGAATCGAACCTTCATGGCTGGCTTAGAAGGCCAGGGCTCTATCCATTGAGCTATAGGGCCTCTTGAAATTATCCCGGTTTTGTGCCAAGATGCCGTACCAGTATACAAGATTCGGACAACAGGGACAAGTGCAGTCCCGAACAGAGCAGACAGAGCTTTTATGATAAGCAGCGAAAAGAAATGCCTCACCCTGGCGCCTTTCTTGACCCCCGGCCGGGTTGGCCTTTTGGAAACCCCGGATAAAAAACAAAGCCTTAACCGGATGATTGACTTTTTCTCAGGAATTCCCGGAATTCCGGATCGCCGGGAGATCGGCGGGGCGGTTTTTGAAAGGGAAAAAATCATGAGTACCGGGATTGGTTTCGGCATAGGGGTTCCCCATTGCCGGCTTGAGAGGGTCTCCGGGGTTTTTATGGCCTTTGGGCTTTGCCGGACCCCCGTTAGGGACTACCCCGCCATTGATGATGTTCCGGTACGGATCATCGCCATGATTTTGGCCGGCACGGAGCAAAACGAAGGGTACAACCAGGCCCTGTCCCGCCTCTCTGCCTTTTTGGACAACGAAGCCCGGCGGGAGGCCCTTCTCAAGGTCCAAACCCGGGAGGAGCTTATTTCCCTTCTTCCCCTGGACTGATCGGTCAATTGACTATTTTTCCTTTTATCCTTATTATATTAGATACAAGATTATCAATTAGGGGGTATGTTGTGAAAATTGCTATTAACGGGTTTGGCCGGATTGGCCGCCTGGTCTTTCAGGCCATAGTCGATCAGGGCCTCTTGGGAAAAACCATTGACGTGGTTGCGGTAACCGACATTTCTACCGATGCGGATTACTTTGCCTACCAGCTCAAGTACGATTCCACCCAGGGCCGGATGAAAGCCGATATTTCCACCAAAAAAAGCGCTCCCTCCGTGGCGGAGGATGATGTTCTGGTGGTTAACGGCCATGAGATTCTCTGCGTGGCCGCTGAAAAGGAGCTGAAAAATCTGCCCTGGGCCAAGCTGGGGGTGGAGTATGTCATCGAGTGCACCGGTATTTTTACCGGGGACAACGCCTTTGGTCATCTGGAGGCCGGGGCTAAAAAGGTTATCATCTCCGCTCCGGCCAAGGGCAAGGAAAAAAAGATTTCTACCTTTGTTATGGGGGTCAACAACGAAAAGTACAACCCCGCCTCGGATCACGTGGTTTCTAATGCCAGCTGTACCACCAACTGCCTGGCGCCGGTGGTTTATGTGCTCTTAAAAGAGGGGTTCGGCATTGAGACCGGCCTGATGACCACCATCCATTCCTACACCGCCACCCAGAAAACCGTGGACGGCCCCTCCAAAAAGGACCGCCGGGGCGGCCGGGCCGCGGCGATCAACATCATTCCCTCCAGTACCGGCGCCGCCAAGGCGGTGGGCGAGGTGCTGCCGGAAACCAAGGGCAAACTGACCGGCATGAGCTTCCGGGTTCCCACCCCCACAGGCTCGGTGATCGACCTCACCTTCCGAACCGAAAAGGACACCAGCCTTGAGGAGATTGACAAAGCCTTAAAGAAGGCCTCCGAAACCTACCTAAAGGGGGTGCTGGAGTATCAGAAGGACGACATTGTTTCCACCGACATTATTCACAATGCCCACACCTCCATTTACGACAGCCTGGCCACCCTTCAGAACAACCTCCCCGGGGAAAAACGCTTTTTTAAGCTGGTTTCCTGGTACGATAACGAGTGGGGTTACTCCAACAAGGTGGTTGACCTGCTCCTTCACATGAACGCCGCAAAATAAACGGCCCCGGGGGCTCCCTTTACCTTTGTGCGCCTTCGCAGTGGGAATTCTTCATTTGTAACGGGTCAAGCGGACTTCTCCCAGGGGAAGTCCGCTGTTTTTCTTGCCATAACTGACAGGGCATAGTATAGTAAAGAGGAGACAAACATGGCACAAAACCCCTGCGGAGATCATCGGCGAATTAATACGCCGGGAGTTAGCGGCAACCCTATAAGGGAAACCCAATCCCTATAACCGCCGGGCCTCACATCCGCTCAAGGGTTTCGATGCCCAAAAGGTTCAGGCCGGTTTTAATGATCCGCCCCGTCTGCCGGCAGAGAAAGAGCCGGAAGTCCCGCTGTTCCCCCAGGGCCTTGAGAATGGGAAAGGCATTATAAAAATAATTAAAGGCCTGGCTGAGATCAAAAAGATAATCGCTTATCAGGTTGGGACGGTAACTCTCCGCCCCCTGAAAAACCGCCTGGGGGAATTGCAGCATGAGATGAATGAGCTTTTTTTCCCCCTCCTCCGGCCCCTCCGGGGGAACCGTCGGCGGATTTTCGGGCCCATCCCCCGCTTTGCGGAGCAGGGAGGCAATCCGGGCGTAAACGTACTGGAGATACGGGGCGGTGTTTCCGTCAAAACTGAGAACCTTGTCCCAGTCAAAAATAATGTCCGAGCTCCGGTTTTGGGAAAGGTCAAAGTACTTAACCGCCCCCAGGCCCACCGCCCGGGCCACCTCTTTTTTTTCATCCTCCCCTAAGGCGGGGTTCTTTTCGTCCACGATTTGATAGGCCCGCTTTTCCGCCTCGTCCAAAAGCCGGGAAAGGTAGATCACGTTTCCCAGGCGGCTGGAAAAGTGGCCTTCCATAAATTTCATCACCCCAAAGGGAACATGAACCGGCCTGCCCTTCCAGCCCAGGAGGGCGGCGATTCGAAAAACCTGTTGAAAGTGGGGAATCTGCCGGTCATCGGTAACGTAGATGATCCTCTCCGGGGCGTACTCCTCCTCCCGGCTTTGAAGGCAGGCCAGATCGCTGGTGGCGTAGAGGTAGGCCCCGTCGTTTTTTTGGACCAGGCAGGGATGAAGTTTTTCATCATCAAAAAAAACCACCAGGGCCCCCTCGCTCTGCCGGGCCAGCCCCTTTTCGGTCAGCTCCTTAACCACCCCGCTCATCCGGTCGTGGTAGTAGGATTCTCCCCGGCAGGTGTCAAAGCTCACCCCCAGGCGGCGGTAAATTTTGTCGTACTCCTCCAGGGAAAGATCGACGTACTGTTTCCAGAGGGCCCGGTTTTCCGGGTCCCCATCCTGAAGTTTCTTTAGCTCCCGCCGGGCTTCCTCTAAAAGCCCTTCGGACTTCCCGCTTTCCTTTTCAAACTTAACGTAAAGCCGTTCCAGCTCTTCAATGGGGTTTTCCCGGTAGGCCCCCTCATCCAGCCAAAGCCGGTAGGCCGTTATCAGTTTGCCGAATTGGGTTCCCCAGTCCCCCAGGTGGTTGTCCCCGATCACCCGGAACCCCAGGTAACGGAAGATCCGCTTAAGGGAATCCCCCAGGATGGTGCTGCGCAGGTGGCCAATGTGCATCCGCTTGGCAATGTTGGGGGAAGAGTAGTCGATGAGAATCACCGGCCCCTCCCTTCCGTCCCCCTCCTCAACCGCCCCGGCCAGAAGCTCTAAAGCCGCCTGAGGGGTCAGCCGGAAATTAATGAACCCCGGCCCGGCGGCCTCCGCGCTTTCCAGGGGGGCGGGAAAACGGCCTCCCGGTCCCAGGGCCTCTATGATTTGGGCCGCCAGCTCCCGGGGGTTTTTCCCCAGGGCCTTGGCCTGGGTCATGGCCGCGTTGGTTTGAAGGTCCCCCAGGCGGTGGTCCCTGGTAAACTGAACCTGGGGCCGCCCTCCTTCCGCCCCGCCGGGAGAAATAGTCTTGAGAACCGGGATCAAAAGGTCTTCGATCCGGGTGGTGAGGAGTTTCTTCATGCCTGCCGCCTTTTTCCGGGATGTCTTAAAAACCCATCTTCCTGCAAAAAAAGGGCTTTGTCTACGGGTTTGGGATTGGCTCCACGGTCTTTTGATAAACCCCTTTCTAAGGCTTGACTCAAAAAAGCCGATGATGGTAATATCTTTTTATCTAAAATGGGGGTATAATTATGGGAGATGCTTTTACGGAACAGGATGACGAGACCGGTCAAGACTGGGAAGTCGACACCGACAATAAGATCTACTGCGCCAACTGCGAACACTGCATCCTGGTTAAAAGTTCCGCCGGCAGGGGCGGGCAGTACTACCTAAGGGTTCGCTGCGATGCCGGGAAATGGCGGAAAAAGCTGGGAGAGGAAAAGATCTACAAGTACTTTACCGTGGCCCGGCGAAGTTTGGATTCCTGCAGCGATTACATCCCCATGGGGGATCCCAAGGAATTTATCCGGGATCTTAAAAAGAACCTTCCCATTAAGGACGAAGTTTATTCAGGCTAGGACGCCAAGGAGGTCCTTTACGTTTATTCAAGACATACTAAAAGCCCCGCTAAGGGCCTTAGCGGCGGTTTTAATAGCTTTTTGTCTCCTCACGGGCTGCGAAACGGTTCCCCAATCCATTCCGGACGACCTAAGCCCCATTGAGTACTTCCAAAGGGGCCAAACCGAAACGGCCCGCCAGCGTTACAATACCGCGCTTTTTTACTACAACGCCTTTTTGGAACGCTTCCCCGAAGACGCCGTCCGGGGGGTGGAAGCGGAGTTTGAAATGGCCCTGATTTACAAGAAAAAAGGCGACCTTGACCACTCCTTAAGCCTTTTTAAGGCGATTCTGGTTAAATACGAGGAGCCCGGCCGGGAGCTTTTGCCAAACTGGCCCCGAATCCTTTCCGAAAAGCTGGTTATCACCCTTGAGGACGCCATCGCCCTTCGCAGCGGCATCCTCCCGGAGGAGTAAACCAAGCCCTGGGGATTAAACCACGGACGGAAAAAAGTGGTTAGTGGTTAGTGGTTAGCGAGAAGAAGAATAACCACGGACCACACGGACCTCACAGACAGGATTCACGGACAAAAAAAGCGGTTAGTGGCAAGAGGAATAGGCCGGGAAGTCCACCTTCCACCTTCTTTTCGCGATTCCTCTTTCCTGCGGTATCAGACAGATTTTTTAGCAATGGCGAAGCAAAAAGCCCCTTCCCTAGGTCTTATAAGGGAAAGGAGCCTACTTATGAAACAACGATTAAACCCCCTATTGGGGCAGTTCCAAAATGTCAGATTTTGGAACTGCAACCTCTGAAAATGGCACGTTTCGCAAGGCTTTAGCCTGAGAAATGCCGGAGCCAGTTTCAAAATAACCGATTTTGGAACTGGCTTGATTTCCTTTTCCAAAAAATGCTGGGCGAAAGGGGCTGCGAGCCCCAGCTAAAGGCGCTCCTCAACGCCCTCCTCGCCAACACCGGCCGAAAACCCCTCTCCGAAATCGAAATTATCGAAAATACTACCCTGCCCCCGGACATCATCGGCGCCAAAAAAAGCATCCTGGACGTGAGAGCCCAAACACAGGATAACCGGAAAATTAATATTGAAGTTCAACTGGCAAA
>JAISRN010000210.1 GCA_031273605.1 Spirochaetales bacterium | reverse complement strand
GTCCTTTCCAGTAAATACCAGGTTGTTATACCCAAAGAAGTCAGGGAAACCATTGGGTTAAAAGCAGGCGCTTCTTTTGAAGTAATTCCATATTCTAACAGAATTGAATTAATTCCGATAAAACCCATAAAAAAATTAAAAGGCGTCCTTAAAGGCATAGATACAAATATAATAAGGGATGAAGATAGAATATGAATATTATCGATTCTTCATTTTGGCTGGAATATTTTGCGGGAACAAATGCCGGAAATATTATATCAAAACCAATTGAAAATACAACTGATTTAATAATTCCATCCATTACTTTATACGAAGTATTTAAAAAATTGCTGTTAGAAACCACTGAAGATGATGCATTATTCTGTATCGCGCACATGAAGCAGGGTAAAATTGTCAACCTGAATGATGAATTATCACTATCGGCGGCAAAATTAAGCATAGAATTTAAATTGCCTATGGCTGATAGTATTATTTATGCAACAAATTTAAAATATAACTGCGTTTTATGGACGCAGGACAATCATTTTTCCAGTTTAAATTTTGTTAATTATTTTGAAAAATCAAAATGAAGAACCCCGCCGCAGGGCGGTCGGGGCATTTTCGTTGGAGAGGAAATTTTTTGTACTGGCCGAGGCCATACCCCGATCCGAAGATGCTAAACCACAAGACTTAGATAACCCATTTTCAGTCTTCCCTTTGTGCGCCTTCGGGCCTTGTGATGAAAATTCTTCTCTTGGTCCCCCTGGACCTCTTTCTTCTTGCTTATCACTTGCCACTAACCACTAACCACTTTTTTCCGTCCGTGTTCCTGTCCGTGAGGTCGGTGAGGTCCGTGGTTAATCTTCCTCCGGGTCCGGCCTAGGGGCGGCGGCCTTGCAAAAACAGAAAAACCCCCATCCCAATAATCATCAGGCTGCCCAAAAGGGACCAAAGGTCCGGGGTTTCCCCTAAAAGAAACCAGCCCAGCAAAAGGGAAAAGAGAATGTGGGTGTATTCAAAAACCGAAATGGCCCCCGCCGGCGCCCCCTGGTAGGCCCGGGTAATGCAGAACTGGCTAAGGGCCGCAAAGCCCCCGGCGGCCAGCAGGCAGGCCCACCCGGCAGGGCTTGGGGAAACCCAAAACGCCAGGGCGGGAATCAGGGTAACGAGAATCGTTAAACCGGCAAACCAGAAAACCGGGGTTTCCGGGGCTTCCCGGCCCCCCAAACAGTGAAGGGCCGTGTAGGCCCCGGCGGTCCAGAGGGAGGCGGAAAAGCAGAGAAGCCCCGGCAGGAGGGAAAAATCAAACCGGGGCTTCAGGATAAAAAGGGCCCCGGCAAAGCCTATGATCAGGGCCAAAATCCGGGGAGGGGTGATTTTTTCTTTAAGGAAGAGGGCCGCCAAAAGGGTGATAAAAAAGGGATGAAGCCGGGAAAGGGCCGAAGAATCCCCAATGGGCATCCGGGGAAGGGCATAAAAGAGGGCCCCCACCCCTAAAAGGCCGCAGACGGCCCGGAGCATCAGAAAACGCCGGTTTCCCCGGCGTCCCCAAAAAAGCTCCGCCCCCGGTCCCCCCGCGGCTTTTTTAATCATGGGAACCAAAATTATCCCCAGGTTCACCAGGCTGCGGAAAAGGGTGGTCTGAAAAACCGTCAGCTCCGCCGCTCCCTTCACCGCCAGGCCCATGCAGGCAAAGGACAGGGAGGCCAGGATGATAAAAAAAACCGGGCCGGCGGGAAGGGCTCTGCCGGTCATGGGGGGCTCTCAAAGGAAATCCGCCCAAGCCGCCCGGAACGGAGGTCCTGAATCAAAACCCCCGCCGCCTTTTGGCCGTCCACCCCGCCCCCCTTTACCAGGCAGCCCCGGCGGCGGCCAATCTCTTCCACCAGGCCGTCGGGAGAGGGGCCGCCCTCGGGGAAATCCGGGATAGAAATCCGGTAACGCTGGTTTAAAGCCTGGGGGTGGGCTTCCATTAAAAAGGCCGCGGCCCCCCGGGCGGTTTCTTCCAGGGGAAGGATGCTGTCCTTAATGGCCCCCAGCCAGGCCAGGCGGAGGGCGGCGGCGGGGTCTTCAAACCGGGGCCAGAGGACTCCGGGGGTATCGAACAAGAGCAGTTCCCCCGCCTGGGTAAAGGTTCCGGTCCCGGCGCCCTTCTTTTCAACCCGCAGGGTTTGCAACTCCCGGGTAAGCCCCGGGGTGTTGCCGGTTTTGGCCTTAACCCGCCCGGCCAAAAGGTTAAGCAGGGTGGATTTGCCCACGTTGGGAATCCCGGCAATAAGAACTTTAAGCCGCCGGATGGGCGCCCCCCCTCCCCGCACAAAAGAAACCGCTCCCTTGGCGGCCGCGGCAACCCGGCCGGCCTCCCCGGGCCGGGGAGATTCCAGGGTCAGCGCCGGGGTTCCCCTTTCCCGGTACCATTTTAGCCACCGGTTGGTAATTTCCGGGTCTGCCAGGTCCGCCTTGGCAAGGAGGAGCAGCCGGGGCTTTTTTTTGCTCCGGATAATCTCTTCGATAAGGGGATTGCGGCTGGCTTCCGGGGCCCGGGCCTCGGCCATTTCAATCACCACATCGGCTTTGCCGGCGGCTTCCTCCAGCAGGCGGAGGGATTTTCGCATGTGTCCGGGGAACCACTGAATCTGATGCATGGGCTAGTCCCCCGCCTGGGCAGGTCCGGTTTCGGCGGCGGGTCCGGCAATCAGCCCTTCCAGGGTCCGCCAGGCCAGCAAAACGCAGTCCTTCCTGCCGGGAAGCCGGAAAGCCGGTTTGAGGGCCGCCGCCTCCCCCCAGGACCAGGCCGCCGGGTCCAAATCCGGGCCGGGGGAATTAGTTTCGTCCCCCACAAACCGGTAAAAGGCCCTAATCTTATCCAGGGCCTCCTGCCGGTCCAGCCCCCGGACCCCTTCAACCGCCAGGGAAGCCGAAGCTAAACAAACCGCGCAGCCCTCTCCGGTCCAGGCCCCGTGGCTAATTCTTTCCCCTTCAATTCTCAGGCTAAGAAAAATTTCATCCCCGCAGGCGGGGTTAAAGCCCCTCCCCCTGAGACGGGGTTCCTCCACTTCCCCCCGGTTTTTCTCCGAGCGGGCGTGAAAAAGGATAACCGGATCGTACAGGGCGCTCATACTATCCTATTGCCTCCGCCGGGGAGGATTTTGGGGAAAGGGCGGCGGCCCCCTCTCTGAGGGCCTTAATCAGCCGGGCAATGTCCCGGCGGGTGTTGTACAAACCCAAACTGACCCGGCAGGCCGCGGTAAGGTTAAAATGCCGCAGAAAGTGGGGGGCGCAGTGGTGTCCCGCCCTAATGCAGATTCCCCGCTGATCCAGAAAACTTGCCAGGTCGTGGGGATGAACCCCCTCCAGGGTCCAGGAAACCACCCCCAGGTGCTCCTCCGGCCGGGGAGAACCGATGATCCTAAGGCCGGGAATCCCCGCCATTCCCTCAAAAAGCTCCTCCATAAGCCGCCCTTCCCGGTCCCGCAGCCGGTCCCAGCCAAAGCCGGCCAAAAAGCGGAGCCCCTCGGCCAGCCCCACCGCGGCGGCGGTATCCTGGGTGCCCGCTTCAAACCGGGCCGGCGGGGGGAGCGCTTCGAGGCCGCCCCCGGAGGTTTCCGGAAAAGCCTCCTTTCCGAAGCCCTCCGTCATATTGCCCCCCCAAAAAACCGGGGGCAGGGTTTCCAAAAGTTCCCGCCGGCCGTACAAAAAGCCGGAGCCCAGGGGGCCGTAGAGCTTATGCCCGGAAAACACGGCAAAATCTACCCCTAACTCCTTAACATTAACGGGGATGTGGGCCGCCCCCTGGGCGCAGTCTAAAACCGTCAGGGCCTTAAAGCTCCTGGCCCGGCGGATCAGGGCCTCCACGGGAAGCCGGGCCCCCAGCACGTGGGAAACCAGGGCAAAGGCCGCTACCCGGACCCACGGCCAAATTTTGGCTTCGATCTCCCCGGGGGCGGGCAGGCCGGCTTCCCCGGGGTCCAGAATTTCGGCTTTTCCCCCGGCTTTTTCGGCGGCCCGTATCCAGGGCAAAAAGTTAGAGTGATGTTCCGAAAGGGGCAGGGCCGCCTTGCCTCCCCCCTCCGGGAGGGCCGGGGAGGTTTTCAGGGCCGTTTCCTGAAACAGCCCCAGGGCCAGCAGGTTGAGGCCCTCGGTGGCGTTTTTCACAAAAACA
>JAISRN010000197.1 GCA_031273605.1 Spirochaetales bacterium | reverse complement strand
GAGTAGGTCTCAAAACCGGCGCCGCAGCCTATGTTCCACACGTTAACCCCCGGGGCGGAGGTACCGGGGAGCAGGGCCTTTAAGCTGTTGATAAGGTCATCGTTCCAGAAAGCCCCGGTACCGGGGGAGTAAAAGCCCCGGAGAAACTCCTCCGCCTCGGCGGAATTTTTAAACTGGAAGTCCTCCCCCTGGAGCTTCCGGCGCTTCATCCACTCGGTTAGCCGGATTTTTACCCAATCCTGGTTTAAGGCGGACACGTAAAACTGCCCCAGGGCGGCCAGCGCGTCCACGGTAAAGGTAAACTCCAGGCTGTTTTCGGAAAGGGCCGCCTCTCCGGGGGCCGGAACCGCCGGCCGGGGACGACTCTCCTGCTCCGGAACGTTTTGGGAGAAGATCTTTTCCACATCCAGAATGATGTAGAGCCGTTTATCGCTTTCCACGATGCCGTGGATAAATTGAATATTAATATCGCCGAAAATGGGATGGGGGGGCTGGATGTTTTTAGAAGAGGCGCCCACCACCTTATCAATGGAATCCACAATAACCCCCAGGGTATTGTGCTCCAGCCTGAGGATGAGCATCTCCTCGTTGGCCCCCCCCTCCTCTCCGGCGATGCTGAGGCTGGAAACGGCGGCCTGGCTCTTTTTGACCACCGGGATATTGAACATGGTCCTGAGATCGATGATGGAAATAATGTCCCCCCGGAGATTGTAAACCCCCCGGACATAGGGGGCCGCGTTGGGCACATAGGTAAAGCGGTTGGCCTTGCTTATCTCTTTAATCTTGATAATGTCAATCCCGTAGTCCTTGCCCCCCAGGGTAAAGGTAACCATTTTAAAATCCAGGAGATCAAGCTGCTCTTTCCGGTGATCCTCAAATTCAAAATCCGCCTCATCATCGGACAGACTGAAGGGCAGATTTTCGGTCATTGTGCTCATATGAAGCTAAATCTCCTCGTTTATTACAGGATCGAAGCGACAAGCCGCCGCCGTTCCGCCATCTCTTCCCTAAAACCTAGTTCCAGAAGCTGACTTATGTCCATGATGAGGGAAACCGTTCCGTCCCCCAGGATGGTGGCCCCGGCAATCCCCGGAGAGTTGGTGTATTTGTCCTTGAGGGGCTTCATCACCACGTCCTCCTCGCCTATGAGGGCGTCCACCATGAGGCCCATCTTTTTGTCCTCGGTTCCCACCAGGACCACATAGTGGTAATCCCGGGACGGGTCGGAGGGAATCTTAAAGAGCCGGGAGAGCCTTAAAAGGGAAACCGCCTCGTCCCTGACGTTAAACACCTCGTAGTTGTCGATCTTTTTTATGTCTTCGTTTTTGATCCTGTGGCTGTCCATAACCGAGGTAATGGGAATAGCATAGATCTCCTGGCCCACCCGGACCAAAAGGCCCTGGATAATGGCCAGGGTTAAGGGCAGTTTGATGGTAAACCGGGTGCCCTGCCCCATCTCGGACCATACCGTTACGCTGCCGTTGAGTTTTTCAATTTGCTTTTTCACCACATCCAGCCCAACCCCCCGGCCGGAGATATTGGTAATCACCTTGGCGGTGGAAAAACCCGGTTCAAAGATAAGGTTAAAGGCCTCCAGGTCCGAAAGTTTTTTGGAGGGATGGATGACCCCCCGGTCAATGGCCTTTTCCCGGACCGCCTCGACATCGATCCCCGCGCCGTCGTCTATGATGTCGATGATGATCATGTTGCCTTCGTTGGAGGCCTTGAGGAGGATGGTTCCCTCCGCGGGCTTGTTTTTCTCAAGCCGCTCTTCCGGGGATTCAATGCCGTGGTCCGCGGAATTCCGGACGCAGTGAATCAGGGGGTCCAGGAGGTCGTCAATGACCGATTTGTCCAGTTCCGTCTCCTCCCCTTCAATCTGCAGGACAATCTTTTTGTTAAGCCCCTTGGAAATGTCCCGGACAAGCCGGGGGAACCGGCTGAAGATCTGGGAAATGGGAACCATGCGGATCTGCATAACCCCCTCCTGAAGCTCCCCGGTGGTCCGGGAGAGGCTTTGGGAGGTGCTGCGGAAGCGGACGATGGTATTTTTAAGGCGGCTGTAAAAGCCGTCCAACTGGCTGCCCAGCTCGCCGTTGATGAGGGAAATTTCCCGTTGGATTTTTTCCCTAAGGCCCCCTTCCAGGGAGGCCCCGCTCCGCTCGGAAACCAGGGCCAGGAGGCTGTTGATCCGATCCTTCTGCTGGGACGCGTGGGTTTGAAAATCCATCATTAAGTCCCCGAAAAGGGCGCTTATCTGGTTGAAGGCGGCCTTGGTGATTACCGTTTCACTTACCAGGTTAAGGAGATTGTCTATCTTAATGGCATCCACCCGGAGGATGGACCCGGAAAGGTTTTTTTTGCCGTCCCCGGCCTTTTCGTCGTCCCCGGAGTCCTTATGGGGCGGCGCCTTGGCCGGGGGCGTTTCCGGGGAGGGCCCTTCGGAGGGGGCCGGAGGGTTGGCCGGGGCCGGGGAGGGGGCTTGAGGTTTGGCCGCCGGGGCCGGGGCCGGGGAAGGGGCCGAAGGTTTAGCCGCCGGGGCCGGGGAGGGAGCGTCCGCCGGTTCTTCTAAAATTGAGAATTCAAAACCGGTAACGGTATCCGGAAGCTCCAGAGCCTTGGTTATCTCCTCCCGGGAGGCGGCGGTGCCCAGGAAATACTTAACCACCGGGTAATAGACATCCTCGTAGAGGGAATCAAAATCCGGGTTAGTCATCAGGATGTTGCCCAGGGACTTGAGGGCGGCAAAAACCTGGATGCCCCCCACGGTGTTCATGGGGTTGTCCTGGTTGAAAGAGACCTCCAGGAAGACCAGTTTTTGATCCTTCCCTATGGCCTCCAGCAGTTCCAGAAGGTCGTACTCCGAAAGGCCGCTTTTTGGCGGGGGGGGCGGGACCTTGGCAGCCGGGGCCGGGGCCGGGGGCTTAACCGCCGCCGCAGCGGGGGGGGGAGACGGGGGCGCCTGGCCCTTGCCTCCGCTGAGAAAGCTCCGGAGGGTGGCGCTGAGGGCCGAAATGTCCTCTTCGTAAATGCCGCCGCTGCTTCGGGCGGCTAACATGGATTTGATCACGTCAATGGCGGAGAGGAGGGCGTCCACCACGTCCTCCCCGGCGGAGATCTTGCCGGAACGAATATCGTCCAGCACGTCCTCGCAGAGGTGGGTGAAGGTGGTCAACTCGTTCATCTGGACCGTAGCGGAGGCCCCCTTGAGGGTATGGGCCGCCCGGAATATCTCATCAATGGCCTCGTGGTTGGCGGGGTCATTCTCCAGGGTGAGGATATTTTGTTCCAGGGTATCCACCTGGGTTTCGGCTTCCATAAAGAAATCTTTAAGGAGCTCTTCGTTGTTGGGATCCAGATAATCGCTCATACTGTCTCTCTTTCGCCTTAAATCTTCATATAAAAATAGAATTCCGTCAAGCCGTCAGGGATAAGGTCCCTTCAAAAACCGTTATTTTAAAGGGACCCGGAGGAAAAAATTCTCTTTCCGGGGGCGGCCCTTTCCCCCCTGCTCTATTAGTAGCACAATCCACTTTGTTGTAGTATAATTCATTTTTGAAGGCTGGCAAAGCCTTTTTCCCAGGAACTTGAAAAACTTTTTTCAGGTTCCCCCCCTTATTCGGACCGGATTGGGACCGTCCGGGGGCAGCACAAAAGATAGGGAGAGGGTTTCAGTGATGAACAAGTCCGGTTTCCGCCTCTTTTTAAAGCCCCTGGCCCGGAGGGTTCTTTGGGCCGGGTTCAGCCTCCTTTTCCTGACCCCCCTCTTTGGGGGGGAACTCCGGGTTTCCAGCCTGGACCTGCAAACCCGGGGGGGCTGGACCGGGAATGGGCTTACCCTTAAAACCAGGGGAGACTTTTCCCTGGAACTGGAGGGGGGCTACAAGGTTTTCGCCCTTCTCCGGTTCAAACTTAACTCCGACGCCCTGGAACTGACGGACACCTCCAGCCAGGCCCCCGGAGTCTGGAACCTCCTGAAATTTCAGTATGTGGAATTGGGAGTCCGGGAAATTTTTAATTCTTCCTTTAATTTGGGCTACTTTGTCGGGGAGGGGGCCTTTTTGGGGACCGGGGCCGGCTTTTTTGAAGAGCTGGGAACCCCGGATTTTTCCAGCCGCTTTCCCGCCCAGGCTTCCCCCCGGCGGGATTACTCGGGAATTTCCCAGATTCGGGGGACCGGCTTTATCCTTTCCGGCCCCGGGGGGGGCGAATCCTCCCGGCTGGTCTTTGCCACCGCCCAGGACCTGGGGGCCGGCGGCCAGGGCAAGTTCACCTCCTATCTCCGGGGCTTTTGGGACCTGGACCGGCTGCGCTTTGAGGTTTTTGCCTCCGCCTCCTACCCCCGGTCCACCATGGGGATTTATTCCGGGGGAATCCTCTTTTACTACCGCCCCAGCCCCGCGGGGGAGATTCTCACCATGATAGGGGTTCCCCGGTACGATCCGGCCCAGCCCTTTGATCTGTCCCAGCTTTATTTCCTCATTGAACCCCGGCTTAAACTGGGAAACCTTTTCTTTACCCCCACCCTTTTCCTCCGGCCGGGCTACTATTATGACCGGATTACCGGGGAGGGAACCCCCAACACCGACGAGGGGGAGATTCTGGATATTAACCTGGACCTTCACCTGGGCATCCCGGAAACCCAGCCCTTCACGGCGGGTCTGGCCGCCACCATCAGCCTGGATCCCAAGGCCGGCGATCCGGGGCGGGGGGATGAGTTTTTCCGCCTTGGGATAACCCCCTACTGCGCCCTGCAAACCGCCGGCCTGCTTTGGGATTTTAAACTACGTTTTGGGCTTCTTAAGTCCTCCGCCGAACCCTTTGCGGAACTGGCGGTGGGCGTTAAGGCCCGCTTTTAGGAGAATGCCATGAAGACTGCCCTCCGCATTACCGGCCTTTTTCTCTTTGCCCTTGCCTTCGCTTCCGCCGAGGAGGTGGAAACCTACCTCCGGGGGGGAAACATGGCCTTTCCGGCCCAGGCCCTCACCTCGCCCCGGTTTTCCGGGGAGGATTACTACTGGGGCGGCGAGGTCCGCCTGGTTCAGCCCATCGAGCCGGGGATCGATCTAACCCTGGGGCTGCTGCGGGACCCGGCCCTGGGGAACCTGGTCTATTCCGGGGTTTCCTACCGGGACAATTTCTTTTCCCTGGGGGCCGGGCCGGTTTATAGCTTTCTCAATAACGACGATCTCAGCCTGCAGCCCGGGGTGAGGGCGGATTTTTCCCTCCAGTGGCCCGGCCGGCTGCTCGCCCAGGGGGAAGTTATGGGAAGTCTGGGGAACCGTCTCCGGAACCCCGGGGATTACAGCCAGTTCTACAACCGGTTCAGCCTGGGACTGCACCTGCCCAACGTGCTCCTCCGGCTGGAATTTTCCGAAAAAAGCGCCCTCTTTCTCTCCGACGGGGGGATGGAGCAGGAAACCGCCGTTACGGACTACGGTTTTGTTACGGAGATCTTCCAGAAAAACATTCCCTACCGGGTTACCCTGGGGTTTTTCTACCGGCAGATCAAGGATATCCGGACCCAAACGGCCTTAAGCCCGGTGGAAAATCAAAGCCAAAAATTAAACGCGTTGATTTTGCAGACCCGGGGGGAGTGGGACATTACCCCTTCCTTCACCCTTATGGCGGATCTCCTCTCCGGAGTCTTTGCCTTTGGAACCTTTGACGATTACTCCGCCGCCAACTCCGAAGTGAGCCTTAAGCTGCCTTCCCAGTTTCCCCAAAATTACCTTTTTGAGCTGTCCCTGGGCTGCCGTTACCGCTTTACCCGGGAGGAGTAACCGGGAAGGAGGGAGAAAGAAGGGTGGAGGGTGGACCTCCCCGAGTAAGATAAACCACGGACAGGACCGCGGACAGCACAGACCCCACGGACAGCCGCCTTTTTTTCTCACGGAGCGCACGGAGCACACGGGGAGGGGCAATGGACCTCCCAACCTATTCCTCTTGCCATTAACCACTAACCACTAATCACTAATCACTTTCTTCGCGGTTATTCTTCTTCTCGCTAACCACTAACCACTAATCACTAACCACTTTCTTCGCGGTTATTCTTCTTCTCGCTAACCACTAACCACTAATCACTTTCTCCCCGGGGTCCGTGGTTGATTTCTGGATCGCTGCGAAAAAAAAGGATAGAAACCACCCGAAGAGGGTTCCTATCCCGCTAAAAAGGGGAACGTGTTGACTTGATAGAGGTCATTTTTGAAATGACGGCCCCGAAAATGGCATATTTCGCAAAGCAGCCCTAGTACGTCAAAGGCGAACTGCCGAAACAGCCGGAGGCAGCTTCAAAAAAACGATTTTGAAGCTACCTCGCTATCTTAAACAGTATCCTTCTCAATTAGTTGGCGACGCCTCTTCGGTGTGCATCCGCTGCCGCTCAAGGTAACGAAGAACCTGAATTCCGCCTAGCCTTTCATACTCGGCGGTTCTCCGGGATTCTTCCCTGGCGCCTAGGATGCCCCACAGGGCCTCATCATCAATATCGCTTTCCAGATCCACCACGGCCTTGTCGAAGGTAATGGAGAGGTCCCGGAAGTAGCCGATAAAGTCGCCCCCCACCTGGGCGGCGTCTTTATACACGATGAGGCCCACGAGTTTGATGTTGGGGGTGCTGTTGGGATACAGGGGCGCCCGCTGTAACTGCCGGTTGCGAACATCGGGGATGTAGGCGGGGTTGTTCCAGGTAAGGGTTTTCCACCCGTCAAAATTCAGGTAGCTGATAAAGATGATCCTTTCCCGGTTGTCCTGGTCTTTAACAATAACCCCAAGACCATGGGGATGATTCCGCCCCAGGGTGGTAATGGAAAGGGACCGGAGGAAGCCGACGTTCTTCACTACCCCGAAGTTGTCAAACATACTCCCATACATGTCCTCGTCGTTTAAGGGCTGATAGGAGGGAATCTCGAAGGGGGGCTTAATGATGGCGTAGCTGTTAAAAGGGTCTTCCGGGAAGTGAATTCGTACGCCCATCACCGTATCGCCGCCATAATTGGACGCGCTGTCCCTGACCGGCGCTTGCATGATGTAGGAATACCTTTGGTTGGTGATGTTCCGGGCGGAAGAGGCCAGTACCACTTCCCAGTTAGGTATGGCCAAAGAGGTCCGCATGAATTGCTTTTCTTGCTCGGTAAAGCTCGTGCCCGCCTTATCGGCAAAATCAATTAAAGTTCTTTGGTTCTCGTCGTTCTGCCCGTCCCCGTCCAAATCGGTGTCGGTAATTAACTGGGTAAAATCAATTAACACCGCCGTTTCGGCGAATAAGGAAAAACTGAACAACATCAGAGTAACGCAGAGAAGGATACCGAAGTGTTTCATTTATTGCTCCTTTGTTTCAATAAATTGCCTAGAATAAATTATACGGAATGACCATTTTTTGTCAACGATTTTTCTTTTTTTTAGAGGGTTTTAATAAAAAAATCCCCTTTCCGCCCCCCCTTGCCTAGGAATAGTCCTCCTCTCCCAGGGGCTCGCCGTCCACGAAAAAAAGACATTCCCGGACTTCGGGAAAGTTAAACCGAATTCCCCGGACCGTTTCCCCCAGAATTTCCCCCGGGGACAGGGGAACGCTGTCCTGCCCGGTGAGAAATTCCACCGAAAAATTCAGGTACAGCACCCCCTCCCGGAAAAGGCAGCTAATCAGCCGGGTTCCCCCGGGAAAAAGCCTTAAATGGTCGATTTTTTGGGGGCCCAGAACCCATTCCCTGAGGTACTCCTCCGCATTGTTCTCCCCCCCCCGGCGTCGGGGAAGGAGGCGGCGTTCCCCCTGGAGGGGAAAGGTTTGGTGAAGCGCCGGGTAGAAAAACACCCGGTAAACCCGGGAGTAAGCGGAAAGAAAAAAAGCCCCCAGGGAAAAGGCAAAGATAAGAAGAAGAATTCCCCCCCAGAGGAGGGCGGGTTTATTTAGTCGAACCGTATGTTTCATTCCGTATAGCCCTTGGTGGATTCAAAATCCCGGATAAACGCGTTGATGCCATTATAAATCCCCTGGGCCATGTCTTGCAAGTAGTCAGACTCCTGCATCCTGAGGGCTTCCCCCTGGTTGGTGATGAACCCCGCCTCGATAAGAATCGAAGGCATCTTGGCGTTCCGGACCACAAACCAGGATTCCTCCTTCAGGCCCCGGTTCAGGGAGCGGCCTTCAAGGGCCGTTTCCAGTCCCTGACTGACCGACCGGGCCAGGGACATGCTCTCCCGGGTAAATTCTTCTTCCAGCATGTGGTTGAGGATGGGAATCACCGAATCCTCCACCCCGTTCATATCTCCGGGGGACAGGAGGTTCCGGCGGAAATTTTGGGGAAGGTACCAGACCTCGTAACCCGAGGCGGACCCGTTGAGGGAAGCGTTGGCGTGGATGGAGACAAAGATCATGGCCTCGTTTTCCTCCAGGACGACCGAATTGGCAATGGTGGTCCGTTCTTCCAGGGTGAGGTAGAGGTCTTCCGTCCGGGTAAGGATGATCTGCCGGCCGGGGTGATTTTGCCGGAGGAGCGCCGCCAGCCGCCGGGCCAGGTCTAAGGTGAAGTCCTTTTCGTTAAACCGGCGGGGGACGCCGTCAATCGTAAAGCTGCCCACCGCTCCGGGGTCCCTTCCGCCGTGGCCGGGGTCCAAAATCACCGCCGCAATGGAGGGACCCTCCGCCGGCCGAACCGCCCCGGCTACCGGACCGGGCCGGAAGATCCCCGCCGAGGCCAGTCCCGCGGCAGCGGAGTCCGTCGGCGCGCCGGGAAAGGGGGGGGACGGGGACGCCGGGGGCTTAAAGAGGGCCCGGATTCGGGCGGCGGCGGAGGGGGAAAAGTAAATCATCCCCTCCGCCCCCCGGCGGGGAGAGGAAAGGGGCAGAATTTGCCGGGAATCCACCACCAGAAAGGGGTCCCCCGGAGAAAAGGCCGCCCTCCGGTCCGGGGAGGAGAGAACGCCGGTTTCCCGGTAGGGGTCCCAGGAAAAATGCAGCCCCAGTTCCCCCGCCAGGGCGTCCACGGTGATTTCCTGGGCCGCCGGGGGGTTGGGGGGAACCTGCCCCGGCAGAAGGGCGCTCCCCAGGAGTCCCCCCAGGAGAAAGAAGAGAAGCCGCCGGTTTAGCTGTTCCATCGGTCGAGAAATTCCCTTCCCCGGTTTTGCCCCAGGGCTTCGGCATAAGTTTCTATAATCCAGATTCCCCCCTGGCTGCCCCCCCTAAGGAAGGCCCGCCAGAAGGGGGCCCCCAGATCCCAGGCTTCCCCTTTTCCCCAAACCGCTCCGGTGCGGGTCAGTACCCGGCTCAGGGCCTCCGCAAAGCCCAGGCCCAGCCAGTCTTTCCCGGTTTCCCCTTCCGGGCGGGGAAGGGGGGCCAAACGCAGAACCCCCGGAAGGGGAGGCGCCGGGGAGCGGGACCTTAGGCCTTCCAAAAAGGCCCGGTTCTCCCGGTTTTCCAGGGTGTAGGCCGGGGGGACGAAGGTAAAGCTCCAGGACAGGAGAAACTCCCCGGTTTCATTGTCGGAAGGTTTCAGCCTAAGCTCAACTGTCCGGCAGGCCGCCTCGGCGGCGGAGACGGCCTCTTCCCGGCGGGGGGCCTGGGAGATGAAGTTCCCCGCCTTTTCCACGTTGTTCCTGGGAAAGGTAACCCGGTCCCCCAGTTTAACCCGGAGGTGGGAAAACCGAATTCCCGGAAGGCTTTGGGCCGTCTCCAGGCCGGTAATCCCGGCAAGTTCCCCGGGGAGGGAGATAAAGGCCCGCTCGGCGGAGCTTTGTTCCCGGACCGGTTTAAGATTCCCCGGCTTCAGGCCCAGGGCCAGGTTGATGGCGGCCCTGGTGAGGTTGATCCCCGACGCGTAGGGGAAGGTCCAGCCGGACATGAAACCCCCGGAAAGCCGGGCGGCAATCTCCCCCACCACCGGCCCTTGGGGGCCCCACTTCAGGTCGCCCTTGGCGGCCCCCCGGGTAAGCCCCAGGGCCCGGACTCCCCGGCGGAAAACCTCCAGGACCTCCTCCTGCCGGGCCGGGGGGAGGGCGGTGGGCATGGTGTGCCCCAGTTCCACAAAGTAGGGCTCGAAGTAAATGTGCCGGTCCGCAAAACCGCAGGGGGTGATCTCTCCGTCTTCCACCAGGGCGTCGATGCTGTATTCCGGGCCGGGGATGTACTCTTCGATAATAAGTTTCGGGCTCCGGGAAAAACCGGCGGCCTGGTCGCAGGCGGCGATAAGTTCCTCCGGGGTGTCCACCCGGCGGATCCCCCGGGCCCCCATGTTGTCCACCGGCTTAACCACCAGGGGGAAAAACAGGCCCCGGTCCAGCCCCAGGGCCGCTCCCGCCGGCCGGGGAGGGCCGGCCCAGCCGGGGGCAAGGATTTCCAGGGGGTTTGAGCCTTCCAGAAGCCGGTTAAACCGGGGCTGGGGAACCCCGTGGGCCAGGAAGGTCCGGCGCATGAGGAGCTTGTCGCTGGCCCGGAGGGCCGATTCGTAGCTGGTTCCGGGCAGGCCGAGGTCTTCCGCAATGGCGGCGGCGGCGGCGGAAAAATCCGTGCCCCCGGTAAAAACCCCGTCCAGCCCGGTTTTTTTCTGCTTCCGGGCGGCTTCCAGAAGGGCTTCCCGGTTTTTCAGATCGATGGGAAGGAAGAGGTCCGCCAGGGACGCCCCCGGCGCCTGGGGATTTCCGTCGGCGGCGATGACCCGGAGGCCCATTTCCCTGGCGGCTTGCAGGGCGGGGATCTGCATGATTCCCGCCCCCAGGATGAGGAGGGTTTTCATTTTTTCTCCTTAACGGCGTAAACTTCAAAGGTATCCCCCAGGGCAAAAACCCGGCTTAGGCCCAGCAGCCCCCGGTAGAGAAGGGTCCCTTCCCGTTTCCGGCCTCCCTGATCGCCCCGGCGGCTAAGCCGGGAACCCAGGAGGGGAAAACGTTCAGGATGGTGGCCGGTGATCCGGACCTTCCGTACGGGGCAGCCCAGGGCGGCCAGGAGGCGGCGGGCGGTTCGGGGAGTCCACAGGGTGTAGTGGTCGGCGGGGTTCCGGAGGAGGAAGGACCTTCGGCGGAAGCGCCCGGAAACCCCGGCCAGGTTGGGGGTGGACAGGGCTAAGATGCCCCCCGGTTTAAGCCATTGGACCGCCCGGTTGAGGAAGTCCCCGGGGTCCTTCAGGTGTTCCAGGGTGTACCAGGAGGCAACCACATCAAAGAGCGGGGAATCCCCCTCCGTGCCCAGGGCCAGGGCGGGTTCCCACTGTTCCACGGGACCGGCCCAGACGGGAATCCCCCACTCTCCCCGGACGTGGGCGGCGGCTTCGGGGGACATATCCACCCCCCCGGTCTTAAAACCCCGGCGGGCCGCCTCAACGAGGAAGGCGCCGTAGGCGCAGCCAATGTCCAGCAGGGCCGGGGGGGAGGTTTTTTCCCGACGGAGGAGGGATTCGATGAGGGCCAGCCTTTCCCGGGCCAGCCGGCGAAGCTGGGGAAAGTCTTCCAGGTAGGTCCGGCCGTACTGCCTCCGGTAGTCTTCCTCAAAATAGGAGGAACCGTAGTCCCCGGAGGGAAGGCGGTGGAGGTTCACGTAAACCAGGCCGCAGCGTCGGCAGCGGTGGTAGGTCCGCTCAGGAAAGCGGCCTATAACCGGATCGCCCCGGCCCTTTGAGGCGCCGCAGCCGGGGCAGGAAGGAAAAGCCAGGAGGAGGCCCCGGAGAAAATCCGGCAGTTCGGGGCTTTTTTCATCGGACCTTTCCCCACCGGGGCTTTTTCCATCGGGGCTTTCCTCAAAGGCCGGGGAAGCCTTGGGCTTAACCAGGGCGGCAAGGAAGGCGGAAAAGGAGAACCGCCCCAGGCCGGCCCGGGGGAATCCCCCCTTTTTAGCCAGCCGGTGGTGGTACAGCGAGGGGGAGACCAGGATCGCCGGAACCCCCGCCCGGCGGGCTTCAAAGGCGGTGAGGCCGAAGGAGCACAGAACCCCGTCATATTCCCCCAGCCGGTCTTTGAGGTTCGGCAGAAAGGGCTCAAAAAAGAAACCCGGACCTTCGGGAAGGCGGGCCGGCTTTCCCGGGGGGGAAGCGGCGGAGAGGCAGGGGGAGAGGAAGGTAATGTCCATGCCTTGGGGAAAGGCCGCCCCCAGCCGCCGGACATTCCTTTTCCGGCTTAGGGCCTTGAGGGTTTTGCCCCCCAGCCCGGCGGGGTCCTCTCCGCCGAAGCTCACCAGGAGGCGGAACCTCCGGTTCCCCGGGGAAGGATGGTCCCCGGCGGCCCTTCCGGGGTTCCGGCCGGCCGGGGGGGCGCCGGACCGGGGGGCCTCCAAAAGGGCCGGGGAGGAAAGGTTGGCCGGGGAAGAGGAGAGCCGGGGAAGGCTGTCCAGAAGGTAGACAAAGCGCCGCCGGAACCGGCCCCCCTCGTCCAGGGCGGCCGTGGGGGTTTGGGGCGGCAGGAGGCGGAGGTCCTGCCTCCGGGTCCGCCGCCGGTCCAGCAGAACCGCCGGCCCCGAGGGGCCTTTCAGGAGGGCCAGCCCCGCCTCCGGGGAGAGGATCCGGTCCGGCGGCAGGGAGAGGCCGGCCAGGGCGGCTTCGGCCTCGGCGGGGGAAAAGCAGCCCTTCCCGCCGCAGTCCCCCAGCCAGAGGCGGGCTTCGGGGAGAGCCTGGACGGTCCGGGCGCAGCGGATCAGGTGGCCCAGGCCGCCGCCCCGCCACAGGGAGGGCCAGAGGAGAAGCCGGGGGGCGGCTTGGCCGGGGGAACCTTCCGATTCTATTTCCTCCTCCTTAAGCCGCCGACAGACCCAGTCATAGTCCGGCAGGGGAGGTTTTTCGGGAAATTGGGTCCGGTAATCCCGGAAAAGCCCTTCCAGCCGGGCCAGATCGCCGGGGGTATCCAGGGTTACCCGTCCCCGGGCCGGCCGGGAAGCCGGGGGAGTCCAGATCCGGTAGCGCTCGGGGCGGCGATAGAGAAAGGGGCAGACGTGCTCCCGCTCGTAGGGGTCCCGGGCCTCCCCGGCGGCCTCCAGAAGGGCTTGGGCCCGGATCACCTCTACCCCCGCCCCCAGGGGAATCTCCCTAAGGCCGCAGTAATCCGCCCCGGCCTTTTCAAACTGTTCCACCGCCTCCAAGGCCAGGGGAAGGCTTACCAGGGGGTTATCCCCGGTAGCCCGAATCACCCGGTCCGGACAAAAGTGCCTGATTCCCTGGGCAAAGCGTTCCAGCACATCCTCCTTGGGTCCGATAAACACCAGCCAGCCCCGCCGCCGGGCCAGGCCGCCCAGGACGGCGGCCCCCGGAGAGTCCGTGAGGAGAACCCGGATATCCGCCGGAAGGGGGGCCAGGGCATCCAGAGCCCATTCAATAGAAAGTTTTCCCCCCAGCAAACGCAGGGCCTTCCCGGGAAGCCGCCGGGAATCCAGACGGACCTGCAGGAAAAGGGCGGTCAATAATCCTCCTCCCACAGATCCGTTACCCCCGACGCGTCATAACGGTAACGATCCCGCCAAAGCCTCACCTGGCCGGCAATTTCCTTAAACTGTCTCCGGCATGAGGCAAAACCGGCGCCGGACCGGAAAAGGTAAAGCCAAAAGCACAGGGGGGGCAGGAAACCTTCCTTCCCTTCCACCCTCACCTGGAGATTCTTGAGGGAGAACCGCAGGTAATCCTCATCCGGGGTGGTCTCCTCCTGGGGGGTTTCCCCGGTGTAGTGGAGCCGAAAAGCGGGATCGCAGAGAATCTTTTCCCCCCACATGAAGGCCCGAAAACCAAAATCCATCTTCTGCCAGTAGGGGTTCTTCATGTCTCCGTCAAAGCCGCCGGTGGACTGAAATTTTTCCCGGTTGTAGATTCCCGCGTAATCAAAGGGATAGAGGGTGGGCTTTTCCGGCTGATCCGGGGGCAGGCAGAGGACTTTAAGGCGCTTTTTGTGGTAGACCGGAACCCGGATAACCGGGAGGGTCTCTCCGCCGCCCCCGATAAGCCCGGGGGTTAGGCAGAGGCAGCCCTCTTTTCCGGGGCTCCCCTTCCGGGGGGGAGGGTCCGTCCAGCGTTCCCGGAAAAGGGAGGTTGATCTGGGGGGCGGGATGTCGTTCCAGAGTACCAGAAGCCAGGGGGCCTGGGTTTCCCGGATGGCCAGGTTGATCTTTTCCCCCGGACTGGCGGGTTCCGGGAGCAGCAAGAAGCGTACCTGGGGGAACTGGAGGGCCAGGTTTTCAATATCCCTGGGAGGGGGGGGATCCTCGATCCAAAGGATGTCCCGGAAGTCCTGACACTCCAGATTTTTCAGGTATTCGGTATGAAAAAGCCTTCCCCCCCGGTTGAGTACCAGAAGGCTAAGGCTTGAGTTTCGGTTGCCCTGCTTTTTAACGTTCCCCACCACGGTATAGGCTTTGGGAAACCCGGTTTTCACCCTGGGACCCTTAGTAATTGAAGGTATAATACTCATCGCAGTTTCCACAAAGGCCGGGGTAATTTCCCCTAAGGTGCTCCCGATAAATCCCTTCCCCCCGCTGCCAGATGACCTCCGGTTCCTCTTGCAGAAGATTCCCCAGGATGCGGGGATTCTCCAACTCCTCCCTGCAGAGGAGGACTGTTCCGTCCAGCAGTACCGGGAGGTCCCGCTTGAGGCTCCAGCAGGGAAAGCGTTTTAAGGGGGAAAGGTCGACCACCTTTCGGGAAGGCAGACGGCCACAGTAATCATCATACTTCTGGATAATCACGTTTTTTGTCAAGCCGCTCCAGCGCCGGTAAAAGGCTTCCAGGGTTTCCTCCTCGTCCTTGAGGCGGACCGCCTGAACCCAAACCCGCCGGGGAAAGAGTTCCCGGAGCCTTTCGGCGCAGCCGGCGGCCTCGGCAAAACCCTCCCCCCGGATGCGGCGGTAACTTGGCTCATCCGGGGCGTCCAGCAGGACGATCCAATCCATGCGGCGGGTATCCAGGGCGGCCATTTGGGACAGCGCCGGGGCCTGCCAGCCAAGGCCGGAGGTTTCAATCAGGAGGGAGAGCCCCGGATGGCGGAGAACCCGGTCCGCCAGTTCCGCCGTGCGGGGGTGCAGGGAGGGCTCGCCCCGGAAGCCCAGGTTGATCACCCCCTCCCGGCTATAGGCGGCCACCCGGTCGATGAGGCGGGAGAAATCATCGGGGCTGATAAAAGCCGGGGGGCCCTTGTCCGGGGTTTTGACCCCCGGCCAGGCGGGAAGGTAGCCGGGAAGCTGGAGAACCCCGTCGGTGATCTGGACCTCCACGTAAGCGGGGAAGGTTCGGAGGATCTCCGGGGCTTCCTCCACAATGCGGAGGATGGAGGCCTCGTCCCGGCCGTTCCGGCGGATGATCTCTTTAACGAGGCTCAAATGGCTGTAGGTATCCGCGGTAAGACAGAGGCGCAGGAGCCGGAGGTCCCGGGGGGAAAGGCGGGTTTCCAGGTCGTAGTTGTTAATATCCCGGCTTATCAGATCGAAGACCGTGCCGGGGCCCAGGAGGGGTTCTTCCGGGGCCTCCTCCTCCGGGGCGCTCCGAATCTCCGGGGGGGCGGAGGCGGCGGCCTTTAAAGCGGGGAGGATCGAGGCGCTGAGGATCTCCGGGGCCATTCCCCGGGGATAGCCGTCGGCAAAACTGTACTGGGCAAAGTATTTCAGGTGGGCTTCGTACATTTCCAGGCAGATGTCCCGGCAAACCAGGGGGGCGTCCCCCTGGAGGTAAAAAACCTGGGTTCCCCCGCCCTTTAGCTCGTCCAAAACCCCGAAAAATTCCCCCCAGGTCCAACGCCCCCGGAATACCGGGAGATAGCCCCAGCGGCGGGCCTTTTCCGCTTCGGGAAGGTCCCGGCCCTCCCCGCCGTCCCCCAGAAGGAGGTACTTTTTTTCCACCCCGGGCAGGGAGGCCCCCAGCTTGAGCGCCCAATCCAGGCTGCCCTCCCCCGTCCCCGGCAGGAGTTCCTCCAGGGCATAGGGCGTCAAATTGACCCCGTTGACAACGACTATATTTCCCATGATCCGATTATCGGCCATTGTTCCCAACTTCTTACTGCCAACGAAAGGAGGGTGAATGGGTGAAAGGGTGGAGGGGGACTTGTCCAGGGCCAGCGCATATAAACTTTGGACCTCTTACAAATCCCGCAAAACCACATAACTTATGGAGAAAATGAACCGCGAAGATTATATGATATTTGTAAAAGTGGTATCCTGTATCCGACGGGGTATGGGAGCCGGCGCCGATTGTTTTGTGCCGAGAGGGAACGGTTTGGCGAAAGCCAGA
>JAISRN010000050.1 GCA_031273605.1 Spirochaetales bacterium | reverse complement strand
TGATACAAAAATTTCTTCGACTGAGTGAACACAGAGTGTTCACGATTCGACATTCGCGGTTAAAAATTCTTGTTTTTTATTGGTTAGCAGTCAAAATGAGTTTATATGCGCTGGCCCTGTCAAGCCAGCAAACCATGCCTGCCAAACTATGCCAATTATTGTCCGAAAAAGCATCTTCCCAATGGCATAAATAATTATACTTATATTGATATTTCACGCAAATCGTATATACTGGCAGAATTGGATGTTTTAAAAAGGCTTGGGACGCGGCTTTGCCGCAAGCCCAACGGAACGGCAAAATTTTTTTCAAGGAGCCCTCAATGATTAGTGTTTTAAAGGACCGGGGATTCCCCAAACGAAAGGGTCCCCTGGTTTTGGTGATAATGGACGGGGTGGGATTTGGAAAGTACAAAGAAGGGGACGCCGTTGCCGCGGCCCGGACGGAAACCCTGGACGAACTCCTGACCTCCTGCCCCCAAACCAAACTTAAAGCCCACGGTACCGCGGTGGGGCTGCCTTCGGACGAGGATATGGGCAATTCCGAAGTAGGGCATAATGCCATCGGCGCAGGGCGGGTTTTTTCCCAGGGGGCTAAACTGGTGGGGCTCTCCATCAAAACCGGCAGCCTCTTTGAAGGGGCGGTGTGGAAAAAACTCTGCGCCCAGGTCAAGCCCCAATCCGGCGGGCAGGGAAAAACCCTCCATTTCATCGGCCTCATGTCCGATGGCAACGTCCACTCCAACATCGAGCATCTCAAGGCTATGGTGGTCCAGGCTAAGGCCGAAGGGGTGGCCAGGGTCCGGATTCACGGCCTGTTGGACGGCCGGGACGTGGGGGAAACCTCGGCGCTGGAGTACTTTGAGCCCTTCGAAGCCTTTCTGAAAAACCTTTCCCAAGGGACGGCCGGGTTTGACGCCCGGATAGCCTCCGGGGGCGGCCGGATGGTGATTACCATGGACCGCTACAACGCCAACTGGGAAATGGTCCACAAGGGCTGGGAAACCCACGTCCTGGGCCGGGGTCGGCAGTTCGCCTCCTCCTCCGAGGCCATTACCCAGCTTCGCGCAGAAACCAAGGCCATTGACCAGGACCTGCCCCCCTTCGTGATTGCCGAAAATGGCGAGCCCGTGGGGCCCATTCTGGACGGCGACAGCGTGATTCTCTTTAACTTCCGGGGAGACCGGGCCCTGGAAATTACCGAAGCCTTTTCCGCCGGGGATGAGTTTAACCGTTTTAACCGGGAACGAACCCCCCGGATAGAGTATGCCGGCATGATGGAATATGACGGGGACCTCCACATTCCCCGGCAGTATCTGGTAACCCCCCCCAACATAGATCGGACCCTGGGGGAATACCTGGCGGCCGCCGGGCGGCGGCAGTTTGCCATAAGCGAAACCCAAAAGTTCGGCCACGTTACCTACTTTTTTAACGGCAACCGCCTGGGCAAGTTTAACGAAGCCCTGGAAACCTACGAAGAGATCAAATCCGATGTGGTTCCCTTTGAGGAGCGTCCCTGGATGAAGTGCGCCGAAATTACCGACCGGGTTATCGAGGTGATCCGCCGGGGGGATTACGATTTTATCCGCCTCAACTATCCCAACGGAGACATGGTGGGGCATACGGGGATTTACCAGGCGGTTATCTGCTCCCTGGAAGCCCTGGACCTGTGCTTAGGCCGGCTTAAAAAAGCGGTCCGGGAGGCCGGGGGTGTCATGATCATCACCGCCGATCACGGAAACTCCGATGATATGTTTGAACATGACAAAACCGGGGCGGTAAAGTACAAAAAAGACGGCAGGCCCCAGGCCAAAACCTCCCATTCCCTAAACCCCGTTCCCTGCATCATCTACGATCCCGGCTATGCCGGAGAATACGAAGAAACCCTAAAGGAGGGCTTGGGCATCAGTTCCCTAACCGCCACTTGCCTGGAATTCCTGGGGCTGGTTCCTCCGGAAGATTACGATTCTTCGGTTATCAGGTGGAAAGAAAATGTCCGCCGCGATTGAGGGGCTCGAACCCCGGGGGGTGTGGAGATGGTTTGAAAAGATAAGCGAAGTTCCCCGGGGCTCAGGAAAGGAAGAAAAAATCCGGGATTTTCTCCTGGGCTTTGCCCGGGAGCGGGGCTTGGAGGCCCAAACCGACCCGGCGGGCAACCTGGTTATCCGGGTCCCCGCCTCTCCGGGCCGGGAAGGGGAGCCGCCGCTTATCCTCCAGGGCCACATGGACATGGTGTGGGAAAAAAACAAAACCGGCCCCGGGGCGGCCTTTAACTTTGAAACCGACCCGATTTCCCTGGTCCGGCGGGACGGCTGGATAACCGCCGGGGGAACCACCCTGGGGGCGGATAACGGCATAGCCCTGGCCATAGCCCTGGCCGCCGCGGAAGACCCCTCCCTTTCCCATTCCCCGCTGGAGCTTTTCTTTACCGTAGACGAGGAAACCGGCCTGGTGGGGGCGGTTAACATGGACCCCCGGCTTTTAACCGGCAAGAGGCTCTTAAACCTGGACTCCGAAGATGAAAACACCCTTTACATCGGCTGTGCCGGGGGGGTCAACACCGAAGGGTTTTTGGACCTGAGCCTGGAACCCCTGCCGCCCGGAGAATGGCGCCGGGGAATACTCTCCGTAACCGGCTGCCGGGGGGGACATTCCGGCGCGGAGATTCACCGGGGCCTGGCTAATGCCCTTTTAATAGGCATGAGAATTCTGCTTATGCTGGAGCAAAAAACGGGAACAAGACTAAAGGCCCTTACCGGGGGCGGTCTTCATAACGTCATTCCCAGGGAATGTTTTGCCGCCCTGTGCTTTCCCGCCGGGGAGGAGGAGAAGGTCCGCAGCCTGATTCAGGGGGAAGGGGAATCCTTTTGCCGGGCCTTTGGGGACATAGAACCGGACATGGCGGTTTCTCTGGAAGTTCTAAAGGAACCGGGCTGGACGGCGGTGTTTGAAGAACCCGGCGGCGACAAAAGCGCCGGCGAGTCCGGGGAAATAGTCCTCACCCCCGAATCCTTTAAGCGGGCAGTCAGCCTGGTCTACGCCCTGCCCCACGGGGTAATCCGCATGAGCCGGAAGATGCCGGACCTGGTTGAAACCTCCACCAATTTGGCGGCGGTTAAAATAGCCGGGGGGGCCCTTCATGTTCTCACCAGCCAGCGTTCCTCCGGCAACTTTTTGCGGGACGACGCGGCGGACCGGATCACCGCGGCTTTTTATGCCGCGGGAGGCTCCGCCCGGCAGGACAACCGGTACCCCGGCTGGGACCCCAACCCGGATTCCCCCCTCCTCAAAACCTGCGCCGCGGCCTTTCGGAGGATCAACGCCAGGGAGCCTGAGATCAAGGCCATCCACGCCGGGCTGGAATGTGGGGTTATCGGAGATAAGATTCCGGGGATTGATATGGTTTCCCTGGGGCCGGACATCGAAGACGTACACTCCCCCCAGGAAAGGGTTTCCATCCCGTCGGTTGGCCGGGTTTGGGAACTCCTAAAAATCATCATGGAAACCCCGGCCCTTTAAAATCCTGCCGTTTCGGGGCTTGTTCCGGAACGGCAGGCGCTTTTCAAATTACTCTCCGAAATACCGTTTTAAAAGTCCGGCAAAACCGCAGCCGTGGCGGGCCTCATCCCGGGCCATTTCGTGAACCGTGTCATGAATGGCGTCGTAGCCCCTTTCCTTGGCGCGCTTGGCCAGATCGGTTTTCCCCGCGCAGGCGCCCCTTTCGGCTTCAACCCGGAGTTCCAGATTCTTCTTGGTGCTGGTGGTAACCACATCCCCAAGGAGCTCGGCAAACTTAGCCGCATGTTCCGCCTCTTCAAAGGCGTAGCGCTTGTAAGCCTCGGCAATTTCCGGATAGCCTTCCCTCTCCGCCACCCGGCTCATAGCCAGGTACATTCCAACCTCCGTACACTCGCCGGTAAAGTTCATGTTGAGATCGTCGATGATGTCCTTCTCGGCGCTCTTGGCAACACCCACAATGTGTTCCGCAGCGTAGGCAGTCGTGCCGCCCCCGGTCTGCTCCGTAAATTTGGACTTAGCGGCGCCGCAGGTTGGGCAAGAGTCAGGGGGATTGTCTCCGATATGGACATAGCCACAAACCGAACAAACAAATTTTTTCATGCTTTTCTCCTCAAACTAATCTAATAACAGCGACAACGCCGTCTTGCTTTCAATAATTCTCCGCCTTAATTTGAAAAAAGGCTTTGGGATGTTTACAAACCGGGCACAGCTCCGGGGCTTTTTTGCCGATAACAATATGGCCGCAGTTAGCGCAAATCCAGGTAGCCTCTCCGTCCCGGGAAAAAACCAGGCCGTTTTTAATATTGGCAATGAGCTTGCGGTACCGGGCCTCATGCTCCTTTTCAATGGCGCCGACTTTTTCAAACAGGGCGGCAATTTCGGTAAAGCCCTCCTCCCGGGCCTCCTTGGCAAAGGAGGCATACATATCGGTCCATTCGTAGTTTTCCCCGTCCGCGGCGTCATTTAAATTAGCCAGGGTGTCGGGCAAATCGCCGCCTTTAAGAAGCTTAAACCAAATCTTGGCATGCTCCTTTTCGTTGTCCGCCGTTTCCCGGAACAATTCGGCAATTTGATGATAACCTTCTTTCTCGGCCTTGGAAGCGTAGTAGCTGTACTTGTTCCGGGCCTGAGATTCCCCTGCAAAAGCGGATTGCAGATTTTTTTCAGTGTTTGATCCCTTTAAATCTTTCATTTTTTTTCTCCCTTAAATTGACAAGGCGGAAATTCCGCCGTTTCTTGCACGGCAAACTGCCCGATCCTATAAGGAACCCTTTCATCTTCGGCCTCATGGCTGTCCCGGCAGGCGCCGCAGGTTCCCCAAAAAACAAGGTTATGCCCGTCGGCCAGAAACCCCGAATCGAGAACCAGGCTGTCGGGAATCTCCGCCCCCAAAGGCAGGGCGGTATCCAGCACGGCGCCGCACCGCCGGCAAACCCCGTGGTAATGCCGGCCCAGGGTTTTATCAAACCGGTCCGGCCCGTTGGGAACATGGATCTGCGCCAGGCGGCCGGTTTTAACCAAAACATGGAGGTTCCGGTACACCGTTCCCCGGCTGATCCCCGGATAGGTTTTGGCAATAGCCTGGTAAATATCCTCCGCGCTGGGATGATCCATGGCCCTGGCCGCTTCTAAAACTAAATGACGCTGGATCGTGTTTCTGATTTCCACTAAAAACCCTTATTAGTATTTATTCCTAATTAAAATCTAATCCTTTTTTTAATAAAAAGCAAGAGAATTTTTAAAAATTTTTGCTTTTTAGCCGATTTTTTTACCTTTTCGGCGGAATGGTTCCCCCAAATTGAGCTATAGCTAAAATTATTGCAGTTAGGCAATTGTTTAGCGGGCCTCTTTTTGGAAGGGTCTAAAAGAACAGGGCTGAGAGAAGAGCGGCATCGCTGTTGACAAATGAAAGACAATCATGTATTATATGCCAAGAGGTAGAAAATATGAAATTCATTTCCGTAAGAGATTTTAGAACATCATCCGCAAATATTTGGAAAACATTACCTGAAGAACAAGAAATGGTAATAACCAATAATGGAAAACCCGTTGCCTTATTAACCCCCCTAAGTGATAAAACATTAGAAAGTACTCTTTCTACAATAAGGCAAGCAAAGGCCATAAACGCCGTTAAATTAATACAGCAAGAATCTTTGAGAAAAGGCATGGATAAAACAACAATGGAAGAAATCGATGAGGAAATAAAGAGAATTAGGAAACAATCAAAAAAATGAAAATTGTACTAGACACGAATATAATTGTTTCTACCTTTATAAATCCCAAGGGTATTCCGGGAGAAATATTATCCCTGGTATTAACCAAAAAAATAACAGTATGCTATGATAATAAAATACTATCAGAATATACAGAAGTTTTGAAAAAATCGAAATTCAATTTTAATAACGTTTTAGTGGATGATTTTTTGAATTTCATAAAAGAAAACGGTGAATATATAATTGCTGAATCGCAAAAAATAAAATTCAACGATAAAGACGATAAGGCATTCTATGATGTGTATAAAAGCAGCAGCGCTGATTATATCGTTACAGGTAATAAAAAACATTTTCCCCAAGAAAAATATATAATAACTCCAAAAGAATATAAAGAAGTTATATAGTTGAACAGCAATTAGTAAGAGTGTGGAAACATTTACGGAATAAACTTGCCGCTGTGGACAGCATTATTGAAAAGCACAGTCCACCGGGGCGGATCTTTTAGACCCAAATGACCGTTTCATTCGGCATCCAGTTCGGCCCTGATGATTTTTATCAGCTTTTCAAGCCCCGCATCCTGGCCGTTGTCGTTTTCCAAGGTCCAGTCCGCGAGTTTTTCATATTCGGGTATCATTTTCTTATACTCAAGCGCCATTATTTCGTTCATATTGTATTCATGGGGCGCTTCCGGCCGGGGCGGGTGCTTTTCCCGTATTTTCCGGATCATACGATCCGGGTCCCGTTTAAGGTGTATAAACCGGCCGGCTTGCCGCAGGGCCTCTACATTGCGGGCAGACAAGGCTGTTTCCGCGCCGGTGGCGATGATCGCATTTTCCGCTGTTTTGGCAATCCGCTGCACAACGGTTTCCTCAACGGCCACAAATGCGTTGATAAAGCGAAAGAACGAGGGCGTTTTGTTCCCTCTGAGCAGACTATCCGAAGCCAATATGTCGGTGTCGTAAAAATTCATTCCCAGCGCATCCGCGGCTTTTTTCCCCAGCGTTGTTTTACCGCTGTTCGGTATCCCTATCAAAATAAAATTCAAGTTTCATCCTCCTTATTATTGCCTTATTTATTACCTGCCTTACATTTCCTTATGAGATCAACCGGTGATTTTATCACGTCATTTTATAACCGCATTGCGGTTCCTCCTCACCCTCATCAGACAATTCCTCGCCGTCAAACTCCGGAGCTTCGTCATAAACCAGAACAAAGTAGTTTTCCTCCTGGCCGGGATCAAGGCAGAATTCAAGTCTATAGTCAACAGCGTTAAAACTAGAGAGGCCATCAAAGGGAGGCGGTTCGCCGCCCTCCGGGTAGATAAGATCGACCGGATGCTGGCGCAGATAATTGTCTATGCGGCCAAAGGTATCGTTTGAAGCAAGTAAAATATTGGGGTATACCTGATGGAGTTCAAAAAAGTACATGGCTTTTTCGTTGATTATATCGTCCCATTGGGAATAGTCGCTTATGTAGCCGAATTCTTTAAAGGTTTTATCAGCCATCATTTCCTCCCATCGGATTGTTCAAATTGGTCTAAGCGGCTATTGCAGCCTCTTCATTGTTATTTCGTTCAATTATTACTTGTGTCTTGTTTCCCATCATTATAGCATCCTTACAGTATTAAACAAGCCTAATATCGTTCCCAGCCATTCCCAATTTAGGACCACGGACCACCGGAAGAAGATAAACCAGCCGTTGGGAACGGGATTATTGAAAAGCGCCGGAGGATTAATCCGTCCAATCCCCGGACCTCTTATTTAAAGGGACTGGGGTTTCGGCCCGCCTAATTCCGGTTTTGATGGTTTCCGCGGTTTTTAAAAGCTCTTTTTCAACAATTTGATCGACCATGTTCAAAAAACTATCATCCGAGGATTTTTCTTCCGGGGTGTAAAATAGGGCGGCGGCGGAAACATGAAGAATTTTGGTAAGCTTTTCCAAAAGGCCGGCGGAAACAAAGGCCGTTCCTGTTTCGAGGGTGCTTAAGTGCTTTGGCGTAATGCCGGCTTTTTCGGATAACTGCTCCTGGGATAGCTGCCTTTGTTTCCGGTAATACTTTAAATTGGCCCCAAAAATAGCCTTAATACTCATATTCTGAATGATTCAGTATCCCATTGGCCCTAAACAACCGCATAAAAGGTAAAATTTACTTAAATTTCTTACATTTTAAGTTATTTTTCCATTGACTCGATTACATTTTAGGTTTAATTTCAGGTTAAATTTAACTTTTGGGTTAAATAACGCGATTCAAAGGGGAGAATGATTATGGAAATATGGGGTTATCTCGGCCTTTTCGTGGGTTTAATTTTGTTTGTCGTTATCGTTGCTGTAGTGATGCTCTAATAGGGTTGGTATTGAGCGAAATACTCATTGCCCTGGAATTCTTTCAAAACCTAAGCTATAAGTGGGCATTTTATTTAAGGAGGTAATCATGAGTCTTTTATCAATTATCGGTATTATAGTAGCAACCATGCTCATATATGGTTGTATTCTTTTGCTGTCATAGCTAATGCCTTTTCCCGTGAGAGCCTCCCGCAGTTTCAATAACCCGGACAGCCGGCCGTCAGGCCGCCCGGGGGAGGTTCTCCGGGTGGAAAATATCACCAAACGGTTTTATCTGTCCCGGAAAAAGCAAAAGCTGGAGGGCCTGGCAAGCCGCGAAAAAACCGCGGTTAAGGGGCTGTCCTTTTCGGTGGCTCCGGGGGAGATCTTCGGCCTCCTGGGGCCCAATGGGGCGGGAAAAACAACGGCCATGCGAATCATTGCCGGGCTTATGAAACCGGATTCCGGGGATGTGTTCCTCTCGGGGCGGAGCATCAAAAAGGCCCCGGCGGCGGGCCGCAATCAAATAGGATTCCTCACCGCGGATCTTAAGCTGGATGAATTCTTTACCCCGGAATACCTTTTTGATTTTTTTATGACCCTCCGGGGCCTTTCAAAAGAAAGGGCGGCAAAACAAAAGAAATTTTTCTTTGAGGGTTTCGGCATAGGAGACTATGCCCACGAAAGGTTCTCCACCCTCTCAAGCGGAATGAAACAAAAAGCCGCCTTAATTATCTCCATTGCCCACGATCCCGATATTATCATCCTGGATGAACCCACCAATGGACTCGATCTCTTGGCGGCCAAAATGATCGTTGATTTTTTGCTGGAGCTAAAAAACCAGGGAAAAACGATCCTCCTTTCCACCCATATATTTTCTTTAGCCGAAAAGATCTGCGGCCGGGCGGGGTTCATCATCGACGGCCGGATGCTTAAAAGCGGCCCCCTCCCGGAATTAACAAAAAAAAAGCCCCTGGAAGAAGCCTTTTTTGCCGTTTATAATGACCATTTATCCGGAAAGCAGCAGGAGCTATGTTAAAAAACAAAATTCTGCTGATCGCCAAAAAAGAATGGGATCGTTTTTTTAAGGACCGGCGGATGATCATCACCGCCCTGATCTTCCCCGGACTTTTTTTATACATCACTTACGCTTTTTTCGCCCCCCTGATGATCAAAGGGATAACCGGAAACGAAAAGGCCCCTGTCCTTTATTCCCTTAATACTCCCCATGATATTCAATATATTTTTACCGAAATAGGCATTGAGCTAAAAGAAACTGACGATGAGCAGGAAATCCTCAACGAAATAGCCAAAAAAAGCGGGGACTTTCTGCTTGCTTTTCCCCCCGGTTTTACCGGCGAAGCGGCAGCCTACGATCCCCGGTCCGGCAGGCCGGCCCCGAATATCCGGCTCTATTATAACTCCCAGGCTGCGGGTTTCACCGGGGCTTATGCCCAAATTCTCGGGGTCTTAAACGGGTACGAAACCGCCCTGGCCAATAAATTCGATATAAACCGCGGGATAAAGGGCGATATGGCGGAAGCCCGGGATTCCTTCAGCCGCCTTCTTGCCATGATCCTCCCCATGCTGCTTCTCATGTTTATTTTTCATGGCGCCATGGCCGCGGGCATTGAGTCTGTTACCGGCGAAAAAGAGCGGGGAACCCTGGCTTCGCTGCTGATCACCCCCATGGTTTCCCACGAACTGGCTTTAGGAAAGGTACTGGGAATCACCATTGAATCTTTTCTGTGCGGCCTTTCCGGCGCCCTGGGGGCCGTCCTTTCCGTTCCTAAATTTCTTGCCGGCCTCAATAGCGGCCTAAACCCGGAGCTGGGTTTATCCGGCCCGCCCATGGGCGGGGATTTTATGCTGTCCCGGTACGGCCCTTCTGTCTGCCTGCTTTTTCTTTTTGTCATTTTAACCGGCGCTTTGTTTATTGCCGTCCTGGTTTCCATCGTTTCGGCCTGCGCAAAAACCGTTAAAGAAGCCCAGATTCTGCTTTCTCCTATGGTTATCATCCTTATGCTGGCGGGAATGTCCGGCGCCCTCTATAACGGCGGCGGCCAGGCCGGGTTTTATCAAAGCCTTATCCCCATCTACGGCAGCGTCCAAAGCCTATCCGGTTTAATTGCCTTAAATTATGATGTTTCGTTTATCCTTTTTTCGTCATTCTTTAATATCCTCTATTCCGGCTTGGGCCTGGTCATTTTTACCCTTCTTCTAAAAAACGAAAAAATCGTCCTAAACAAGGGCTAAAAACAGGAATTCCAAATTTAGCCCCACCCTCGCCCCGGAATATTGCTAATAACCTGCTTTTATCCTATACTTAGGCGATGGATCAGCAATCCCTCCTTAATGACAGGAGAATCCGAATCTTTTCCGGTCATTTTGGAAGCGGTAAAACCGAAGTGGCGGTCAATTATGTCCTTCGCCTCAAGGAGCTTTTTAGCCGGTCGCTGGTGGGGATCGCCGATTTGGATGTGGTTAATCCCTACTTTCGGAGCCGCGAAAAAACGGCCCTTTTTCAAGGCCGGTCCATCCGCCTGGCCGCCACCTCGGTAGAGGCCCTCCACGGCGATTCCCCGGCGGTATCCCCGGATCTGCTGGCCTTTCTGGAAGACCCCTCCTGGCAGGCGGTGTTGGATTCCGGGGGCGATCCCGAGGGGTCCCGGGTCCTGGGCCGTTTTGCCGGAAAAATCCGGGAGGGGGATTACGATATGTTTCTGGTGGTCAATATCCGCCGCCCCCAAACCAGCCGGGCCGAGGCGGCGCTGGACCTGATGGGGCGGCTGGAAAAAACAAGCCGCCTTAGGGTAACAGGCTTTATTAACAACAGCCACCTTTTAAAAGAAACCCGCCCCGAAGACCTGCTTGCCGGGGCCGAACTTCTGGCGGAGATGACAAAAAAAACCGGACTTCCGGTACGTTACACCTGTGCCGTACCCCGGATAATAGAAAAACTGCCGACCGACATAGGGGGAACCCTCTTTCCCCTGGAGCTTACAATGAGGGAAGACTGGATGTAAAACTGTCCGGCAGCAGGACAGGCAGCCAAGGAGGAAAAATGGCAAAGGGACGAATAACCGTCGATCAAGACCGCTGTAAGGGCTGTGAGCTTTGCGCAGAGGCTTGTCCGGCGGATGTTATCGCCATGGACCAGGGGGTGATGAACAAAAAGGGCTATCACCCGGCCCATGCGGAAAAACCGGATATCTGTACCGGCTGCGCTAACTGCGCTATGATGTGTCCGGATATCTGCATTACCGTCGAAAGAGGCTAAGGGAGAAGGGAATGGCAAAAGTCTTAATGAAAGGAAACGAAGCCCTGGGGGCCGCGGCCATTAAAGCCGGGTGCCGGTATTTTTTTGGTTATCCCATTACCCCCCAAAATGAAGTGCCTGAATACATGGCCCGGGAAATGCCCAAGGCGGGCGGCGTGTTTGTCCAGGCCGAAAGCGAGGTAGCCGCCATTAACATGGTTTACGGCGCCGCCTCCACCGGGGCCCGGGTAATGACATCCTCTTCCAGTCCGGGAATCTCCCTAAAACAGGAGGGCCTTAGTTATATCGCCGCGGCGGAGCTGCCCTGCCTGATCGTTAACATGATGCGCTCCGGCCCCGGCCTGGGGGGTATTCAGCCTTCCCAGGCGGATTACTTTCAGGCCACCCGGGGAGGGGGAAACGGGGATTACTATATGCCTGTTTTTGCCCCCGCCTCCGTTCAGGAGCTGGTGGATCTGGTCCCCTTAAGTTTTGACCTGGCGGACGAATACCGGACCCCGGTGATGATTTTAGGAGACGGCATGATTGGGCAAATCATGGAATCCGTGGAATTCCACGAAGCGCCCCCCCGTCCCCTTCCTTCCAAAGAGGATTGGATCACCGTGGGTACCGGCGAAAAACGCTCCCCCCACATTGTTAACACCCTGCGGATTGTTCCCGAGGTTTTAGAAAAATTTTTAAACGGCTACTTTAACAAATTAGAAACCATCAAGCAAAAGGAATGCCGCTGGGAGGAGTACGGCCTGGAGGGCGCGGAAATTGTGTTGGTGGCTTATGGCACTACCAGCCGGATCGTCAAAAGCGCCCTGGCATCCCTCGCCGGGGAAGGCATTAAGGCGGGGCTGATCCGCCCCATTACCCTTTGGCCCTACCCTCAGCGGGCTTTTGACCGCATCCCCCCCTCGGCCAAGGCCCTTATGAGCGTGGAGATGAGCGCCGGGCAGATGCTGGATGACGTTAAAATTGCCTCCGCGGGACGGTGGCCGGTTCATTTCTTCGGACGCAGCGGCGGCATGGTTCCCACCCCCGGCGAAGTGGCCGGAGCGGTAAAACAACTTTTGGGAGACAGGGAATGACAACAGTTCAGGAAAAAAGCCGGGGTTTAACCGGCAGCGAATTTTCTTATTGCCCCGGCTGTACCCACGGGATCATCCACCGCCTGGTGGCGGAGAACCTGGTGGAACTCGGCGTTCTGGGCCAGGCTATCGGCATAGCTCCGGTGGGCTGCGCCGTGTTTGCCTACGACTTTTTTAACTGCGATATGCTGGAGGCCGCCCACGGACGGGCGCCGGCGGTGGCCACGGGAATAAAGCGGGTTTTACAGGATAACGTGGTGTTTACTTACCAGGGAGACGGGGATTTAGCGGCCATCGGCACCGCGGAAACCGTTCACGCCGCCGTCAGGGGAGAGAATATCACCATCATTTTTGTCAATAACGCCATCTACGGCATGACCGGCGGCCAAATGGCCCCCACCACCCTCCTGGGACAAAAATCCACCACCACCCCCGCCGGCCGTTCCCGGGAAACCCAGGGCGCCCCCATCCGGGTTTGTGAAATGCTGGCCACCATTCCCGGAGCGGCAAGCATTGCCCGGGTGTCGGTGGACTCCCCGGCCAACGTGCGAAAGGCCAAAAAAGCCATCAAAACGGCCTTTGAAACCCAGATTGCCAAAAAAGGCTTTAGCCTGGTGGAAGTACTTTCCACCTGCCCCACCAACTGGGGCCTTAACCCCGTGGAGTCCCTCTCCTGGCTAAGGACCAACATGATGCCCTACTATCCCCTGGGAACCTTCCGTTCCCCCGACGAGGAGGCAAAATAATGAAAGATCAGGGTTTTTTAGAAGAGATCATTATTGCCGGTTTTGGAGGCCAGGGGGTGCTCTCCGCGGGGATGATTTTAGCCTACGCGGGAATGTTAGAAGGAAAGAACGTCGCGTGGCTTCCCTCCTACGGGCCGGAAATGCGGGGCGGAACCGCCAACTGTAACGTGGTGCTCTCCGATGATCCGGTGGGTTCTCCGGTGGTAAGCCAGGCGGACACCCTCATCGTTATGAACGGCCCGTCCCTGGATAAGTTTGAAAACCACGTCCGTCCGGGGGGGATAATTATCGTCAACTCCTCCCTCATTGAACGCAAGGTCAGCCGGAAAGACGTTACGGCCTACTACTTTCCCCTAAACGACGCCGCCGCCGAGCTGGGCAGCGCCAAGGCCGCCAACATTGTTCTGCTGGGGGCCTACATGGCCCTAAAGGGCTTTCCTCAAAAGCCGGCGGTTTTGGAATCTTTCCTGAAAGTCTTTGGGGAGGGCAAGAAAAAATTTCTCCCCATTAATGAACAAGCTCTGCTAAAGGGGCAGTCTCTGGTCAATTAACTTAGGGGAGACCCTTGGATGAACAACCCCGCTGCGGATAAACCGAAAGCCCTTATTGCCATGTCCGGAGGAGTGGACAGCTCAGTAGCCGCTTTGCTTATGGCCAGGCAGGGCTACGACTGCCTGGGGGTTACCCTGAAGCTCTTTGAAAACGAGGACCTGGGCCTGGGCTGGGACCGGAGCTGCTGCTCCCTAAAAGACGCCCAGGACGCCCGGGAGGCGGCTTTAAAACTGGGAATAGAGCACAGAATCCTAAACTTTAACCGGCTTTTCCGGGAAAAGGTTATGGATAATTTTGTGGAGGAGTACGCCCAGGGCCGGACGCCCAACCCCTGCATTGCCTGTAACCGGTTTTTGAAATTTGGCGCCCTTATCGAATGGGCGGCCTCCCAGGGCCGGGACCTGGTCGTTACCGGACACTATGCGCAAATCGAAAAAGACCGGGCCTCCGGACGATTCCTCCTAAAAAAAGGCCAAGACCCCGCAAAGGATCAAAGCTATGTTCTCTACGCCATGACCCAGGGGCAGTTAAAATCGGTCATGTTTCCCCTGGGGGGCATGGAAAAAAGGGAAGTGCGGGCCCTGGCGGAAAGCCGCGGTCTGGGCAACGCGGGCAAACAGGAAAGCCAGGACATTTGTTTTGTGCCCTCCGGACATTACGGTGAGTTTATCCGCGGGTATTCCGGCCGGGACTTTCCTCCGGGCAACTTTGTGGACCCTGGGGGAAAAATCCTGGGCCATCACCGGGGCATTATTTTCTACACCCTGGGGCAGAGAAGGGGGCTCAAAATAGCCCTCAACAAACCCGTTTACGTAGCCGCCATTAAACCGGAAACCAACGAAGTGGTTCTCTGCGAAGACGAGGGCCTGTTCAGCAAAACCCTTTTTGCGGAGGACATTAATCTCATTCCCTTTGATACCCTTCCGGGAAGGCTCAAGCTCAAGGCCAAAATCCGCTATCGCCAGGCGGAACAGCCGGCAACGGTGGAGCAGACGGATTCCTCCTGCCTCCGGGTCGAATTTGAGGAACCCCAGCGGGCCATAACCCCCGGACAAGCCCTGGCGCTTTATGACGGCCCCTGGGTGGTGGGGGGGGGAACCATCCGGGGATAGGGACAGATTCACCGCCGGGCAAATTCCGGTTGATTTTTATTAGTCCGGGTACTATAATTATACAATGCCCCGGACCGCCAGAATTCAACGCAAAACTGCCGAAACCAACATCGATCTGGAAATTAACTTAGACGGAAGCGGCCGCGTTCAATTAAGCTATCCCCAAACCTACATCCGCCGGATGCTTGAACTCTTTGGGGCCTCCGGCGGCTTTGACCTCACCCTGACCGCCGCGGGGGATCTGGAGGTGGATCAGCATCATCTGGTCGAAGATACGGGGCTGGTTTTGGGCCGCTGTTTTGCCGAGGCACTGGGGGAAAAAAAAGGCATCTACCGCTGTGGCTATTTTTTTGGAGGAGAGGGAGAAGCCCCGGACAGCGCCTCTCTGCCGCAGGTCCGGGCGGTGGTGGATTTTTCCGGACGGCCCTTCTTGGTGATGTCCGCCGGGGGAGGGGATTTTCCCGACGTACTTCTCCGGGATGAGGAGGACGGTTCAGCCTACCTCACCGGTACGGTGCAGGATTTTTGGCAGGGTTTTACCGCGGGGGCCCTGTGCAATATGCACCTGGACATTTTTCCCGCCCCGGAGGGCAGCCCGGAAGTCGAGCGGAAAAAGGAAATCCCCTCTCTTTTTGACGCGGCCGCCCGGGCGTTGCGGGCCGCCTCCCTAAGGGATTCCCGGGCCCCGGAAACTATTCCTTCTACCAAGGGCGTACTGATATAAAGGTTGCCACTAAAAAATTTTTAGGAAAAACTGTGGCTCGAATGGCAGAACTAAACGTAACCTCTTCCCCTCCGCTATCCCTTTTGGGAAAGCTTAACCTGGACGGAGCGGGCCGGGGGAACATTGTCCATCCCCTTGGATTTCTTAAGCACATGCTCAACACCTTTGCCAAACACGGCCTTTTTGATCTGGACCTAACGATGGAACCCTCCGGAGACCTTTCCCCGGAAGCCCTTATCGCCCAAACCGGCGGGGTTCTGGGCTCTCTTTTCAGAAGCGCCTTGAAAAACCGGGATAATTCCCCAATCATCCCCGCCGGCGCAGGGCAGTCCTACTTCCCCATGGAGGAAACCTTAACCTATGCCAGGGTCCGCCTAGACGGGCAGGGCCGGCTGGAATTTTTGGGAGAATTTACCGGGGTTCCCCTGGTTATGCAGACCCCCGGCAAAAAACAAACCGGGGGGGGGGAACAGTTGTTTCCGGTTCGGGCGGCGCCAAATTTTTGGAGAGCCTTTGCCTTGGAATCGGGCTGCGATCTGCGCCTGGAGATCATCCGGGGCCGGGGGGATCACCACAAATGTGAAGCCCTCTTTAAAGCCGCCGCCAGGGCTCTTAGGCAGGCCTGTGAGGGAAAGCCCCTATGAACCCTCCCCTTTCTCCCAACCAGGACCGGGCAGGCGGCGGGTTAATTAAGCGCCTGGCCCTGGGGGATCTTCACGGCCGGGATTCCTGGAAACGCTATGTTGATGAGGAATACACGGAGTTCTACATCCTGGGCGACTACTTTGACAGCTACGACCTTTCTTTTTCCGCCCAGCAAAGCAACTTCAAGGCCCTCTGCGGGGCGGCCCGGAAGAATCCCCGGATTAAGCTCTGCCTGGGCAACCATGATTATCACTACCTAAAAAACATTCCTCCGGGGGAGCAATACTCCGGGTTCCAGGAAAAGCACCATCCGGCCATTCAGAAAATTTTAGAAGAGAACATCGACCTCCTAAAGATCGTCTACCTCACCAGGGATAATTACCTGATCTCCCACGCAGGCATCACCTGTACGTTTATGCAAAGGCTAAAAGTGGCGGGGGTGGCTAAAGTCGAAGATATCAACCAGGCTTTTCTGAGGGACCGGCGGCTCTTTAGGTTTTACGGGCAGGACCCCTTCGGAAACGATGTTACCCAGGGCCCCCTTTGGGTCCGCCCCGACGCCCTGGTTCGGGACGCCGTTCCCGGCTATATTCAAATTGTGGGACATACCGAAAAAAAGGATATTACCCGCTACGCCGCCACCAATGTTCCCGGGGAGCCCCGGGCCTCCCCCTCCGGGCGGACCGAGAGCTTTATATTTATCGACACCGGAGATAAAGAAACGATTCTTAGGTTTTAATTTTTTATGTTTTACTTAAAGGAGAAAACTTTATGGAATGGAAAGCCAGCCACATCCTGGTAAAAGACGAAAACACCGCCAGGGAGCTGCTGAAAAAGCTAAAAACCGGGGCCAATTTTGAGGCCGTTGCCCGTGAACACTCCACCTGCCCCAGCAAAAGCCAAGGTGGAGATCTTGGATGGTTTGGACCCGGCAAAATGGTTCGGGAGTTTGAAAGCGCCTGCTCCAAAATTGGGGTGGGAAGCCTTTCCGATCCCGTCAAAACCCAGTTCGGTTATCATATCATTAAAGTTACCGGCAAGCGGTAATTTTGCGGGGCGGCCCTAAACCTTCTCTCGAATGAACTCGGCCCACTGCAGGTCCATGCCCTTAATGTGGAAAACAAGCCAATCGCCGATAAGGTTGTGAACCTTTTGGGCTATTTCAGCATCCTTGCCGGAAACAAAATCGTTCTCCAGTTCCAGAACCGTCTTTTTAAAGGCGTCATGAATCTTTTTATGCTTATCAAAATCGGGATACCGGTACTTCTTTAAAAGGTCCTCCTCATCGGAAAAATGCCGCTCGGTATAATCGGCCAAAAACCGGATAGCCTTAGAAATTTCTTTTTTGGATTGATTGGCGGCAATGGCGTCCAGCAAGGTATTTATCGTTTTAAAAAGCTGCCTGTGCTGTTCGTCCACATGGGCATTGTAGGTGGCAAAACTTTCATCCCACACATAAACTTTAACCTTCTTTCCCAGCAATTCGGAAACCAGGGTTAAGAGGGAGTTGGACTTGCCTAATAAACCGTGGAGTTCCTCATCCATGCTGCCGGCCAGGAATCCCGTATTTTTCGCAATGCCGCTAACCTCGTCTACCAGTTCCGCGGCCACCTTGCTGGCGGCGGACTGCTCTACCACCGCCTGAACGATGGCCTGTACCTGAAACATGGCCTCCTTAACCGTGTCCTGGGCCTCCTTGAGGGAGGCAATTGTTTTTCCCGATATATCGGCAACTTCCCCTATGGAAGCCACCGTGGAATCTATGCTGGCAATGTTAATCCGGGTAAGTTTTTGCATTTCCCGGATGCTGGCGTCAACCTCCTGGGCCGCGGATTTGGTTTTTTCGGCCAGGGTGCGGACTTCCCCGGCAACCACCCCAAAGCCCTTTCCCGCTTCACCGGCATGGGCGGCTTCAATGGAGGCGTTCATGGCCAAAAGGTTAATCTGGGCGGCAATATCGGAAATCACTTCCATAATGTCGCCAATTTCCTTTGACTGGGTTTCCAGCTTGGTTATGTTTCCGGTAAGGTCCGTGGCCAGGCGGCTCATTTCTTCTATGGCGGCCCCCGAAGCCTGGACAAGATGGACCCCGGACTGAACTTTTTCGGTGGAGCTCCGGGAATGATCCGAGGCAGTCTTGGCGCTTAAGGATATGGAATCCATCCCCGCGTTGAGCCGCTCCATGGCCACAAGAATATCCTGCAGCTTCCCCGTTTGAATCATGCCCCCGTCTTTTACCCCGGTAGAGTTTTTTGAAATGGCGGATATGCGCTCCTCCATTTCCCGGGCGGCCTCGCCTACCCGGGCGGAAACATCCATAATGGTATTGGTGGCCCTTAGAATTTCCTCGGTTTGCTTTTTGGCTTCCGCCTCATGGGTTTTGGCAAGGGACAAACTGTTCTTTAGGCTCTGGGCCATTTCCATAAAAACCCGCTGAAGCCGGGTAATTTCATCCCGGCCGGTAATTTTTAAGTCAATCTCCAGGTTTCCCGCGGAAAGCTGCCCGGCCGCCTTAACCGTTGCCTGCAGGGGCTTTTGAATGGAGCGCAGAAGAAATAAGCACAGGGGGCCTATAACAAGAACAAAGAAAATCCCAATGGCCGCGGCGAGCAGCCCCATCCTGTTTTTTAACAGGGCCTCCAATTCGTCCGCAATCCCTTGCCGGTAGGCGAAAGTGTTATCCACATAGATGCCGGTGGAGATCCAAATATCGGTTCCCGGAATATATTCCACATAGGCCAGCTTGGGAGCATCAACCATCGAGGGGGGCTTGGGAAAAACAAAGGAAACAAAACCGCCCCCCCTTTGGGCATTTTGATAAAGTTCCCGCACATAATAAACGCCCTCGGAATCGGCGGTGTTGTTCAGGTCCTCCCCTTCCCGCTGAGGCAGGGTAGGGTGCATAAAAATAGTCGTGCCGGTATAAGTATAATAATAGCCGGATTCATCGTCTTCAAAACGGTAATCCTGAATGTAGCTTTTAATAATATCGTGCTGTTCCTGCCTATCGGAAACTCCCTGAAGGGCCTTGCCCAGGGCCGCGGCCATGGTTTGGGTTCCCAGTTTTATCTTTTCCCGCTGCCCCTCAAAAAGGGTTTGTTCAATATCCGCCAGGGCGGAATTTTTTATCCACTCCGCCGTTACGTAAACTACCCCTGCCAGAGCAATAACCGTCAGAAACAATATGAGAATAAAAAGAATGATCCGGGTTTGGATAGAAATATTCCTAAACATCTCAAGACTCCTTTAGGAAAGGAAGTTCATTAATTTTTGTTTAAGTTGACTCGATAAGTGGCTCCTACAATAAGGTAAACGATAATGCCCACCGTTAAAAGAACCGGAAAACCCAGCGAAACGGATATGATTCTGGCCAAGGCGCTCCCCGCCAGGGACAGGCCGCCGTTCATTCCCCAGGCCCAGGGCAAAAGGTGGGGCCGGTTGTTTTGAAGGCTGTCCAAGCCGTTAGGATAGGGCACCCCCATAAAAAAGGCCACCGGCGCTATGATAAGCGCGGCCACCATAATCCGTACCGTCAGCCCGGCGGAGTGAAACCGGTTAAGGAAGCTGTCCAGCCCAAACATGTAAAATAAAAGGCCGCAGGCAATCAAAAGGCAGGAGATAATAACCACCCAACTGCGGTACTTCTTAAGCAGCCCGGAACTAAGGTTGCCAAAGGCGGAGAAAATCAGCATAACCGTAATAACGATGCTGGTAGAATAGGTGGGATTTGAAAGAAAAACCCCCAGCCTTTGGATGAGGAAAAGTTCAATGAGCATATAAGAAAGCCCAAGGCACGCGTAATAAACAATGACCCCCAGGGTTCCCTTGCGCTTCTTAAAAAGTTCCTTCCACCGGCCCGCCACAGGCACTATGATAACCACCAGGCCGAAAAGGCAGGCCTGAAACAGCAGCCCCAGCAGAAGAAGATAGCCCCATTCCTCGGAAATATCTTCGATTTGATCCAGATAAATGGGCAGTTGGCTTAGTTTGAGAAAGCCCGAATAGTAGGGCCGGGAATCCAGCATGGGCCTTATGTCAAAAACAAACAGGGATTCCAAGGCCTCGCCGTGGCCGGCCAAAAATTCGGGAATGCTGGACCGGTACATATCCGCGTTGGTAAAGTTTTCAATATCCCCGGTATCCCCCTTGCCCACCTGCCCAAAGTGCTGCTGATAGGCGCTCAGGAGCATATTAATGTCCCGGTCTACCAGGTCGGTCCTGGGCACGTAAAAAGATTCAAAAGACCGGGTCTTAACGAAATTATTAAGGTCATAAAGTTCACCGTCTGTAAAGGGGCCCTTCTTAACCAGAATGGTGGCGGTGGACATAAACAGCCCAAAGGAATAGAGGCTGTTTTCGGGCTCGGAGATGCCGTATTCCTTCATGGCGGTAATCACCGTGTTAAGGAGCTTAAGAACATTGCGGGGCGGGTTAAGCCGGTCCCAAACGGTAATAGACAAAAGGCCCTCGTCTTTCAGGCTGGTAAAGTAATTTTTAAAGGCCTCCACGGTATATTTATAATCCTCGTGAATAGCGTACCCCCCGGAGTCGGAGAGGCCGATGGAGTCCACCAGGCTGATTTCAATAAGATCGTATTCCTCGGAGTGATCGCTGCAAAAGGAACGGGGTTCCCCCTCAATAACCGTGATCTCAGGGGAATCCAGCAGGTAGCCGGTAAAACGGGAAACATTGGGATCGTTTTTCAGGAGGTCGATCATCTCATGGGAAGGTTCTACGATATCAATCTTCCGGGCCCCCTTGTACCGGGCTATCTGGGCATTGATTCCCCCGGAAAGATTAACCAAAAGCACATCCGGTTTGGACAGCATGGTATAGGGAGCGGACATGGGAAGGTAATCCATGTAAACCTGCTCGTTCTCGTGGAGGGCCCCCATGATGCCGATGGGTCCGGAGCCGTCAATAAAAAGCCCCCAGTAAGGCTGGTTGGGAAGGGAGGGTATCTTTAAGGCGGCGTTATCCGAAAGGCCCGGCGCAAAGTGGAAATACTTGGACGCGTAGACGTGGTATTCCCCTCCGGGCCCGTAGGAATGATGCACCAGTTTGGAATCAGGATAATCCCTAACGTAACTAATGGGCTTAAAGTCAGAAATTCTGATATCCCCCCATAAAAGGGTAAAGGTTAAGGAAAGGATAGAAGAAAGCAAAAGGCAGACAAGCTGAACATTGGGAAAGCTGCTTTTGCCGGTGTCCCCGTTCTTCCGCATGCAGGCAAAAAGGGCGCCGATAATGGTTAAGCCCAGGATGGGGAGAATGAGAAGCCGGGGGGGCAGGAGGAACATGAAGAGAAGAATAACGAAACCCCCGATGCCGGAGCCCAGCATATTCCAAAAGTAGAGCTTTTGAATTTGATCGTGGAGGGCCATAAAGGCCACCCCGGTAAAAACGGCCACGGCAAAAAAGGGCAGGCCGTAAATAACATAGTAAGCGCCGATAAACCAGATCTGCCGGGAATCGTTGGCCAGGAAAACCGGGTTAAAGGGCACCATTTGGGCAATGATGGCCGCCCCGGACATGAGCAGGGGCAGCAGGATGGCGCTGCCGGCCAAAATCTGCTGGGAGCGGGCTTTTATCCAGCCCGAGAGGAAGGTGAGGATAATCCCTGCCAGACCAATCCCCAGCATGGCGGTGGAAATAACCAGGGATCCGAAATTGGACCACCCCCCCACCGAAAAAATGCGGGTAACAAACAGTTCGTAGGAAATTCCCGCTATGGAAATACAAAATAAAGCAAATAATTTGGCGCGTGCATTCATGCCAGAATTATAAAGCGAATAAAAAAACAAAGCAAGAGGAGGATAACCCGGGGCCGCCGGCCTGCAAGATTCCGGCGGCTGAAATAACCGGTTTTGGACCGCCTCGACTGTCTGTTTTTTTATACACAAAAGGGGCATTTTCGGCTCTCCGGAAGGGCTTAAAGTCAAGAAAATAGCCGGCGTACTGTGAAATAGCCGGGGTACCCGGCGTTGTTGACCGCCTGACCCTGCTCCGACAAGGCAGCCAGGGGTCATTTTTATTGAAATTTGGCTCTAAACTGGTAGACACAATATCAATGGAAATGTAGCATAAAATGTGATTTCAGCAGTGCAACACAGACAAATCAATACTCAAATTACAGAAGACAGCCTAACTTCTTCTGTATTTGATCATCTATTATTGTTCCCCGATGAATTGTTTTATAAAATCATAAAGGAGTCATGCTATAACAATTCTCTACCTGAAATTATTGGAAACATTGAGTCTTATGAATTTTGGCCTCATTGGGACGCGGCAGATACCAAAAATGCAAATTATATTGAACCGGATTTGTTTTTGCGTTTTGATAACTTTGATATAATTGTCGAAGCAAAACGGGAACCTAATCAACAAAATCCGACACAATGGAAAAATGAATTTATTGCCTACATGAACGAATATGCAGAAGATAAAAAAGAAGTTTTTCTTTTGGCAATTGGCGGGATAAATAATGAGAATGAAGAAAATATTTCTATTGATGATTATGGTAAAATAAATGTAAATGTTGTAAAATGCAGATGGATCAGCGTTCTTGAAACATTAACCAATGTATTAAATGAATTGGAGCAAAGTTCTTACGTAAATAATAACAACTTAAAACGTATTGTATCATTAACAATAAAAGCGTTGGAGTTGCATAATTATATTTATATAAAAATAAAATGGCTTGAAGATTTAGTTGGTAAATATGATATCGACTATAACAATAGTCTCGTAGAACTCAATAAGTGGAGGATAGAAAATGGACGAGTTTGATACTATGCTGTTAAACGTTAGAAATTCATTCCGGCTCTTGTATCTATTTAATAGACGATTGCTGGATTTAATGATCTATATTGGCAAGAAATTTAATTTGGAATATACAAAAGGGATTCCAAGATTTAGCCAACCATGGACGGAGGAGGAGAAGCACCAGAAGCCAGATCTTAGTCGTTGGGCATGGGATTGGTTGAATTTATATTTATATGAATTCCATTTTTCAAAAGAAAATTCAAAAGAAAAGATAATGTTTTCTATTGTGTTTCAGGCAGATACCGGAAAGTGGGATATGGAAGTTGACCAGTTGGAAGTGGATAAATATAAAAAAGCAGAAAAAACTAAAACGAAACTAATTTTTGTATTTAGTAACAAGGAATATTGGGATATCAAAAGGGCTATAGATGGCGAAGCGGACGGCCGCCACGATTGTAGCCCTGTCGTAAAATTTCTGAGCGATAGCAAGCATATGGTGGGAAATGAATATGAAAAAGAATATATCATCGAAAATGAAAAACACGAAAAAGCATATTGTAAAATATTTGAATTAAGGGATTTTAAAAATAAAAAAGAAACAGATCTGGCATTAGATGAATTTGTCAAATATTTAGAACAAAATGAAATATTCGATATAAGTATTGTTGAAGAAGTGTAGTGCGAGAGAAATTACTGCGTATACCGGACCGTGGACGCTTCGCCGCCTGTAGCGGCCCGGGCTATGGCCCAAACATTAGGCCCTAATGCCTTTTGAGGTATGTTAAAAATCAGTGAAAATGTCCCCTATATAATTCAGTAGAAATGTCCCCTTTCAGTCAAAAACCAGTAGAAATGTCCCCCCCCATCAGAGGGGGACATTGGGGGCATCAATCGTCGA
>JAISRN010000023.1 GCA_031273605.1 Spirochaetales bacterium | reverse complement strand
GGCACCTGGGTAAGGGTATCAACCGAGGCAATTGCGGTAAGCTGGGCTTTAGCCTCTTTCAGTTTTTCCGTCATCTCATTAAAGGAGGCCGAAAATTCACCCAGGTAATCTACCTTTTGGCTAAAATCCCCGTCCGCCACCCGCTGGGCCTGCCAGGTTAAATGCCGCAGGTTAGATTGCAGGGCCTTTAGATTAGAAAGAATAAACCCCCGGGAAGCCACAAATTTTTGCAGATTTCCCCGGGATAGGGCAAAGCTCAATTCCCTCAGGTCTTTTATAAAGGCAAGAAGATCCAAAAACTTGGGGTCCTGGCTCCAAACCGAATGGCGGCGAAACTTTTCAAAAACTTCATCAGAAACGGAAGACTTCGTAAGGAGGGTAAAAATAGCAGAAGCCCAAGATATTCCTTCTGCCTCCGGCATCGTGGCAAGGGATATTTGGGGATTTTGCAGATTAGGTTCTCTGCCGTCTTCGGCTCCGCAGACACCTTGATTCATGGTTTTAGGATTATTTTATTCCCGGGTTACTAAAAAACGGCATGTTCTTGCGCCGGTACACCAGCAGTCGATCTCCTTGGCCTTCCATTCGGAGGAAGTAAACTGCTTAAATAAGGCGGCCACAAACCCTTCATCATATACACAGGTTTCAAAATCCATCTCCGGCAGCCCGGAACAATCAAGGTCCTCATCAATCGTTAAAAGAACTTTGCCGTTGGCAAGGTCCGCTTCTTCCAGCCGAAGGATGCCCACCTTTTTTTCTTTTAAAATCGACTGGGTTTTGCTGACAAATTCTTCAACAGACGAAACGGGAGCAATATACTGCTCAAAAAAGAATTCCCCCGCCATGTACCCGGCTTTGTAAAAGATTTTATCCGTGGTTTCTTCGCCGAATTCCTGTTCAAGAATATCCCGGAGGGTAAACTGCATAAGGCGATACATTTCCAGATCGACGCTGGCCCCCAGATTGGCGCGGCCATCGCTGATGTTGCCTATCAGATCCCAGGAAAAAGCGTATTTTCTCATTATAATATCCTCCTATTATAATCAACTAACCCCGTTACGGTAAAACCATCCTGGGAACAACGATCATATCATGCCGCCGCAGGGACCGCATGATGTTGTTGGTAGAATAGTAACGGTTCCGGCCCACCATGCTGACTTCGTCCCCGTAACGGAAGCCGTTAATATTCCAATCAGAGGGAATGGGATCGTGAACAACAAAGTACTCCCCATTTAGGGAATAGCCCTTGATGACTATGTAATGCCCCACATCGTCATTGTAATAACGTCCAAAGGGATCGTTATAATCGTTGCTTCGTATCCGGTCCAGGCCGCCGGTATGAAAGAGGATAATCGCTACTTTGCCTTCGTCAATCACGTCCCGCAGATCATCGGCGGCCCAAAGGGGCTGGAGTTCGGCCCCGGCGATGCCTTCGCTTTGGATAACATTTAAAAGTTCATCCATGTTGGTGCCGCCGTCCCCCCGCCAGCCTACGGCCTCCCGAACCGCGGATACGGGGAAGTACCGCCCCAAGGACCAGCTTATGGCCATGGAAACCACCGCCGGGCCGCAGTTTGAAGAGGTGCCGGTGTTGTACTGCGTCCGGTACCAGTTAAGGTTTTCCAAAAAGGCTTCAGAATGCATGCTGGGCAGAGGGCTGACAAAGATCGAGTAATACTGCTCCAATCCGGAGGTTTCCAGCACCGTTAGGCCATAAAAACCGGGCCGGGTAAAACGAATTTTGGTTAAAATATGATCGGTTTCGGAAAAATCCAGGGGCGCCCGGCTTAAATCATCGTAACCGGCGGCCTTTAAAACAATGCCGTCGATAACAAACAGTTCATCCAAAGAAGAAAGGGTAACAAACCGGGTGGTGCTGTTTTCCGAGGTTGAGCCCGGATGGGGAATGTCAATATACAGGGGATTAGACTTATAAACCACCCCGGTAGAATCCTGGGCGGTAAGCCGGACAACATAGGTCTTTGGCTGGCTGTAATCGTAGGTAGGCTCCGCCCTAAATCCCCGCTTGCCATCTCCAAAATCCCATTCAAAGGACTGAAGCCGGTCAGGGCTGGGATCCAGGATGGAAAACTGTACCGTTAAGCCTTCTCCGTCCCCCTCGCCGTTATCCCGGCTTTCGTAGGCAATGCGGACGGTTTTGGTAGAAGAAGGGGCGGGCCGGGCCGGAGGGCGGGGCCGGAGGGCCAGTTCTTCCTGGGCGGTGATGGAGTTTTCGATTGAGGGTATTTTAATGACCGCTCCGGTCCGGATTCGGTTGGAATTTTCAATTTTATTGTAAAAAGCCAAAACATCAAACCGCAGATCATAGGAGTAGGCAATCTCCGAAAGGGTTTCCCCGGGCTGAATCGTATAAAAAATATCCCGGCTGCGATCCTGTATTTGGGCGCCCTGCCCGGTAATATCCCTCTCCCTAAAGCTCGACAGGGTTATTCTCTCGTCTTCAGCCAGGGGAAGGGAAATTACCGGCGGCGGAATTGACCAAATTTTGTCTTCTTCCGGATTAAGCATCACCGTCAGGCTTGTGGGAGGAGCGGCGGGGGAAGAAACGGCAAAAATAACCAGGTAAGAAGCCCCTACTAAAAAGAGAGCCCCCAGGCTAAAGAGGAGAAAGCGGACCGTCCAAATCCGCTTTTTCAGCAGGGGAAACGCCCAGGCTGAAAAAAAGCGAAAAAAAGCCGTCAGCTTTTGCTCTACCACCCAATCAAAGGACCGCCGGTTTTTCCCTTGCCGGCGGGCGGCTTGGGCTTTGCGGCGTTTTGCCGGTTTTTGGGTCCTAAGCCAGTCTTCTTTCATCAAAAAAATCTCCCAAGTCCACCAGCCGATATCAAAGCCCTCTCCCGCTCCCGGCGGCGGTCTCCATAAAGCCTAAAAATATATCGCAGGGCACAATTAATTATCTATATTTAGAAAATATAAAGCCAATCCCAAAACCCGGTTGGTTTTGAATTAACTCCCCCAAAAACCCGGCGGCTAACCTGCGCCAAGGGGCAACTGCCTTTACAGGGGTGGAAGGCAACCGGCGGCGCGGGCCTCACCCAGGAACAATTTCCCATATCCGGGCATCTTCATTATCGGCAATAGCAAGGAAAACAGTAAGCTCTTTATGCCGAATTCTCTTCTCTTGGATTTTACCCTGTTCTCCAAAAAAAGGCAAGCCCTTTGAGTCGGTTTTAAAATATCATCTATGAATATTCCCTCCTTTTATGCTATACCCCTTATATGCAAAAACAGATTCTGGCATCCTGGGAACAGTGCAGTTCCTTTGCCCTTTTTTTTGATAATTTTTCGGCCTGGCTTAACGAACACGGGCCGGCGGAGGAAGATCTCCGGCAAAGCCTCTTTAGGGAATACGAAGAGCTTTTTAAAGGGGTTAGTGGGGAAATAAACATTCCCCTCTGGGCCTCCGGATGTGAAGACCCCGAAGATGACGGCCTTCTGAACGGTCGAACCCTGGGGGTGATTAAAACTTACCGCCTCTGGGGGCTTGAGCCCCAGGGCATGGACGGCAACCCCCCGGATTTTATCGGCGAGCAGTTCCGGTTTTTGGCCTTCCTTCACGGCTGGGCCCTGGGGGCCCTGGAAAAGGGAGAACCGGCGGAAATCTACGGAACCGCCGTCAAAAACTGGATCGCCGGTCCCCTAGGCCCCACGGTTAAGGCTGCCGCACAGGGAATCCGCCGTTTTGGAAGATCCCCGGTTTTTCTCAACCTGGCGGATAAGCTGGAAGCCTTTCTCCTCGCCGCCGACGCCCTTTTCGGCGGGGCGCCTTGGGGAGGGGTTCTCCCGGCCAAAGAAAGGGCGCCGGCGGTCCCCGGACCCGGCCTGTACGGATACCCCGCCTACCGGGACGGCCCCCGCTCCCCTCTGCCGGTGGGTCCGGAAAGGGCGGTCAACACCGCCGGCCGGAACAACTGCGGGGGCAAATGCGCGGTCCGGGTGAAAGTTCAGGAAGGCTGCCTTACCGGACTCACCGCCGGCTGCGGCCTGGCGGGCGAACCGATAATGCGGGCCTGCGGCCGGGGGCTGGCCTACCGGGAAACCTTTCTCAACAGCCGGCGGCTTCGTTACCCCATGCTGCGGGTGGGGAACCGGGGGGAAGGCCGGTTTAGACGGGTCTCCTGGGATGAAGCGGCGGATATTACCGCGGCGGAATGGCTGCGAATCCGCCGCCGTTTTGGGCCGGCCGCCCGGTACGTCAACTACTCCACCGGGGTAAGCGCGGTTCTTCGCCCCGACGATATGGTTAAGCGTCTCCTTAACCTGGATGGAGGCCGACTGGGGTCCTACAACAGCTACTCCAGCGCCTGCGACCATTTCACCCTTCCCTATGTTTATGGGGACGGTTTTAACGGAAACACTATAGAAGATATTCTCAACACCAAGCTGCTGATTCTCTGGGGACATAATCCCAGGGAAACTATCTTTGGCTCGGAACGAAACCACTACCTTACCCAGGTCCGGAAGCGGGGAATCCCCATCCGGGTGATCGATCCCCGGCAAAGCGATACCCTCCGCTCCTTGGGGGCTCAGTGGATTGGAATCCGCCCTTCCACCGACGCCGCCCTGGGGGACGCCATGGCCTATGTGATCTGGTCCGAAGGGCGGCAGGATCAGGCTTTTATGGATGCCTACTGCCAGGGCTTTGACGAAGCCCACATGCCGCCGGGGTTTCCCCCCCAGGAAAGTTACCGGGCCTACCTCTTTGGCGAAAAGGACGGCGTCCCCAAAACCCCCGGCTGGGGGGCGGCTATTACCGGGCTGCCTCCGGAAACCATTCTCCGCCTGGCCAGGGAGTACGCCTCCGCCAAACCGGCCTGCCTCCTTCCGGGGCTGGGCCCCCAGCGCACGGGCAACGGGGAACAAACGGTCCGCACCCTGGCTATGCTGACCTGCCTTACCGGCAACGTGGGCAAACCCGGCGGGGGGGCGGGGGGCGCCGGAGGGCCCCGGGGGTTTCCCTACCAGGGTTATCCCCTTTCTCCCAATCCCTGCCCCGCTCAGATTCCCAGCTTTCTCTGGACCAAGGCGGTGGAGCAGGGGCGGGCCATGACTCCCCAGGACGACGGCCTGACAGGGGTAGAACGGCTGGATACGGATATTAAGATGATCTTCAACCTGGCGGGGAATACCCTAATTAACCAACATTCGGACATTAATAAAACCATCCGAATCCTGGGGGATCCGGAAAAGTGTGAATTTATCGTTTGTTCCGACCTTTTTATGACCCCCAGCGCCCGGTTTGCCGATCTTCTGCTGCCCGGTTCCTCTTTTTTTGAAGACGACAATATCACCTCTCCCTGGGATTTCGGAAACTACTGGCTGTTTAATAACAAGGCCCTTGATTCCCCTTTTGAATGTCGTTTTGAATACTCTTTTATCGAAGCCCTGGCCCGGCGGCTGGGGCTTTGGGAGGCCTGGTCCGAAGGGCATGAGAATCCCGGCCAATGGCTGGAAAGCCTCTATGGGGGTTTCCGGCGGATCAATAACAGCCTGCCGGAATACCCGGCCTTTAAGGAGGCGGGGGGCTGGCATGGGGAATCCAAGCCCTTCATTGCCTACGAAAAAGAGATCCGCGACCCGGCCCGGCATCCCTTTAAAACCCCTTCGGGAAAAATCGAAATTTTTTCCCCCCGGCTTTACCGGCTAAACCGGCCCGGAGAGGTTCCCGCCATCCCAGGGTATGTTCCCTGCGCCGAAGGCCCCCAGGACCCCTTAAGGGAAAAATACCCCCTCCAGCTTATCGGCTGGCATCCCGGGGAACGAACCCACTCTATCCCCAGCCGACGCTTTGACCGGGCCCGGCGCCAAAGGCTTTGGATTCACCCCCAGGACGCGGCCCCCCGGGGTTTGCAGGATGGGGATATCGCCGAAGTTTTTAACGACCGGGGGCGGCTTCGCCTTCCCCTGCTGATCACCCCCCGGATTATCCCCGGGGTAGTGGCCATGCCCCAGGGGGCCTGGTATGCCCCGGATTCCCAAGGAACCGATACCGGGGGCTCCTTTAATGTCCTTAGTTCCCAGCGGCCCACCCCCCTGGCCAGGGGCAACCCCCAGCATACCAACCTGGTGGAGGTGAAAAAGGCGGAGGTTTTGGCAAATGTTTGATCTGAGCGCGGTGATCCTAGCCGGGGGAAAGAGCCGCCGGATGAAGAAGGACAAGGCCCTCCTTACCCTGGGGGGAAAAACCTTTTCACAGCGGCTCCTGGCCCAACTGGAAAACAGGCCCCCCGGAAAAACCGGCCGGGGCGATTCCCCCTGGAGCGGCCGTTACGGGGAACGGCTTTTTTCCGCGGGGAGGGGAGGGGCCCGAACCTACGCCGGTTTTGGTGTTCCCGTTATTGAAGACCGGTATCCTGACCGGGGACCCTTAGGGGGTATGTGTACCGCCCTGGAAGCCGCCGCCGCTCCCTTTGTCCTGATTCTAAGCGTGGACATACCCTGCTTTGACGGGGGGTTTGTCGAATTCCTGATAAAACCCTTAAGCCACGGTTTTGATGCGGTGATTCCCAAAACCAGGGACGGCCGGATTCATCCCCTCTGCGCCGTTTATGCCAAAACCTGCCAAAAAACCTTTTGGAAAAGCCTCCAACACAGGAACAACCGGGTTATGGACGCCCTTTGGGGGCTCCGGATCAACTACCCCTCCCTGGCGGACGGTCCCTTTGGGGAAAAGATCCTGGATAATATCAACACCCCGGAAACCTACCAAGCCCTTTCCGGATAGCCCCCGCCGGGGCCCCGGCTAACTGTAGTAGCTCCAGCGTTTTCCATGGGCCCCCTGCCTTAGTTCCTGGATATAAATATCCCTTCCCCGTTCCGGAATTCCCGAAGCCAGGGTTAGGCGGATCTCTTTTTCTATGTCATAGGGAACCCGGATAAATTCAAAAGAGTAAGGGGCTTTCCGGGAGGATTGAAAAAGCCCCCGGATAAGAAGAAAAACAGCCTGGGGAAGGTCCAAGGGATTTCCCACGCTTCCTGCATTGAGTAAAAGGCGTTCACCCCCAAGGCCCTGCATATAAGCGCAGTGAACATCCCCATAACAAAGGACATCCGGAGACTCATCCCCGGCATTTACGGGAAGAAAGTATTTTAATTTGTTTTCATCGGGCTCTCTGGGATATACCCGGTGATGAACATCCCTGGGGGAGGCGTGGCAAAACCGCATCCGGCGGCCGCTGATTAACCGGTCCTGGTAAAGGGGCAGGCTCCGGATCCAATCAAGCTGGTCCGGCGAAAGCTCTTTCCGGGCCCACCGGTAGTAATCCACCGCCGGGTCTTTTAAAAAAAAGTCCTCATGGTTGCCAAGAAGGGTAAAGGAACAGCGGCGGCGGCAGATCTCCGCCGTTTCCCCGGGAAAGGCGCCTTTGCCTATTATGTCTCCCAGGCAGATAATCTCATCAACCTCCAGGCCGTCAATAACCTCCATCACCGATTCTAAGGCGGTCCGGTTGGCATGGATATCCGAGATAACCGCCAGCTTGTAGACCTGAGGGGAGCCTTCCTTCCTCTCAGGGGCGGAGGCCGTCACGCCCACGGCCTGTTATTCCAGCTCAAGGGAATCCAGCCGCTCTAAAGCCCAGTAGGTGTATTTGCGAATCCGGCGGTCGGGGTCGTCCTTTAGTTTTTCCAAAATTTCCCGGCCCTCCGCGGTTTTTAGTTTTTCCAAAGCCCGCACCACCATAACCCGTACTTCCTGGTCCGGATCCCGGGCCGCTTTTACCAGGCCCCGAAAAGCCTGCAGGGTTCCCAAAAGGGAAAGGGACCGGGCCGCGGCCCGGCGGACCTGAACCTGCCTGTCGGAAAGCCGCCGGACGGCCTGCTCTACCCAGCCGGTTTCTTCTAATATTTGGGTCAGGTAGGGCTTGAGGGAAAGAAGCTCTTCCTCTAAAAGGCCAAGAATTTCTTTTTCCGCTTTTTCACCCCAGTACTGAAAAACCGGAATGAGTTTTTCCCGGAAAGCCGGGCTTGAGTCTTTAAATATTTCAATAAGCCGGGTAATATCGTTTTTTGAAACCCTTTGGCCCATAGCCTCGGTACACTCCGGAACAAACTCCTCCGACTCGTCCAAAAACCCCGCCAGGAGGTTCAAACTTTCGGGGGTCCTGGCCCGGCCCAGCCCGGCAATGGCGCTGCGCTTAACCGCCTCGGCTTCGTTGGGATCGGCAACCACGCGCTTTAAAAGTTCCAGGGCGGCGGGATTGCCAATCCGCCCTATCACCTCCGAGGCGGCCACCCGAACTCTTTCCACCGGATCCCGCAGCATGGAGGTTTCCTGATTCAGCAGGTGAATTTCGCCGTAGGTCATAAGGGCCTTGATGGCGGCAATCCGCACATCCGGGTCCACATCCTTAAGGCAGCTCCGGATTTCCTTTAAAAAAGTCCGGTTTCCAGCCGCGGGAAGAAGGGTTAGGAGTCCCGTCCGGATTTGCCCGTCAGGGGAGGCCAAAAGGGCCGCCGTCTTTTCTTCAAAAAACTCCTGGGGATAGCCGGAAAGCAGGGGGGCAAATTCTTCGATTTGTTCAGGGCTTAGGGTAGGCAGGCTTTCCAGAATTCTTTCCAGACAGTAGGGCAGTTTAAGCCGCCCTAGGATTTGCAGGGCCCTTATGCGGACGGGATGGGGAAATTGTGAGCGGGGACCGTTAAGGATAGAAAAGATTTCCGGCAGCAGAATATCGGAATCAAAGCGGCTTAAGGTTTCCACCAAACTCAAGGAGGCGCAAAAATCAGGCTTTAACAAAAACTGCCTTAAAACCGGAAAAAAAAGATAATCGGCCCGGAGGGGAATCCGGGGCAAAAGAATATCCAGGTAATTTTTCCGGGTCTCCCGGCGGAACAACTCCCGGCGGAACAACTCCAAAGCCGGCTCCTCCCCCCGCCCCGCAACATTTTCTATGGTTAGTTCGTAAAGTTCCCGGTACTCCCTGGGAACTTCGCCGCCGGCCTCTCCGGAGGGGGATTTTATGTCCAGGCGATGAAAAAATTCAAATACCTTTTCCGCCAGGTGGTTAATATTTTGCCCGGTCCCCAGGGGGACGGCTAAAAGCCTGGCGGCAATTAAAAGGCTTCCGCCGCCAAAGACAGGCCCGGCCTGGGGAAGGGCTTGTTTAAAGTCCAGCCCGTCGGTAACCCTGTTAAGAAAACCCGTTACCTGCACCTCCGCCGCCCGGCGCAGTAATTGCAGGGTCCGTTCCATGCTGCCTGAGTCTTCCATAACGGCGGCGGCCAGCAGGCGGTCCAGGGCGCCGCATTTTTCTAAAAAGGCCGCGGCGGGATAGCAGAGTTCCCGGCTGCCCTCTTCCAAATAGGCCATTGCCAAAGCGTGATCCGCCTGGCACAGGGGATCCAAAAGTTCCAAAACCCGCATAGCCTCGACATCGGCAAGCCCCCCTTTTGCCGGAGCATAGAGGCGGCTGAATTCTTTTTGAATCCGGACTTTGGCCGCCTCCCGTACTTCAAACACCGGATCATGGATAAGCCGGTCCCAAAGGCGATCAAAAGATTTTTGCTCGTCCTCCGGCTTAAACCCCAAGAGAAGGGTTTTTCGAATCAAAGGATGGGGATCGAAAATTCCGTCCTCAATGGCCCGCAGGGTTTTGGGGCTTGTGTCCCTCAAAAGAACCCGGTAGGCAAAGTAGCGGCAGTACCACTCGGATTCGCCGGTAAGCTCCTGAAAAAGCCCAAGGACGTTCCCCCCAAACAACCCCCCCAGGGACGCATCAAATTCCTCACCCCGGCAGGCCCGGGCCAAAAGCCTCAGGGTTTCCTCTTCGCCGGTTTCGTTTTTCCAGCGGATAAAGACTTTCCTAAGGCGGGGATTCTTCAAAACCGCCAAAAAAGCAATAAACAAACCATCGGGGGGGCAAAACAGGAGAACCCTCCGCAGGGCGGTGGAACCGGGTTTTTGCTGCAGCCGCTTAATCCATACCCTATCCATTCCCGTCAGGCCAACCAACGCCCTGCCCCAAAGCCGGGCGCAGCGCTCCATTTGCCAGGAATAAAAGACCAGTTTTTCCTCGGGATACCGGCGGCGGAAAAGAGCCGCGGCCTGGCGTTCCTCCAAAGAGGGGAAGCCCGGACTTTGGAGGAGTTTTTTAAGCCGGCGGCGGAAAAGCCCGGCCTTTATCAAAAGAAAAACCGCCCCCGCCAGGACCAAAACTAAAACGCCGGCAAGAATAAAAAAAACCGGCAGCCCCGCCCCCGGGGTCAGCCAATTCTTAAAGGATTCATAAAAGCCCCCGTTTTCCATTTTTTCTCCTTGTGCTCAAAGTGCGGCTCCGCCGGGAGCGTTAATTAAGGCCGATAACATTGTAAATTTGAATGGGTTTTTCTTTTCCCTTAACCCGGATAAAAGGCCGGTCTTCCAGTTTAAAATGGCCGTCCAGATAGGCCCTGGTGGATTGGGAAATAATGATTTCGTTAGGGCCGGCGGCGGCTTCTAAGCGGGCGGCCAAATTAACCGTGTCCCCAATAACCGAGTAATCCATCCGCCGGGAGCTTCCCAGATTGCCCGCCACCAGGGGGCCGGAATTAATGCCAATCCCAATCCGCAGCCGGGAGGCCTCGTTTAAAAAGAATTTCCGCCGGGCCGACTGAACCTTTTCTTGCAGGGCCAGGGCGCAGGAAACCGCATTAATGGCGTCGTCCTTTTCCGATCCCACCGGAACCCCCCACACCGCCATAATGCAATCACCGATGAATTTGTCAATAAAACCCCGGTAAGCCAAAACCTGTTCCACCGCCTCGCTGAAATACTCGTTAAGAATTTCAATAATAGCTTCCGGTTCCCGGCTTTCCGAAAAATAGGTATAGCCCCGGATGTCCGCAAAAAAGACGGTGGCGTTTTTTCGATCCCCCCCGGGTTTAATGCTTTCAGGGGATTCAATAAGAGTGGCAACCACATCGTTAGACATATAACGGCAGAACATATCCTTAATTACCCGCCGTTCTTCGCTTACCCGGCGCACCTTGGCCTGGAGTTCCTTTTCCAGGGTTTGGTTGGTAAAAAGCAGGGTCAGCCCTTCTTTTCGGCCCCGGGAGGTTTGAATGGGATTGATAGCCAGGGAATAATCGATTTCCCCCCCCTGGGACCGGGCTTCCCGGCCGGCGGGCTTAAAGATTCCCTCCAGCGCCCCCTGTTCCCCGGATTTAAGCCCTAAGTCAATGGCTTTAATAACCCTGGGGGTTAAGGAATCTTTAAAAACCTCGGATACGGGGCGGCCTAGGTAATCCTCTTTTAGCCCCAGAATTTCACCGGCGGCCCGGTTAAAGTAATGAATTTCTCCCAGGGGGCCCGTGGTAACAACCATGTTGGTCATGGAATCAAAAACATTTTCCTGATAGCGTTTAAGCGCGTCAATGTGATTTAAAAAATTCCTGGTTTCGGCCAAAAGGTGAGCATTATTCATAATTTCCCCCGCCAGCCTGGCGTAGGACTCAAGAAAATAAAATCGCTCCCTGTTGTAATACTTAAGCCGGAGGGAATTAACAAAAAGCAGGCCAATATCGCTTTCCCGGCTAAAAATGGGCAGTACCATTCCGGAATGCATCTCCGGGTGGAGAAGTACTTCATAAAAAAGGCCGGGACATTTTTTGCCCCCGTCGGGGTTGTTAAAAACCAGCACTTCCCGGCATTCCCGCAAAAATTGCACCAACTCGCCTTTGCCGGAAAGGGTTTGGGGAAGGGGAAACCGGCCCCGGTGGGAGGCCAGGGTGAGGGGGTTCTCCCCGGAAGAGCCTTTCCTGTGGTTCCTCACCTCAAAAAGATAGAAGGCCGCCAGATCGGAACGGGAAATATCCTGAATCTGTTCCACCAAAACGGTAGCCAGGCGGTTAAAATTTCGGGTTTTGCTAAGGGCGGCGGCGGCCTGGATAAAATCCTGGCCGTGTTTATCAACCCCGGATGCCGGGGGCTTCCGGGGCTTGAGGCTGGGGTTTGGCGTTTTGAAAAAAGGGCTTTTCATGACGATTTTTTAAAGAATTATAGCCCTTTCCCCCTATCTTGTCTACAATGGCAAAAAATGGCAAAAAACGCCGCCCCTCGGCTTAAAAGCCGATCTTTTTGCCCCCCTCTTCCAGCCCTTCGAGTTCTTCCCGGCAAAAAGAAAACAGTTCGATTTTGTCGGGGGGCCGGTTTTTTAACACCCCGCCGATGGTGTACCGGCGCGCGGCGTTTTCAATCTGCCCTCCGGAAAGCTCAAACTGCTCCGCCAATTCCCGGGCCTCCTCCCCGCTAAGGTTCTCAAGCATGGACTGCCAAATAAAAGCCCGGGAGGGAGAGTCGGGTTTTTCAAATTCAATCTTGTAAAGAAACCGCCTTTCAAAAGCGCCGTCCAAATTTTTGGTTAGGTTGGTGGTGGCAATTAAAATTCCGTCCAGGGTTTCTAACTCCTGCAGAATAATGTTTTGCATGGTGTTTTCCATGCGATCAACCGCCCGGCTCATGGCGCTAAATTCAATGCGTTTGCCGAATATTCCGTCGGCCTCGTTAAAAAACAGGATAGGCGCCGTCTCCGCCGCGGCAACCGCTTTGCGGTAATTGTCAAAAACAGCCTTAATGTGTTTTTCCGTTTCCCCAACGTACATATTTTTTATGGAAGCCAGGTCCACCTGCATAAGGTTTCTCTGGGTTTCTATGGCAATCTGGTATACCGTTTCCGTTTTGCCCGTCCCCGGCTGCCCGGAAAAAAGGCAGGCAAAACCCCTTCTCATGTTTTTTTCAGCCAGCCGATCCTGGATAGCGGTAAAATTGTCTTTCTTTAGGAGAGAAATAAGCTCATTGATCCGCTCCCGCTCTTTTTCATTATAAAAGAGTTTTTTAACCGTCAGGGTATCCCAGGCAATAAGGCCCTTCTTGGCCTTAACCTGAAACTCCTTTATATCCAGCTCCGCAAGGAGCTCCTTTTTGGCGCTGTCCGTAAGCCTAAAGGATTCGCGGTTGACAAAACCGTCATCGTTGGTGTTTTCAATAAACTTAGCCTCGATAAGGGGGTGATCCCCCGCCTGAAAGGCCCGGTAAACCAGCCTGGCCTTGGACCTTTTATCGAAAAGAAAGTCAAAATCATGGAAACCCACATTATTGTCAAAGTTGTTGACAAATAAGTGGCAAAAGCAAATAAGCAGAATAGTATTTTCTTTGGAAAAGTTGTAACTCATAACCCGCTGACAAAAAAGGAGCTGCTTGTTGCTTTCAGTAAGTTCAATTATGTCGTCATGCAAAAGGGAACAGCTTATCTGCTCCTCCCCAAGCTGCTCAAACAAACTTTCCAGGATATAAAAGAATTCGTCAATGTTTAAATTTTTCCGGGATTCCGGAACAAAAACATCCTGCTTGGATAGGGTTTTGACAACCTCCATGGGAATCCGGTAAACCGTTTTATCCCGCCGGGGTTTAGCTTCAATGAGCTTTTTCTTAACCAGCTCCTCCAGATCGTTGGTATACCTGAGCAGGCTGATGGGAGAGCAGCTAAAGAGTTGTGACATATCCTTGGGATCGATGGAATCGTTGTTGTACTGCCCAAAGAGAAGGCAGAACAGCACGGTTTGTACCGGGGTAAGGGAAAGGCGGTCCGCCACAATGGCTATGCGGCTGCCGGCTTTTTCGAGAAGGGTATCGCTTACCCCCAGGGATTGGGCATACTCGATAATTCTTTCAATGTGTTCCAGAGTCGAAAAATACCTGGGTTCCAGCTCCTCATGGGCATAGTTGAGAAGTTTCTGCCCGTTTTCCGGCTCAGTTTCTTGCGCACTTCTTAAATCTTCCATCGGTTTTCCTTATAGCAGCACAGCGCCGACCCCGCAAGGAGCCGCCGCGACAGGGATGACGCCTCTAAAAACCAGGGCGTTTTTAGAGTTTCCTTTTAAGAAAAAGACTGATATTGCCAATAGAAAAGAGTTCCCCTCTAAATGCAAGTCAGATTGGGAAGGTTTACGATCGGGGCATGGGGGCGGAATCCGCAGGGGTTCTCCGCTGAAGGCTCTTTCCTTGAGCAATATAAAAAAAACTCTTTTTGTAACTCACGGCGGCCTCCTGAAATGATTAATTAAAGGATAACGGAAAAATCAAATTGTGTCAACAGCGCCGGTTTTAAAATAACCGATTTTGGAACCGGCTCGCCTACTTTGAAGAACTCACGGTCAGGCTGGGGCTGCTTATCAAAAGGCTCCCCGGAGAGGCGGAGGCGGTTCCGGTCCAATCGGTGGGGCAGATGCTCAGCATAAGCGCCGGGTCCTGGGGGTTGGGGGGAGGGTTAAAGATGAGGGTTTCGGTAACGGAAACCAGGGTCCACCGGTCGTCCCGGACTCCGGAAATATCCACCCTTTGGCCGATTTGGGTTTTTAAGACCGGGGGAAGGGGGGCGCCGGTTGCCGGGTCCTGGGGGATAAAATAATCCATCCCGTGGATGCCCAGGGTCAACCCCGAAGCGTCAAACCTGTTAGGTTGATTTGGGCTGAGTTGGCTGGCCTGCTCCCGTTTCACCCACACCGAAAAGGTAAAGGTTCCCCCCAGGGCAAGGTCCAGCCTTCCGGCTTCGCTGTAGGGAATCTTCACGGCAATCCGGTTGGAGTGGGGAATATCCGTCCGGCTTACCCGGATGTTATCGATCCAGCCTTCCTGGTCCTGGGGGTATTTGACATCCCCCAGGGAAAAGCGAGCGGTACCGGAGGTCTGGGCGCTTAAAAAGGAGCCTTGGTAAACATTCCGCCCCGCAACGAGGGACAGGGTGATGGAATCCGGTATTGAGGCGGCCCCAAAGGTAAAATGCATATTGGCGTCCTGATCGGGACTGGTAAAAAAGTTAGGGTCGGGGATAAGATCAAACTGCAGATTAAACCGCCAGCCCCTGGTGTAGTCGATGTCCACCAGGCCCGCGTCAATGCGGATTTCGGTGTCCCCGGCTTTATCGAATTTTAGGCGGTTAGACCCGCTGGCCGCCGGCGGGCTTGTCGGGGTTTCAATGGAAAAGGCAGGAGCGGGGTTGGCGCCGGGAGGAAAAGAATCCCATCCTATTGGCCCGGTAACCAGAGACGCTTCAAAATCGCCATTGGGAAAGAGGTTGGGAATTTCCAGCCGGTAAATGGACGCCCCGGCGTTGGGCAGCCCGGCGGTGGTTCCGGCATCGGCGGCGGAAAGAGGGGCAAAAATCAGGTATTTATCCCGGTCCCCGGAGGCAACCCCCGGATCGTTTTCAATCTCCCGCTGCCAGTTTACGGAAAAATCCTGGTTGGCGGCCAGGTTTATCCCGCTCAGGGGAGAGGAGTAGTCCAGGGGCTTACAACCCGAAAGGCTGAGAATTCCCCCCAGGGCGAGACAAAGGACTAAAAAAAACCGCCGCTTACTCATAGGTATTCCTATTATACCTTATCGGCGGGGGATTATCAAAACCGGGGACAAAAAATGTCAAAAAAAGCGAAAATTTTGCAGAAACCCCCCGGAAAGAGAATTTCAGGATTGCCAATGAACAACACCACCGAACAACCCCATTGCGAATAAAGCCGGGACGCCTTATCTTTCTTTGATGGACATCCTTACCCCCTTCAAAAACGCCGGCGCCGGAGCCCCGGAAGTCTCGGTTATCATTCCCCACTTTAACCGGCCGGACCTCCTTAAAGAAGCGGTGGCTTCGGTGGCGGCCCAAACCTTCAGGGATTTTGAACTGATTGTGGCTGATGACGGCTCCGAAGCCGGGGTGATTTCCCGGCTTTTAGACCTGGCTCGGGCTTGGGAGGCCCTGGCCGCTCCCTCTCCGCCGGCCTTTCGGCTTCTCCGGTTTCCCCACTCCGGGTTTCCCGGGGCCGTCAGAAACCGGGGCGCGGCGGCGGCCCGGGGGGGCTACCTGGCCTTTCTGGATTCCGACGATCTCTATCGGCCGGACAAGCTGGAAAAACAGGCGACCTTTTTCCGGAACCACCCGGACTGCCTTCTTTGCCACACCCGGGAGGTTTGGCTCCGCAGCGGCAGGGAGGTTTCCCAGAAAGGCCAGCGGCACAGGCGGCGGGGGGACGTTTTTGCCGATTCTCTTAAAAAGTGCATCCTGGGGCCCTCCACGGTAATGATGAGCGCCCCTTTGTTTCGATCCACCGGAGGCTTTGCGGAAAACCTGGAGATAGCCGAGGATTACGAGTACTGGCTGCGCCTTTCCGCCCAAATCCCGGTAGAGTATATAGAAGAGGCTTTAACTATTAAGCGGGCGGGAAGCTGGCCCCAGCTTTCAGAAAAATACGGTCAAATTGAAATTTTCCGAATCCGGGCCCTAAGGCGGCTCCTGGAACAGGACCTCCTGCCGCCCCCGCGCCGCCGGGAAGCCCGGCAAACCCTGGGGGAAAAATGCCTTATCTATGGCCGGGGCTGCGAAAAACGGGGCCGTCCGGACGAGGCGGCGGAGTATTTTAGCCTGGCGGCCCGGTACCTGGACGGAGAAGCCGGGCAGCCCTGATGCCCTCCTCTAAAAAAGGACAGCCCCCAAAAGGAACCTCTTGGGGGCCGCTTAGTTTTTATCAATATAGTTTTTATCAATATAGAAAAAATAGAAAAAAGGCTTAGCGAAAAGGATTAACGGCGGGCGTTGAGCACAGCCTGCTCGGCCGCCACAAATCCCCACACCGCGGCATTGCCGTTGCCGATCCCCCCTATGGTGGTCCGTCCGCAGATATTCCCCATGCCCACAATCTCGCCGGCAAGATAAGCCCCCGCAATGGCGCTGCCGTCAGGCCGCAGCATCTGGGCTTGGGGGTTCATCCTAACCCCGCCGGAGGTGATCATCACAAAGGGAACGGTGTAAATAGCGTAAAAGGGGCCCTGGTTTAGGGGCGTCAGGTTTTCCCCCCGGCCAAATTGACTGTCCCGGCCGGCGGCGCAGTCCCGATTATAGCGGTTTACCGTGGCGGTAAGGCCCGCCGGATCAATCCCTGCCTTTTGAGCCAGTTCCGCCAGGGTATCGGCTTTATAAACGTAATTCCCCGCGGCGGCCAGTTCTTCCAGACGGCTCCACGCGGCATCGGGGGCCATCCGGCCCAGGGGGGCGTTTTGCCCGTTTTGGGACCTTCCGGAAAAAACAAGATAAACAATGTTGTCCGGGGCGTTTGACCAGGCATCGGATCGAACTTTGGTATCCGAGGCGGGCTCGTTGACAAACCGGTTTCCGTTTTTATGAACCCAAATGGGATCTTTAAAAGTAGAGGCATTGGCCGACAGGCTAAGGGTAAAGCCGCTTACCGGAACGCCTCCGGGATAGGTCGTGCAAAAGTCCATGCCCCTCAGTTCCGCCCCGGCGGAGAGAGCCAGTTTGAAACCCGAGCCATTGGCGGACAGGGGAACCATGGTAAGGATGTTCTTAAAGTTGTACTGCTTAAGCATCTCTTCGTTGCCGCCATACCCGCCGGTGGCGAGGATGGTGGAGGGAGCGCGGAATTGCAGGGTTTGTCCCTGGAGGTCCTTAGCCGTTACCCCCACAATCACCTGGTTTTCGATGATAAGATCGGTTACCTGGGTATCCATAAGCAAAGCGGCCTTTCCCTCGTCCACATAGCGGTTAAGATGATCGCTTAGGGTTTTTACCAAACCCGAAGCTCCCCGGGCCATGGAGGCGGAAACATTGCCGTCCGGCGGGGTTAAGAGGTGAACCCTGGTGCGGTTCATGGCTTCGTAGGCGCCGGTATTTAACTTGCGGTCCCCAAAATTAACCTTTAAGGACTGATCCAGCCAGTTAATAACCCGGCCTGAGTTTTCACCGTAGGCCCGGGCCAGAGCGGGATCAAAATTTCCTCGGCCCCCTAAACGGACAAAATCTTCTAACAAAAGCTCCAGGGAGTCCTGGATGTGGTTTTCCTCCTCGATCAGGGTATTGACGCCCACCAGGGTGCCGCCGGCCATATTGCCCGCTCCCCCTACGCGTCCGGTCTGTTCCAGAATAAGAACCTTGGCCCCCAATTCGGCGGCTTTTACCCCCGCCGTCAACCCCGCTATGCCGGCCCCCACAACAATCACATCGGGCCTTTCAAAGGGCAGGGAAACCGCCGTTGGAGCGGCGGGCAAACCGGCAAGGGCCTGGCGGACCCCCTCCATAATGGCCCGGGAAGTAAGGGTAGCGCCGGTAACCACATCTACATCGGGGCTTTGGGCCGCCACAATAGCGGCGGGAATCTTCTCGATAGCCGGATCGGAAATGCCGGGAGTCTCCGAATGTTGTCCCACCTCAACGCCGGCAATTTTACCGTCCCTGACAGTTACCGTTACATTAACCCTGCCCCCCATGCCCTGCCCGGCGCCGGTAAAAACGCCATCGGCATAAGCGCCTTTGGTTTGGCAGCCGGAGATAAGCAAAAGGCTTATCATAACCGGAATCAAAAAGGCTTTTAAGTTTTTGAGCATTTACACTCCTCCTTTTTTAAGTATAAGGCAGCCTCCCGTCAAAGACAACATTAAGGGTCAAAGAGAAGGATAAAAGCGTAGCTGAAAGGAGAAAAGACTAAAATTCGACAGCGGCCGCCGCATTTCCCCCATAGGTTGACAAACATCAAAATAAAGTGCATACTTTAAAATATACACTTGGACGGAGGAAAGAAATTTTTTATGGAAGTAACTACAAAACAGCTAAGAATTCAACCTGGCAGGATTATTTCACAAGTAAATAATGGCCAGGAAATAACTATAACATACCGGGGAAAAGCCTGTGCTAAAATTATTCCTATTAATGACAGGAAAAATATTGATTTAGAAGAAGATAATGAATTATTCGGAATGTGGAAGGATCGGAAGGACATAGAAGATGTAGAACAATATGTTAGGAATATGAGAAGGGGGAGAAAATTATGTTAATAGATTCCGATGTGTTGATATGGTATCTAAAAGGCAATAAAAATGCTCAAAATGCTATAAACAATAACATACCTTTTAAAGTTTCTGTAATAAATTATATGGAAATAATGCAAGGGATGAAAAATAAAAAAGAATTAAAGGCCTTTCAAAAATATTTAAAAAAATGGCTGGTAAGCATAATGCAAATAAATGAAAACATATCGACAAGAGCTATGTTTTTAGTTGAAGATTATTTTTTAAGTCATTCATTGGAATTAGGAGATGCCATAATAGCATCAACGGCATTGGAAAATCAGGAAATAGTATTAACAGGAAATGAAAAACATTATAAATTTATCCCTAACATACAAATACAAAAATTTACCCCTTAAAATGGGCAACCCCGCCGCAGGGCGGGGGCCTGGTTCCTACAAACTCTCAATATTCAGGGTGATGTACGGGTTGATGTCGCCCGCGTCGACGTCGGTGTTAAGGGCAGGCGGGGCTACGTCATTCCCCACGCCCTTAAAGGCTTCCTGCCAGGTGGTGTTGTATTGATTTATTTCATTCCCAATTGAACCGGACGGTACCTTGAGGGTAACGTTCTTTGAGACCGCAACATTGTCAAACGTATTCCTTCCCACCGCTGGGGGCGCCGCGGCCAGGGTGACGGTCAGGGCGATACCGCCGGTAGCGTAAAAAGCGCTGCCCCCAAGGCTTGCCGCCTTGGGAAGGTTCGCCTCGGTTAGGGCGGTACAGCCCTGGAAAGCGTTAAAGTCGATGCTTGTCGCCTCGGGAAGGACTACCGTTTTCAGGGCGGCGCAGCCGGAGAAGGCATGATGGCCGATGCTTGCTGCCACAGGAAGGATCAGCCCGGTCAGGCTGGTACAGCTATTGAAGGCGTCAACGCCGATGCTTGCCGCCTTGGGAAGATTCACCGTCCTCAGAGCGGCGCAGTTGTTAAAAGCATCGGCGGCGATACTTACTGCCTCGGGAAGGTTCAGTCCGGTCAGGCTGGCGCAGTCCCGAAAGGCCTCAGCGCCGATACTTGCCGCCCTGGGAAGATTCACCGTCCTCAGGGCGGCGCAGCCTTTGAAGGCTTCAGAGCCGAGGCTTGCTGCCTTGGGAAGGTCCACCGTTACCAGGGCGGCGCAGCCCCGGAAGGCCAAATCGCCGACGGCGCCGATGTTTGCGCCCCTCACTTCCTTGAGGGCGGTCCAGTGCTGAAAAGCGGAGTTGCCGGACATTCCTGCCGCTATTTCTGTCGCCGCCTCGGGCAGAGTCAGGGAGACAATTTTATCCTTGCCGGTACCGGCGCCGCCGGGGTTAAACAGTCCGCCGTCCATGCTGCAGCCGGAAAGGTCCAGGGCGACATACTTGCCCGCGTTGGCTATATCCGCAAGAAGCTCCTCCCAGCCGCTGTTGCTGTCCGTCATGGTTCCCAAATCGAGGGCAATAACCAGGGGTACGGCCTTATCGGGGGCGCTTCCATCCTTGCCGCCGGAGGCGGAGTTCTCCTTATAAAGGGGCGCAAGGACGCCCTCCATAATGGGGTTGCCACAGGAGGCGATACCCAGGGCCGCGAGGAGTATCCGGAAGGGCATGAAATTCCGCAAAAGCGCCGACGCTTTCTTCATTATTATATTATAACCCTTTAAAAAAGATACCCGGCGGAAAGGCCCGCCCCGGCGATATAGGGATAGCCCACCCGGAGGGCGGGTTCGAGGTAGAAACCCTTGTTAAAAACAAAACGCCAGCCCGCCTGTCCGCCGGCGGAAAACATTCCGGCCTGCGCGGGAAGGCTGGGAAAACCGCCCCGGCCATAGAGGCTCGGGCCCGCGTTAAACTGAAGGAAAAAGCCCCGGGAGTCCTGCAGGCCGGGAAGGTAAACCCGGAAAAAGAGGCAGACCTCCAGGGCCACAACGCCTTGGGGATCGCCAAAGCAGGCCGCCCGGATGCCCAGGGCCGCGCCGCCATCGCAGCCCAGGATAAAGCCGCCGCCGTAGGACAGGGACTCGGCGCTAAAAAAAGCGGTTTCCGCCAGGGCGCCGGCAAAAAAAGCCTTGTTTTCCTGGGCAAAGGCGGGCAGGAAGGATCCCACGAGAAAAAGAATAATTAAAGAAACCCGCGGAACGGTCGTTGGGGGGGCTGCAGGGAACCCTCCGGAGGCGATTCCCGGTTGTCCGGCAGGCAGGACGGTTCGGCTCATTGGCTCCTTTTCCCTTGATAGGCAAGTTTACACCGGACAGATTTTTTGTCAAGGACAAAAGGACCTTTTGTCAGGGCCAGCGCATATAAACAAAAGAGTCCGCGAATGGACGCGAATTAACGCGAATTAGGGAATGTTCGCGGTTCTTAATGGGCAAAAATGAGCGTAAAGGGCGGGCATGGAAGATAAAAACCACAGATTTTCTTCTTAATCCGTGTAATCCGTGGACAAAAATTCTTATATGCGCTGGCCCTGGACCTTTCCCTGAGGCAGACCTTCCCTTTATAAAATTTTGTAAATATTTCAAAAAAAACTTGACAAATGATAAAAAGTATTTGATAATCATTTATCTGCCTGTTAAAGGCCTACTTTTTCAAAGGGGGGAGTATGAGGCCGTTTGTCTTTTTAACCAATCTACTGCCTGGGGGGGGGGGGGGGGGGGGGGGGGGGGGGGGGGGGGGGGGGGGGGGGCGGGGGGGGTGGGGGGGTGGTTGGTAGTGTGGATGGGAGGGG
>JAISRN010000017.1 GCA_031273605.1 Spirochaetales bacterium | reverse complement strand
ATTTTCTCCTCCAATCGGTTAAATTCGAGGAATGGGAGTCTCTGCTCGGGGTAAACCGAACTCCTATCCGCGGTAACAGCGCCTCAACGCTGTTCCGCATTTTTATTTTCGGCTGCCGTCTGTAGATTACTCTTCGCGACGAGGTCTGTCTGGCTTTCGCCAAACCGTTCCCTCTCGGCACATAACAATCGGCGCCGGCTCCCATACCCCGTCGGATACAGGATACCACTTTCACAAATATCATATAATCTTCGCGGTTCATTTTCTTCATAAGTTATGTGGTTTTGTGGGACTTGTAAGAGGTCCAAAGTTTATATGCGCTGGCCCTGCCGGGCGCAGAGCCTTTTTCAATTTACGATAACCCCCGGGGCATAAAAAAACCGCCCCGGAGGGGGCGGCAAAGGAGAAGAAGTCCTGGCGCTGCGCTTAAGGTTACTTTTCCCCGAAGGTGGCGTCGACCCAGCCGGCCACCTTGTCCAGAATATCGAAGGCCTGGTTTAACTCGGCCTCGGTAATGATGAGGGGAGGAGAGACCGCCACCATGTTCTCGTGGGTGTAGGTCCAGAAACCATTTTCCGCCAGCTTGCCCATGATCTGCTTCATAACCCCCTGGGGATCCTGCCCGTAGGCCACCAGGGGTTCATCGGTTTTGGAATTTTTAACAAATTCAACCATGCCGAAGAGTCCGATGCTCCGGCACTCCCCCACGGTGTCGTGGGCGGCCCGGAGGGCGGCCAGCCGCTTGGCCATAACCTTTCCCATTTCCTTCACGTGATCGAAGATCTTCTCCTGCTTGTAAACGTCAATGGCGGCGATGCCGGCGGCGCAGCCTAAGGGGTGGGCGCTGTAGGTAAGGCCGCAGTAAAGGACATTTTTATCAAAGTGTTCGGCAATCTTTTTGCTGATAATGACGCCCCCCAGGGGAGCATAGCCGCAGGTGATGCCCTTGGCAAAGGTAATGATGTCCGGTTCAATCCCCCAGTTCATAAAGGCAAACCACTCGCCGGTTCTGCCCCAGCCGGCCATAACCTCGTCGCAGACCATGAGGATTCCGTACTTGGTGCAGAGTTCCCGGACGCCCTTGAGGTAGCCCTTGGGGGGGATGATCACCCCGTTGGAGCCGGTAACGGACTCCAGGAAGATGGCCGCCACCTTATCCCGGCCTTCGTAGATGATCTGCTCTTCCAGCTTGGCCAGGTAGTAGGCGGAGGCCTCCTCTTCGGAGGCAAACTTAATCACCGGTTCCCGGTAAATGTAGGGATCAAAGAATTTAACAAACCCGGGAATCCCCGGTTCCGAAGGAAAGCGCCGGGGCTCGCCGGTGAGGTTGGCGGAACCGTAGGTGGCCCCGTGGTAGGAGCGGTAGCGGCTGAAGATCTTATGACGGCCGGTAAACATCTTGGCAATTTTAATGGCGTTTTCGTTGGCCTCGGCGCCGGCTAAGGTAAAGAAAACCTTGCCCATGTTGGGGGGCGCCACCTCTTCGATGATCTTCCGGGCCAGTTCGGACCGGACATCCACCGCAAAGCCGGGGCCCATGTAGCACATCTTATCCGCCTGGGCTTTGATGGCTTCCACAATTTTTTTGTGCTGGTGCCCCAAATTCATATTTACCAACTGGGCGGACATATCGTAGTACTTCTTTCCGTTGGAATCCCAAAAGTAGATCCCCTCGGACTTTTCGATAACCAGGGGGTTTAAGCTGCCCTGGGCGGACCAGGAATGAAGGTTATACTTTTTATCGGTGGCTTTGACGACTTCTCCGGACATAAATGTTCCTCCTCGCTATAATTACCGCATCCCCGGGTGGAAAGCCTTTGCGATTTCCCGGCGACACCCTATAGTTTAGCGAATCCGGAGGCCCTTTGTCAAGGCGGATCGTCATTTTTTGGGTAATTCCATGGTTTTTTCTATTATTTATTTGGATTTCCGCAATAAAGCCGGGATATTTCCCGGAAAATCCTCACCCCGCGGACAATGAAAAACCCTATTTAAGGCAGCCCCGGACCACAATGTAAGGATAACCACGGAGGGAGGAGGGAAGATAAACCACGGACCTCACGGACGACACGGACGAAGAAAAAGAAGGAAGAATTCTTAACCGCAAAGTCGAAGAAGGGAGAGGAAAATAACCAATAGTCTCCGGGGGGGAGGCCCCCCGGAGAACGGCCCTAATCTTCGTAGATCAGGGTGCCAAAGAGTTCCTCGTCGGAAGGCTGGTTGTTGGGAATTTCGTAGGAAACCCAGGTGTAGTTGAGCAAATGATGATAGCTGATGTTTTCCGAGGCAATGTTGCCCCCCCAGGTTCCGCAGCCCAGGGTCATGGACATGGGCATACCGTTGGTCCACGCGCCGGAGTTGGCTAAACACTGGGGCTGGCGGACCATGATCCGGGAAACCTTAACCCGGCGGCCCAGCTCCCTCACCCGGGAGTCAATAAAGGTATGGATTCCGCAGGAGTGGCCGGCCCCGGAGTAATCGGTGATCCGGTTGACCAGGTCCACCGCCTCGTCAAAGGTCTTGAACTTATAGATGGTAGAAACCGGGGAGAGCTTTTCTCCGGAAAAGGGATAGTCCGCCCCAACGCCGGTTTCGGGAACAATCAGGAAGGAAACATTCGCCGGAGCGTTTAACCCCGCCAGCTTGGCAATGGCGGCGGCGGACTGGGCGACAATCTTGCGGCTTAAGGTGTGCCCGTCTTCCCACATGGCGGCCTGGAGCTTTTTCTTTTCTTCCCCCTGAACCAGGTAGGCCCCCTCTTTAATCATGGCCTGAATCATGGCGTCGTAAACCGATTCCTGGATGGCCACCGCGTTTTCGGTGGAGCAGCTTGTGGCATGATCAAAAATTTTGGAGCGTTTAATCTTGTCCGCCGCATCGGCCAGGTCGGCGGTTTCGTCCACGATGCACACCGCGTTCCCCGCGCCCACCCCGTAGGCGGGGGTACCGGAACTGTAGGCGGCATGAACCAGCCCCGCGCCGCCGGTGGCTAAAACCAGGTCCGCCTGCTTCATAAGCTCCGTGGAGCCCTCCATGCTGACCTGATCCACGTTAATCACCAGGTCTTCGCTGTAACCGTTCTTTTTGAGGCAGGCCCGAATCTGATCCACCGCCATTTTATTGGTTTTCTGGGTCCGGGGATGGGGCGCCAAGATGATGGCGTTCCTGGTTTTGATGGCCCAGATGGCCTTGACAAAGGGAGTGGCCTCGGGATTGGTACAGGGAATCAAGGCGCCCACAACCCCTATGGGTTTGGCATATTTTAAGAGACCCTTTTCCTCATCAACTTCCACCAGCCCCACGGTTTTCTTGCCCTTCATGTCCCTCAGGGCCCCTTTAACCTTGGTCATAATCTTGCCGTACTTGTCTTTGCCCAGGCCCATTTGGGATTCCTCGGCGGCAAAGTCCGCCAACTTGGCGGCAAAATCGGGTTTACACCCCGCCCAGGCCACCCGGACGGCCAAGTCGTCCACCTGTTCCTGGGAGGCAAATTCGATGGTTTTCTGGGCCGCCCGGGCCCGCTTAACGAGATCGGCGATATAAGCCGCCGCTTGATTGGGATCTGCCATGTCTTCCTCCAAAAAAAATCAAAATACAGAATAAAAGTCTTGAAAAAGGAACAAGACCTATAAAGTATAGTCTAAGCCAATTCCCTCACTTAGGTCAAGAGGATTTTTCATTTTCCCGGATATTATCATGGCGGTTTTGGGAAATCCGCAATTTTCGTTATAAAAACTTAAAATATTTTCAATTTTAAAGACTTGATAAAAGATTTGAAATAGTTGATAAATATAAAGAGAACTTTTAATCTAGGGTTGCAGTTTCAAAATCTAACCTTTTGGAACTGCCTCAAGTTTTAATACTAGTGATAGGGGGTACCTATGGGTAACAGCGAGGCTTTAGACAAATTCCACCGGATGCGGGAAAGGATGCTTGAGGCCGGGGGGAAGGATCGTCTCGACGCGCAGCATGAAAAGGGAAAACAAGGCGCCCGGGAGCGGATTGCCGCCCTCCTGGATGAAAACAGCTTTATCGAAACCCAGGCCTACATTCAGGGCCGGGCGGAGGAGTTTGGCCTGGATAAAAAGAAATACCCGGGGGACGGAGTCGTAACCGGAACAGGGAAGATCGGGGGACGGCAGGTTTGCCTTTCTTCCCAGGATTTTACCGTCCTGGGGGGGTCCCTGGGGGAAAAACACGCCGAAAGGGTAGCCTTAGCTCAGGAGCTGGCCCTGAAGAACGGCGTGCCCTTCCTTCAGATTAATGACTCCGGGGGCGCCCGGATTCAGGAAGGGGTGCTGTCCCTGGACGGTTACGCCAGAATCTTTAAGAACAACGTGTGGAGTTCCGGAGTTATCCCCCAGTTTTCCGTTATCCTGGGGCCCTGCGCCGGGGGAGCGGTGTACTCCCCGGCCATTACCGATTTTGTTTTTATGGTGGACGGGGTCAGCCACATGTACATTACCGGGCCGGACGTGATTAAGGCCGTTACGGGGGAGCAGATCTCCCATGATGAATTGGGGGGCGCCCGGACCCACTGTTCCAAAAGCGGGGTGGCCCACTTCCGCTTTGCCACCGAGGGGGAGTGCTTTGATTTTATCCGCCGGCTATTGTCCTACCTCCCCGCCAACAACCGGGAGATGCCCCCGATAAGCCCGGTAAGCGATCCCCCGGACCGGGAAACCCCGGACCTCTTTCAGGTGATCCCCGAGGAGCCCCGGAAGCCCTACGATGTCCGGGACATCATTTCCCGGGCCTTTGACGAGAATTCCTTCCTGGAGGTTCACCGGGAGTGGGCGGAAAACGTGGTGGTGGGTTTTGCCAAGCTGGCGGGGCGTACCGTGGGAATCTTCGCCAACAACCCCAAGGTTTTTGCCGGTTCCCTGGACATTAACTCCTCCGACAAGGGCGCCCGGTTTATCCGGTTCTGCGACGCCTTCAACATTCCCATCATCTCCCTGGTGGACGTTCCCGGTTACCTGCCGGGGATTGCCCAGGAACACGGGGGCATTATCCGCCACGGCGCCAAGATCCTCTACGCCATTGCCGAGGCCACGGTTCCCAAGGTTGCCCTGATCCTCCGCAAGTCCTACGGGGGCTCCTACATTGCCATGAGCGCCCGGGCCCTGGGCTACGACCGCATTATTGCCCTGCCCACCGCCGAGGCCGCGGTGATGGGGGCCGAGGGGGCCGCCAACATTATCTTTCGCCAGGAAATTACCGGCGCTCCGGACCCCGGGCTTAAGCGGCAGGAAAAGATCCGGGAATTTCAGGATCAGTTTATGAACCCCTATGTGGCCGCGGGTTACGGCTTCATTGACGAAATCATCGATCCCCGGTGGACCCGGGTGGAGCTTATCCGGTCTTTGGAGATGCACAGCCGCAAAAAAGAAGACCGCCCGGCCAAAAAGCACGGGAACATTCCGCTCTAGGGGGATAAAATGAATATCGAAGTTTTTAGTTACAGTGTCCAGGCTTCCATTTTGGGCATGGTCATCGTGTTTTCCACCCTGGTCATCCTCTGGATATTTATGATCATTTTGAAGCGCCTCTTTGACAGGCCGCCGGGGAGCGGGGATGCCTCCGGAGAAACCCTCCCCAAGGCCGCCCCCTCCGCCGCCGAAAGGGGCCCCGCCGTCTGCGCCCCGGCGCCGGGGGAGACCGGGCTTTGGCTGGCCGCGGCGGTGGCGGCTTACCTGGCCGCGGAGGACGCCCAGGCGCCGTCCCCGGGGGCCTGGCTCCCCTCCGGAGGCGCCTATCCCGACCCCTGGGTTTTCCGGGCGGCCTTTGATAAAACTTATCCCCTGGATAAAACTCGTTTTTAAAGGAAAACAACATGGAACGGAATATTACCTTTGAATTTCAAGGCTTTGTTTACGATGTTAAGGCGGAGCGGAAGGGGGACATCCTAACCCTGACCCACCGGGGGGCCTCCTATCCCGTTAATCTAAATCCGGGGAAGCCCCGGACGGTTGCCAATGACTACCTGACCGCCGTTCCCCAGGGGGGCGGCGCTTCGGCCGGCTCCCCGGCGGTTCAAGCTCCGGCAGTGCAGGGGCCGGCGGTTTCGGTTCAGGCCCCGGCGTCAAGCCCGGCCTCCGGCGGCCCGGCAGTTCAGCCCCCGGCCTCCGGCGGCGCCTCGGAAAAGGCCCCCCTCACCGGAACCATCCGGGAGGTTAGGGTTTCCCCGGGACAGCAGGTCTCCCAGGGCCAGGTTATCATCCTCATGGAAGCCATGAAGATGGATATTGAAGTCTTTGCTTCCCTCTCGGGAACCGTGGCGGCGGTGCTGGTCCGGCCCGGAGACAGCGTGGCGGACAAACAGCCCCTCGTCACCTGGGCTTAGGCGGCCCCAACCCTTCCCCATAGGAGAAATTATGACTATCATTGATCTTATCGTTAAATTCATCCAGGGCATGGCTTTTTCCGCCCTAACCTGGCAGCAGCTCGTGATGATGAGCGTGGGGTGCCTCTTAATTTACCTGGCCATTGTGAAGGGCTTTGAACCCCTCCTGCTGATTCCCATCGGCTTTGGGGCCATCCTCTGCAACCTTCCCCTGGCGGGGCTCACCGCGCCGGGGGGCCTGATCGATTACTTTTACTACGGGGTTAAGCTGGCCATCTTCCCCCCCCTGATCTTCATGGGAATAGGGGCCATGACCGATTTTGGGCCCCTCCTGGCCCGGCCGGTTACCTTTCTCCTGGGGGCCTCCGCCCAGTTGGGGATCTTCATCACCCTCCTGGGGGCCAAGGCCCTGGGTTTTACCTTTCCCGAAGCCGCTTCCATCGGCATCATCGGCGGCGCCGACGGACCTACCGCCATCTTTCTTACCTCTAAACTGGCGCCCCACCTCCTGGGGCCCATTGCGGTGGCGGCCTACTCCTACATGGCCCTGGTTCCGGTGATCCAGCCCCCCATTATCAAACTCCTCACCTCCAAGAAAGAGCGGATGGTGGTTATGTCCGACCCCAAGCCCGTCTCCAAGCGGGTTAAGATTCTCTTTCCCATTGTTACGGGAATCTTTACCTCCCTGATTGTCCCCGATGCCGCTCCCCTTTTGGGGATGCTCATGCTGGGCAACCTCTTTCGGGAATCCGGGGTGGTGGACCGGCTCGCCAAAACCGCCCAGAATGAACTGATTAACATCGTTACCATCTTTTTGGGGATAAGCGTGGGCAGCCGGATGTCCGGGGAACTCTTCCTTACCTGGGGAACCATCAAGATCATCATCCTAGGGGTGATTGCCTTTTCCATGGGAACCGCGGGGGGAGTGCTCTTTGGAAAGTTAATGTACGTGATTACCCACGGCAAGGTAAACCCCATGATCGGCGCCGCGGGGGTTTCCGCCGTTCCCATGGCCGCCCGGGTGGTACAGAAGCTGGGACAGAAGGAAAATCCCTCGAACTTCCTGCTGATGAATGCCATGGGCCCCAATGTGGCGGGGGTCATCGGCTCGGCCATTGCCGCGGGGGTTCTCCTTTCCCTTAACCCCGTTACCTTTTAGCCCGGACCGGGGAAATCCAAACTCAAAGGCAGTTCCAAAATTTGACCTTTTGGAACTGCTCCCCCGGAGCCGGAAAATTTAACCACGGACCACACGGACAAAGGAGGGTGAAAGGTGGAGGGTGGCCGGGGCCAGCGCATATAAACTCATTTTGACTGCTAACCAATAAAAAACAAGAATTTTTAACCGCGAATGTCGAATCGTGAACACTCTGTGTTCACTCAGTCGAAGAAATTTTTGTATCAGAGCACCTT
>JAISRN010000230.1 GCA_031273605.1 Spirochaetales bacterium | reverse complement strand
CCGGACAATGGGAAGGCCGTCCAGTTTGGCCCCGGCCTGAACCAGCCCCCGATCCTCGTGGGCCAGGACCTCCCCCGCGCCGTTAACAATGAAGCCGGTATTTCCCCCGTCCCCCCCCTTAAGGACGCTTGCCGAAAGGCCGGCGGCGGAAAAGAAGATCCCCGCCGCGCCGGCAAAGGAAAAGCCTTCCTGCCGGGGCAGGGGAAAAAGCATGACCAGGAGGGGACTTTTGAAGTAGGGGAACCCGTTAAAGAGGAGGGTTTCCCCGGAGGCCGCCCTTCGTACCTCCTCCTCCCGGGAGGCAAACCAGGCGGAGATCCGGGAGGGGTTAAACAGGGGGTCTTCGATGCCGAAGCGGTTGTTAAGAAAGAGGCCCCCCGGGGTTTCGCCGGAACCGGCAAAGGCCACCCCGGAAATTTCAGGATTAAGGCGGTAAAAGAGATCGATTAGGTCCCCCGGATTGGCGGCCCCCCGGCTGTCAAGGCTGCGGATGAGGAGGAGGGCCTTGGCCTTGAGGCCGGACAGGATGGTTTCCCCCTCGTTGGCGGACCAGCGGTTCAGCGTCCAGTTGTTGTTTTCCGCCGTAAGCCGCACATCGGCCCCCACGAGGCGAACCATCAGCAGGGTAATTACCGAAAAGGAAAGGAGGAGAACCCCGGAGATGATGAGGGACAGTTTAACCCCCAGGGGAAAACGTATTTTTACTTGCGCAGCCATTGGGCAGGAGGATAACTTTTTTTCAAAAAAATGTCTACAAAAGGGCTGACAAGTCAAAAAATTTAGGATAGAATTACTTAGGTTTGTATTATCAAAAAAAGTTGCCGTTTTGCCGGGGGAACCCATGGGAAAAATCAAGTTTTTAGCGGTCCTGGGCGTCCTTCTGCTTTTGCTCCTGGGGAACTGTGAAAACATCATGGTACCGGAGCCGCCCCTGCGGAACGTCAATGAGGATGGTTCGGCGGCGGTTACCGGGGTTACCCTGGATTTTTCGGAAATGGCCCTTACCCTAACGGAAAGCCGACAGCTTACCGCCACGATAAGCCCTTCCCACGCGGCCAATCAGGCCCTAAACTGGATGTCCCTGAACGCCGGGGTGGCCTCGGTAAGCCAAACGGGGCTGGTCCGGGCGGTGTCGGCGGGAACGGCGGTTATCTGGGCCATCAGCGAAGACGGGGGCAAAATCGGCGTCTGTACGGTAACTGTCAGCGCCCTGGTCGGCGTAACCGGCTTGACCGCGGTTCCGGGAAACGGGGAAATTGCCCTTTCCTGGACCCTTCCCGCGGCGGAGGGCTTTGATTACGTGGTCATAAGCGCCAGCCCCCCGGAAGGAAACCTAAGCTCCGAAACAACGGTCAATAAAACAGACACGCCGAATAACGCGTTCCTGGCAACGGGGCTTACCAACGGCGTTCCCTACACAATAAGCCTTAAAGCCCATTACGAAAGCGGCCTTTTTAGCGGAAATACCTCCCAAACCGTAACCCCGGTTTCTCCGGTCGTGGGGGTTACCGGAATCACCCTCGATTATAGCCTCCTTTCCCTAACCCCAGGGGCCGTCCAGCTCCTTACCGCCGGGATAGCCCCTGCCGACGCCACTAACCAGGGGGTTTCCTGGTCTTCCTCCAATCCCGGAGCCGCCACGGTAGACGCCTCGGGGCTGGTAACCGCCGGGTCCGGGGGAACAACCGTTGTCATGGCCATAACCGAGGACGGGAACAAAATCGCCGCCTGTACGGTTACGGTTACCGCTCAGCCTAATGTAACGAATTTTACCGGGGCGGCGGGGAATAAACAGATTGCCCTTTCCTGGACAAATCCCGGCGGAGCGGACTTTGAAAAGGTACTCATCAGCGCCAGCCCCAACCAGGGCGACCTGTCCGCCCCGAGGACTATACTTAAAACAGCCTCTCCCAATAATAGTTTCACCGCCACAGGGCTTGGCAACGGCGTTACCTACACGGTAACGATCAGAGCCTATTATACCGGCGGCGATTCCAGCGGGGACAATTCCCTTACCGTAACCACAATCGACCAGATTCCTCCCCTGGACCTGAGCCCCCTGATACCCGCTCCGGTTACAGGAACCATCCCGGCGTCCTTCGTCTCTCTGCCCGACCAGTATAGCGAGGCGGTTCTGGCCTGGAAAACGGGCAGCGACGCCGCCCATACGGGGGCCTTCCTGGCCGGACAGATATACAAGGCGGTTCTTACCCTTGACTCGGCCTCCGGCTATGCTTTTGGGGCGGCGAACCCTTATAGTTATACCGGGGTTTCAATCAATTATCAGCCCGCGGGGGATACCGACGCTACCCTTACCCTGACCTTCCCCCCCACGCTCCCGGTAAGCGTGAGCGGAACCGTAACTGACAGCGCGGGGCCTCTGGGCAGCGCGGTGGTTAAGCTGACAAAAAGCAGCGAATTTTATAACCAGGCGACCACAGCCCCGGACGGAAGCTACAGCCTATCCGGCCTGGATGCGGGGACCTACGACATAGAGATTTCAAAAGAGGAACATTTCACCTGGACCGATTCCTTTACGGTAACCACCTCGAATGTAAGCAAAAACGCCGTCCTAAAATCCAGGGTAACGGAGTTGGATCTGAGTTCCCTGATAGCCCCCCCGGTTTTGGCCGCCCTGCTCCCCAGCCCCAACCTTGGGGCTTATACCCAGTTTGCCGGCGCATCCGTAATCTGGGAAAGGGAAGCCGCCCCCGATACCTGGGTTGCCCACACGGGGGATTTCCAGGCGGGACAGAACTACCGGACCCTTCTCACCCTTACGGCAAAAACGGCTTATAGCTTTGAGGGGGTAAGCAGTTTTACCCATTCAACGGCCTTGTCAATAGGCAGCCCTTTGTTTGAAGCCAATGACAGCGTCGCCAAGCTTACCTTAAGCTTTAACCCCACGGACAAGGTCAGCGTAAGCGGCGCCATCACCGCCTACGGCGGCTCTCCTTTGGGGGGCGCCACGGTTCAGCTTATGCAGGGGGGGAACCCTTACCTTGACCCTGTGAACACCGGGCCCGATGGAACCTATGTCATTGAAGAGGTCCCCGGGGGAACCTACACCCTGGCCGTTTCAAAGTCCGGATACGGCCCGGTAACCACCGGCTCCGTTACCGTAACAACGGCAAATGTCAGCAAAAATGTCCAACTGCCGCAGCAGGTGAACCAACTCAATCTGGTTGGCATCTGGACCCCCGTCCTGTTCAGCCCCCCTAATTCCGTTCCCGCCCTGAGCTCTGCTCAGAACGAACAATACTCCGCCGCAAGCGGCTCCTGGACGACCGCCGCCGGGGCGCCCTTTGATATTTTTGAGCCGGAAACGGTCTACAAGCTTAGCTTTACCCTAATCGCCAAGCCCGGCTGGACCTTCGGCAGCCTTAATGCCGACAGCTTCCCGGCATTTTCCGGGACCCAAAGCGTAAGCGCCGTCATAGCGGGGGACGGCGGGGCCGCGGAGATTACCCTCACCTTCTCCCCCCTGGCGGCCCCTAGCGTGCAGGAATACACCAGTTCTGCAAGCTACACGCTGGTGCAGATTTTTGATGATATCCAAGCCTCCAACAATCCTCCTGGGACGAGTTACACTATCCATATAAATACTTCCGAGACAGATACCTCGAATCGATTTATAACCTTGAATGTCTCCACTCATCCCAACCTGGCTAATACACGCATTACCCTCCGGTCTTCCGTTTCCAGCAACATAAATAGGTTCCGGCTTTCTCTGACCGGCTCAAGCGACGGTAAAATTACCGTGGTTTTGGATTCCGAATCCCTTGAGATCCGCGGCCTCACCGACAGTCCTGCTATAACCGTGGGTTCTAACGCGGCTTTCATTTTGAAGAACGGAAAAATCGGGGAGGGCCGCGGCATAGAGGTCCAGGGCGGAACCTTCACCATGGAAGGCGGAGAACTGCACGGTAGTACAAATCTGCGGGGCGTAGCTATCAGCGACGGGGGGGTCTTCACCATGACAGGGGGAACTATATCTAACTATAGCGGGATGCCCATCGGCGGCGGCGTGTATGTCAATGGCGGAACCTTCACCCTGACAGGGGGAACCATCTATAAGAATTCTGCCACCTCCAACGGCGGCGGCGTGTATATTAACACGGGGACCTTTACTATGAGGGGCGGAACCATAGGCGACCCCAGCAATCCGAATGCCGCCCCTAACGGCGGCGGCGTGTATAACCAAAACGGAACCTTTATCAAAACCGGGGGGCTTATTTACGGCCGGGGTCTTGGGAACACCTCTCCTTCGGGGAGCGCGATCTTCGGAGGCAGCGATAAAAGCCGCAACGCCACCGCAGGCCCCGAGGACAGCCTGGACAGCAGGGTCTCCGGCAGCGCCGGGGGCTGGGAGTAGGCGGGAAGGTTAGCCCGGAAAAATTAACCGCAAAGAATGGAATGAAGGGAAAATCCGGTTAACATAGAGGAAGTCATGATAGATTCATACAAACTTATTACGGAAATCGAATCCATATACAAACAAGCCAATTCTCTTAAAGAAATCAAAAGGAAAAGCAGAAAACAATATTTTGGATTTGCAATTTTTCCAATAATATTATATTTTTTATCTTCATTCCTGTTGATACTTTCACAGATTAATAATTTTTTTGTGCTAGCCATAATTGCATCAATAGCTACTGCTTTATCACCATTTGTAGCATATTATGGATACGATCATCTTCTAAGGATAAAATCTGGTATCTATACAACAAGTAGTACAGAACAAGTTTTTTTTTACAACTTTAAGCAGGAAATTTTAAAAAAAGGTATCTCAAAAAATATGTTGATTGCTGCTGAAAGCATACTGCAAATTGAAACAAAAGAAGATGTAGATTATTTATTAATTTATTTTATGAGATATTTATCTTTGATAGCAGTCCCCGCGACGCTAATAGTTTTACATGATTTTATAGAAAAAAACATTAATGTATTATTCTATTTAATAATAATGGCTGTTCTGCTGCCAGCCATGATGTTTGCGTTAAAAGTATTTACTGATGGAAAAAAATATATTAAAAAAAATATATTAAAAAACATAAAAAGAATAATAATTGAAATGTAAAGTACACCCAGCCCTAACAGAACTGTGTATCTTTCTCCGCCAGCAGGCGGCTCGGGCTTTTGGTTTTGATGAAAATGGCACGCTCGCAAGGCCTTAGCCTGAGAAATGCCGGAGCCAGTTTCAATATAACCGATTTTGAAACTGGCTCACCTTATTTCCCAAAACCTAAAATGTCTGTTACTCTTTGCTCCAGCGGGATTGTTCACTCCTCCCGGTTGGGCAGTTCCAGGGCCTGGCCGTCGGTGGTGAGAAAGGTGTCGGGAAA
>JAISRN010000204.1 GCA_031273605.1 Spirochaetales bacterium | reverse complement strand
ACGGAGGACTTTAGAGTTTTGGTATCCCCCCCGTGAACTCCGTGCGCTCCGTGAGGGGAAAAGGGTCCAGCTCCCTGTTTATCACTATGTGTTCCTTCGCGGCCCTTGGCGGTTTTTCTTCTTCAAATCCAATAGCCCAAATTGACAAAAGGATCATATCCCTCCATAGTGAACCCCTAGGGGTATCCCCTTTAGAAGGAGTTTAGCATGCGTCAATGTATGGATGCCGGCAATCTGCACCGGCGGCTTTCTAAAATTATGGGGCAGCTAAAAGCCGTGGATAAGATGATTGACCAGGATGTTCCCTGCGAAGAGATTATCATTCAAATCAATGCGGTGAAGAAGGCGGTTCACAAGGTGGGACAAATTGTACTGGAGGGGCACTTAACCCACTGTGTCCGGGAAGGCATTGAAAACGGGGATGCGGAAAAAACAATTGCCGATTTTGCCCAGGCGGTGGAACATTTTTCCCGGTTGTAGCCCCTTTTAAAAAAACTCCGGCTCCTTGACATACCCATACCCCCTATGGTATATTGAATGTATACCCGTGGGGGTATAAAGGAGCTTGCAGGATGATGGCCTTTTTTAAAGATTCAAACCGCCGCACTATCTTGTTTCTCTGCATTTCCGCCGCCGCCCTGGGGGTAAGTTTTTTTGGCGGCCCCCGTTTTTCCTGGCGGAGGGCGGGGCCGATAACCCTTGATCCGGCCTGGGCCGCTATTTTATTATGCGGGGCGCCTATTATTAAAAACGCCGCCGCCGGCTTAATTTCTCAATTTGATATTAAAGCCGATCTCCTGGTGTCCCTTGCCTTGATTGCCTCGATTGTTATTGGAGAATTATTTGCCGCCGGCGAGGTGGCCTTTATTATGACCATCGGCGCCTACCTTGAGGAACGAACCGTTGCCAAGGCCAGGGCAGGCATAGAAAAACTTGTGGCCTTAACTCCCGCCGTTGCCCGGGTTATCCGCAGCGAAGGGGCGCGCCTGATCCCCGCCGATGAGGTTGTCCGGGGGGATATTCTGCGGGTGCTGGCGGGGGAAACAGTTCCGGTGGACGGGGTGATCCTTAAAGGCCAAACGGCTATCGACCAATCGGTGATGACCGGGGAATCCCTGCCGGTGGACAAGGCTGAAGGGGATGAGGTTTTCAGCGGAACCATCAATCAGGCCGGAACCTTTGACATGAAGGCGGTTAAGGTGGGGGAAGACAGTTCCCTTCAGCGGATGGTGCGGCTGGTCCAATCCGCCGATGCGGGGAAGGCCAAAATTGTTAAAACCGCGGATAAGTGGGCCACTTGGATTGTGGTTATAGCCCTTGCCGCCGCGGCGGGAACATGGTTTTGGACCGGGCAGCCCATCCGGTCGGTAACTGTTCTGGTGGTATTTTGCCCCTGCGCGCTGGTGCTGGCCACTCCCACCGCTATTATGGCGGGTATCGGCAACGCCACAAAATACGGCATTTTGGTCCGCCAGGGGGATGCCCTGGAACGCCTTGCTACCGTTCAGCGGATTGCCTTTGATAAAACCGGAACCTTGACCTGCGGAAAACCTACTGTTGTTAAGATTGAAAGCTGCCTTCCGGAAATATCAAAGGACGACCTCCTTTCCCTTGCCGCTACTGCGGAGCTGCGTTCCGAACACCCCCTGGGCAAGGCCCTTGTCAATTTCTATAAAAACAAGGAACAGGGTTCCCCGGCGGAACCCGAGGCCTTTGCCCTGTTTGCCGGCCGGGGGGTTCAGGCGGAGCATAAGGGGGATCTGTTAAATGCCGGAAACGAGGCCCTCTTTTTAGAGCGGGGCATATCCCTGCCTCCCCCGCTGAAGGAGGCGGCGGCCCGGGCAAAACAAGAGGGTTGTACCATAATTTATCTTGGGATAAATCAAAGGGCCGCCGGTTTTATTGCCCTGTCGGATACCCTCCGCCCTGACGCCGCCGGGGTGGTCCGGGCCATTCACGGCGGCGGAACAAAAACCCTCCTCCTTACCGGAGATTCGCCGGAGGCGGCCAGGCACATTGCCGGGGCTGCCGGTATTGACGAGGTCTTATCCAACTGCCTGCCGGAAGATAAGATTACCGCGTTAAAAAAATACCAAGCCGCCGGCGGCGGAGTTTGCATGGTTGGCGACGGGGTTAACGACGCTCCGGCGCTTAAATGGGCAACCGTCGGCATGGCTATGGGCGGCATTGGCAGCGATATTGCCATTGACGCGGCGGACATTGTTCTTGTGCGGGACGACATAAAAGAAATTCCCCATCTCTTGGGGCTGTCCCGCCGGACCATGCGAACCATTAACATAAACCTTGGGTTATCGATGATTTTGAATTTTGCCGCCATTGCCCTTGCCATTACGGGGCTTTTAAATCCCGTAACCGGCGCCCTGGTGCACAATATAGGCTCCGTGGCGGTGATTATTCATTCTTCATTATTGCTTAACTGGAGAAAACCGGAAGGCATGAGTCATTCTAAAGCGGCTTAAGCTCCGGCGACTTAGGCTTTCGGTGATATTGACAAAAGGGTTCCTATTTATCATAATTTTGAAAAACCATGATAGACGAAAAACAATTAGCCGAATTATCCCTCCCCGGGGCGCCCCGGATTCTCACGGAGCCTCCGGGTCCCCAATCCCGGGCCATTCTGGAATACCAGGCCCAAAACGAAGGCTCCGCGGTGAGCTACGCCCGGGGGCTGCCCATGGCGGTGGCCCGGAGCCGGGGGGCCACCCAGGTGGATGCGGACGGCAACATTTATATTGATATGTTTTCCGGCGCCGGGGTTATGGCTTTGGGGGGGGCGCATCCGGAGATTTTAGCCGCCGCCCATGCCCAGATTGATGAGTTTACCCACACTTTGGACATCCCCTCCCAAACCAGGGAGGGTCTCGTGGAAACCCTTAAAGGCCTCCTGCCCAGGGAACTCACCCGGATCTTTTTCGGCGGCCCCACGGGTTCCGATGCGGTGGAGCAGGCCCTCAAACTGGCCAAATGGAATAAAAAACGCAACGGCATCATTGCCTTTGAGGGGGCCTATCACGGCATGACCGGGGCCTCCCTGGCGGTTACCACGGATTCCGGCCACCGGGACGGGGTGGGGGAACTGGTTCCGGGGGTGAGCTTTGTTCCCTATGCCTACAGCTACCGGAACCCCTTCGGCTGCCCCCCGGAAGAAACGGACCTCTATGCCGCCCGCTGGCTTGACCGGGTTTTGAGGGATTCCCACTCCGGGGTTTCCAAGCCCGCGGCGGTGATCATCGAGGCAGTTCAGGGGGAGGGAGGAACCATTGCGCCCCCTCCCCGGTTTTTGCAGAACATCCGGAGGATTACCCAGGAGCATGACGTACTTTTGATCTGCGATGAAATTCAGTGCGGCCTGGGGCGCACGGGAAGGATGTTCGCCTTTGAACATTCTCAAATCGTCCCCGACATTGTTACCCTGAGCAAGGCCCTGGGGGGCCTGGGTTTTCCCATTTCCGCCATTGCCTACCGGGAGGAGTTAAACACCCTGCCTCCGGGGAAGAGCATCGGAACCTTCCGGGGAAACATGACGGCCTTTGCCGCCGGCAAAGCCGCCCTGGAGTACATGGTTAGGGAGGACATCCCCGGCCGGGCGGCCCTCCTGGGGGAAAAACTCCTGGCCCGGCTTAAGGACTGCGAAGCCCGGTCGGCCATTGTGGGGGAGGTTAGGGGCATCGGCCTTATGCTGGGCATTGAACTGGTAAAGGATAAAACTACCAAGGAACCGGCCCCCGCCCTGGCCGCCAAAGTCCGTACCCTGGCCCACCGCCGGGGGGTTTTGGTGGAAGTGGGGGGCCACTTTAACCATGTGATCCGCCTCCTGCCCCCCCTGGTGATCACCGAGGAGCTGGCCTTTAAGGCGGCGGACATTATTGAATCCGCCATTGGGGAGGCCGAAAAAGCAGGCTGCTTATAGGAAGAAGAAATAACCACGGACGACACGGACAAAGATAATATACCAATGGAAAAAAGAAACAATGGATTACTTAAACGACTCAAAAACTTGCAATCCAAAACGGCTTGCTATATCAATAACTGTTCTTGCCGACAAGCTATCGCATAAATAAAATGCTCCCAACTCAATATTAGTAAGGCTATCAGGAAGCCAAATGTCGATTAAGCTAGTACAGTCATAAAACGCACCTTCCTTGATACTTGTAACACCGTGCAAAATTGTTACGCTGTTTAGATTACTGCAATACCCAAATGCCTGGAACCCAATGCTGGTAACGCTGCCCGGAATCGTTATGCTAGTCAGATAGTGACACCCGGAAAACGCATATTCCTCAATGCTGGTAACGCTACCCGGAATTGTTATGCTGGTCAGCACACTACCGGAAAAGGCATTAGCCCCAATTTTTGTCACCCGCTTGCCGTCAATGACAGCCGGTATAGCAATAGACCCAAATCCAGCTCCAAGCTGATGATCCCAGAATCGGGTAATAGTTATCGTACCGTTTTCTATCTCCCATTCTAAATGCTGTAGCAAATTTGGCTCTTGGGCAAATAACCCGCCGCAAACTAAAAGTAGCAACGGTAAAAACAAAATTCTGCTTTTCATGTACAGTTTCTCTCTTTGGAGGTTAAAAGTTCGCCAGGGGCCGATAAAGGGGGC
>JAISRN010000155.1 GCA_031273605.1 Spirochaetales bacterium | reverse complement strand
GCCATCAAGGACGTATACCCTTCGCTCGCCTTGTCCGCTTCGATCGCACCGATGTCCAGCGCGGAAACAATGATGCCAAAATCGTTTTGCATACGCGGCTTGAGGTAGCCCTCGATAATTTCGTTGACCTGCAATAGCTTGCGTTCAAGCTGCGTCACCGGAATCCCGTTTTCCTGGGGAATGTTGGTAACAACGCCTTTGACGTATTTTTTTACCCCGTCCTGTATCTGCGCCTTAAACGCCTCAAGATAAAAGTTGATGAGCCGGTGCAGTTTGATAAACGCCTTGTAATCGGCGAGCTTAAAACTAATCGTCCCGCGCACCGCCGCCGGCACGGCAAAATCCAGAAAGCGGGGGTCAAACACGTCAAAATACGGCACGCCGAACTTCACCTGAATGATCCCCGCCATGTTAATGAACTACCTGAGTGTCCAAAAAAGAAGGGAAAGCCGGGGCCGGGCTATTCCCCCGGCGGGCCGGCTTTTATATCTCAAATTCCGTTTGGGAGGCATTCACAAAGCCTAAGATCAACGCGCTAAAGAGAAGGGGTTTTTCGTACATCGAAGCATGGCCGCAGTCGGACAGGATCACGTGGTGGGCGTCCTTGATGCCCCGCAGAAGGATTTCCTGCTCCCCCAAAGGAACAAGGTAGTCCTTCTCTGCGCTCACCACCAACACCGGCATATCCAGCCGGGAAAGCTTGTCCACCACGTTAAAGTTTTCGGAACTGTTGGTAAGGCGGATAAGCCTTTCCTTTACCTCGGTTTCGCCGAAGTAGGGCACCAGGGTTTCCTGCCGCTTTGCCATCCAGGAACTCTGACGTTCATAAAAGGTGTCGGAGTAAATCACCGGAATGGCGGCCAGGTAATAGGCCAGCCCGCCCTCTAACTTGGCGGCCTCGTTCCAGCCGCGGCCTATGTCGGCCAGCAGGGGGGCGGTACGGGCGGCCCCGTTAAAAAGGGCCAGCCGCCGCACCCTGGCGGGGGACTCCAGGGCAAACCCCAGGCCCACCTCGGCGCCGTAGGAAATGCCGCAGAGGTTTACCCGGTCCAGCCCCAGGTGATCCAGCAAAGCCCCCACCAGGGCAATCTGAAGGCCGTGATCGTAGGCCCGGTCCATCCGGGCGCTCTGGCCCTGATCAAAAAAATCAACCAGAATAAGCCGGTTATCCCGGGAAAAATTTTCAATAAAGGGAACCCAGCTTTTAGTTGACATCATAAGGCCGTTGAGCAAAAGAATGGGTTCCCCGGAACCGTAGGATTCATAGTAAACTATTTTATTTTGAAATTCAAAATCCGCCATTAGAAAGATTTCCTGCCGATGATTCCCAGTTCCTGGGACTGCCGGACAATGTCTTCCCTAAAATCCGGATGGGCAATGGCGCTTAAGCGTTCAACCCGCTCCCTCACATTGGTGCCCCTCAACTCCGCAATTCCGTATTCCGTAACTACCCGGTCTACATCCATTCTTGATAAGCTCACAATAGCGCCCCGGTTAAGGCAGGGCACAATTTTGCTCACCTTTTTCGGCTGTCCGTCTTCGCCTTTAATCGTAGCGGTAGAGTAAAGGCAGATATAGGAACGCCCCCCCTTCGACCGCTGGGCGCCGATGGCCGTATCCGCCTGCCCGCCGGTGCCGCTAATCTGTTTGGTTCCGATGCTTTCGGAGGCGCACTGGCCGGTTACGTCTACTTCTACCGACGAGTTAATAGACACCTGGTGATCGTTCTGGCCAATCACATAAGGATCATTTACCCAATCCCCGTCCTTCACCAAAACGCCGGGGTTGTCATGCACAAAGTCATACATGGACCTGGTTCCAAACACAAAAGTACAAACCAACTTGCCGGGATAGAGCTTCTTGCGCCGCCCCGTGATAACCCCCGCCTCAAACAGTTTAGCCATTTCACTGGTAAGCATCTCCGTGTGAACCCCCAGGTCTTTCTTGTTGTAGAGAGCCTTGGCAATGGCGTTGGGCATGCCCCCAATTCCCAGTTGAATGCAGTCGCCGTCTTCTATTTGATCGGCAATGAGCTTGCCGATTTTGTTGTCCGTTTCATTGGGCTCCACATCGGGAACTTCAGGAAGATCATAATTAGACTCGATAAGGTAATCAATATCCCTGACGTGGACTTCCACATCTCCGAAGGCCCTGGGAACCTTGGGATTAATTTCCAAAATAACCATGTCCGAAGCAAGGCGGATTCCCCGCTCGTAGGTGGCGGAAAGGGAAAGGGAAACAAAGCCGTGCCTGTCCGGGGGACTTGCGTTGCAGATAAAAATATTTGTTTTTAGATGATCCCTGCGCTTCCACCCGGCGGTATGAAGGTGATTGGGAATGTAGGACACCGCATCAATGGCATGATTCCGCCGGAGCTGGGGAGTATAAAACCAGGAATTGACATTAATTTTGCCGATGTACTTGGGGTTTGTCAGATAGTCCCCTTCGGCCATGGGCAGACAGTTACTAACGGTAACATCCTTCACCCCGCGGTCGATAATTTTATGGATGTCCATAAAAAAATCGTGGGCCTCCGCGGCGGCCATGCCGGTTACAATATGATCCCCGTCTTTTACCAGAGACAGGGCCTTGTCAACCGTAATCGTTTTGTTTGAATAATCGCTCATAAGATCTTCCTCATCATGAATTTGACGCCGGGGCGCTTAAAAAAAGTCCGCCCCCCCGCTTAAAGGATATACCAAAAAAGCGGGGGGCGCAAACTTTTAAAAATCTGAGGCGCTTCCAAAATGTCAGATTTGGAAACTGCCTCGCCTTTCATTCAATACCTACTGGCCAAGCCGGGCCATCAGTTCATCAATAGATGTCATGGGATCCGCATCCACAAAGGTTCCCTGCGCGGCGTCCCGCCTGTCTGCGGGGGGTTCGTAGCGGACAAAGGCCAGGGAGTCAAGTCCAATCCGCTGCCCGTTGGCATAATTCACGCCGCCGGAAATGGCCACCGGAACCCGCTCGCTTTCCATAGCCGCCAGGTAATTTTCAGCCGTCAGGGGCTGGCCGGAGGCGTTCAAGCGCTCGATACCCACAAGAAAAACCTTAAGGGCAATGTAGGAGCTCATGGCATACGCGTTTACCTTGTAGGACTCTTTCTCCGAAGCCGGAATATACTTGGTGTCCCAGTCAACAATTTTGCAATACTCGGCGTAGTCATTCTGCCGCCGGTCCGCCTCGGAGCTTGAGCCCCGCTGTTCCGCGTAGTTAACCCAGGCGGCGCCGTAGATCTCAGCCGCCCCGCGGTTAACCGCTTCGGCGGGAATGTTGGTGGGAGAGATGTTTACGTAAGAGGTGATAACCGGTTTCGGCCTGGCAATGGAGTTGGAATAGGCGGCGGAGTAAACGGCCTTAAAATAAGCCTGGTTGCCCGCGGCTATGATCACATCGCAGCTCTGCACGGCGGCAATCTGGGGACCGATAGAGGCCGCATCGGAGGAGCCGATGGGCTGATAGACAACAGTCGGTTTTACCCCCGCCGGACGGGTGTCCAGGGCGGCCTGGGTTTCAATGCCCGACTTTAGGCTTAAGCCGTCATCCGCGGTGGAATAAACCACGCCGATAGACCGGACATTGGGAAAGTAGGTGGTTGCCCGGAGGTACATAAGCCGGCCTTCGGTTTTGTAGAGGGGCTGAACCCCCATCATGTAACGCTGGAGTCCGTTGGCGGGCTCAAACATCTGCGCGCTGGATCCGGTGCCAAAGTATACCGAGGGTATGCCCGCGGTTTCCAGTTCATACTTGGCGGCAATCACATTCCAGGTTCCCAGGATGCCGACCAGGGCAAAAACCTTGTCATCGTTAATTAACCTTTCGATGTAGGTTTTTCCCGCAGCCCCGTCGCCCTTATCATCGTAGATAGTGGCTTTAAGGGTCCGGCCCCTCAGGATGTCCTGATACTCAGGCGCCTGGTTGATGTAATCCACAAAGGCTTTGTAAAGGTTGCCGTAGGGTACGCCAACCAAGGCGTAAGACCCCTCGGAACAGATGGTTGCCCCGATGTGGATCTCGCTGACCTCAGCGCTGCCGCCCTGGTTGCAGCCTGTAATAACAAACAGGGTTAGCAGCAACAGGGTAACGGCAATTAATCCGATTCTCTTCATTTTTGGTTTCCTCCAATAAATATTTTAGAATCTTTAAAAATTTTCATTTCTAAAGACTATCCACAATTTAAAAGAACAAAGACATTGTTCATTTTTTGTTGCCCAGATACGCATCAATTAAACGCTGGTCATGGATCAGGTCCTGGGCGGGACCTTCAATGCTTATTTTCCCCAGCTCCAGCACAATGGCATAATCCGCAATCTTTAAGGTTTGCAGGGCGTTTTGCTCAACAATTAATATGGTGGTTCCCGTGAGGCTGATTTCCTTAATGCTGCGAAAAATGGTCTTAACGATGATCGGCGCCAGCCCCAAAGACGGCTCATCCAAAATAAGTATCTTAGGGCTGGACATCAGGGCCCGGCCTATGGCCAGCATCTGCTGCTCGCCCCCGGACAGGGTGTTGGCCTGCTGCTTTCTCCGCTCCCTGAGAACCGGAAACATCCGGTAAACGTATTCCTGATTCTCCTCGGCATTTTTAGCTTCCAGGCCACGGTTTTTCTTAACCAGGCTGTAGGTGCCCACCTTTAAGTTTTCCTCCACCGTAAGGCCGCTTAGGATCTGCCGACCCTCGGGGGAGTGGGAAATCCCCGATTTGGCAATGGAATAAACGCTTTTGCCAACTATGTCCTTTCCTTCAAACAGAATCTCCCCCCCCTTGGGTTTAACGATCCCCGATATGGTCCGCAGGGTGGCGCTTTTTCCCGCGCCGTTGGCTCCCAGGATGGCAAAGATATTCCCCTTGTCAAGGTTAAAACTTATTCCCTTAACCGCCCGGATAGCGCCGTACTCAACCCGCAGGTCTTTTACCTCCAGAATGTGGCCCATTACTCTACCCCCAGATATGCTTCCTGCACATCTTTACTTTCCTGGATTTCCTTTGGGGTGCCGTAGGCCAGCTTCCTGCCAAAAGAAACGGCGCAAATGTGATCGCAGACTTCCATAACCAGCCCCATGTCATGCTCCACCAAAAAGATAGTCGCCTCATACTCCCGGGAAATCCGTTTAATGAGTTCCATAAGCTCTTCGGTTTCCTTTTCGTTTAAACCCGCCGCCGGCTCATCTAAAATAATTAACGAAGCATCGGCCATGAGAGTCCGGGCAAGCTCTATCCGCTTAAGGATTCCGTAGGGCATCCCCACCGGGTAGGCGTTTTTGAGATGAATAAGATTCATCTTTTCCAAAATCTCCAGGGCCTTTTGGGTTAACACCGCTGTTTCCTGCCTTAGACCGGAGGTAAAAAACATGTGCGAAAAGAAACCTGAGTTGTACTGGGTATGAGCCGCCAGCAGAAGGTTTTCCAGCACGGTAAGCTCCGCCACCAGTTCGATATTCTGAAAAGTCCGGACAATGCCGGTTTTAATGATATTATGCACCGCGTATTTATTAAGCCGCAGGGTTTTTCCGTAGCGGTCATTAAACCAGATCTCCCCGCTTGAGGGCTTATAAAACTGGGTAATGCAGTTAAACACCGTGGTTTTACCGGCGCCGTTGGGGCCGATAAGGCCGAAGATCTCTCCTTTTTTAACGTCAAAGGAAAGATCGTCCACCGCTTTTAACCCCCCAAAGTACATGCACAGGCGATCCAGCCTCAGGGCCACATCATCGGGAAGAACCAGGGTATGGCTTTTCGCGGTAACCGCTTCGGATCGCCTCCGCTCCTCGGAGAGCTTTGCCTTTATGCCCGCAATCCGGTCTTCGGTGCGCCGGGCAAAAGCCTGATAGCCGGCATCGGCCTTGACTTCCAGGGCCTTTTTAAGGGCCTCCCGCTCCCCGGCGGCTTCGGCACAGCGCCTTTCCAGCCGGGTTTTAAACTCCCCGGCCCTTTCCGATGGGCCTCCCCTCTTTTTAATAAACCCCTCCAGGGCCGCCTGCACCCGGGCTTTTTTTTCGGCCTCAAGCTGCGCCTCATAGGCCGCCGCTTTTTCCGCAGCCTGGGCGGAAAGTTCCCCCGTCAGGTTGTTATCCTGATCCACAATACCCTCGGCCCGGCGCAGGTTTTGGCGGAACTCCCGGAATTGCAGGCGGTACTTTTTTTCCAGGGCCCTTTCCTTCTCCCCGTAGATTTTCTTAAAAACCGCCTCGGGGGGGAGAGTTTTATCCTCCAGGGCGGAAAGCTCCTTTCGGATGCGGGCGTCGAACCGGGCAAGTTTTTTTTCAATGCCCCGGTTAAGCCTTTCCCGCCTAAGGGGCAGGTACTGGGAGAGCATGGCAGCCCGGCTGCCCAGTTTTTCAACCCGGGCCTCATCCAGCATTCCAATAAGGAAATAATACTGTTCCTTAAGTGAACTTAGCACAGGCGGCCGGGCCGCGTTATTCGTCTTTGCCAAAACGGTATTCCTTCTTTTTTTCGTTCCGAATCCGGATCTGAACCCCCAGATTCTTAAACAACTGAATGATTCCGCCCTTAAAAAACATAACCACCAGAATAATCAGTACGCCGGAAATCACGCTCATTATCCAGGAGTTGTTTCGTAACAGCGTAATGTCCTGAAAGAACAAGGGGGTAAGCCCAAAGATGATCAGCGTTCCGATTAAGATGCCCCATATTGATTTGGCCCCTCCCACAAGACAGGCGGCAAGAATATTCAGGGAAAACATAATGGTCCACTGTACCGGATCGGTGTATTGGCCGTAAATCATGTGGAGAGACCCGGCAATCCCCGCATAGGCGGTGGCCAGGATAAAGGCCAGGAGCCGGTACTTTAGCAGGCTGATTCCCATGGCCTGGGCTGCGGAGGTGCTGTTCTTCATGGCTAACATGGCCCGCCCGGTGGGGCTGGAAATCAGGTTGCTGGTTAACATCATAAGCAGCACCAGAATAGCCGTTACAATATAAAACAGGATAGAAATGTTGGTCCGGATATTAAGCAGGTTAGGCAAAAGCCGGATGTAGCCGGTGCGCATCCCGTTGGGCCCCCCGGTAAATTCCGCATTTAAAAAAACCTGCCCCAAAACTTCGGACAGCCCCAGGGTAACAATGGCCAGGAAGATACCCTCGATTCGCAGGGAAATAAAACCCACCGAAACTCCCAGCAAAATAGAAACGGCCAGCACAGCGATAAGCGTCACAAAGTAGGGAACCTGGGCGTAGGTGTTTAAAATTAATCCGGTCAGGTAGGCCCCAAGCCCCGCAAAACCGGCGGTCCCCAGGCTCGAAAGCCCGGCGTAACCCAAAAGAAAACTAAACCCCAGGGCGGCAATGCCGTAAATCGCCGTCTGCCCCAAGGCCTTGGCAAAGGAATAATTAACCACGCCGAATTTTTGCAGAATCTGTACCAGGATCATTCCCACGCCAAAGATAATAAAACCAAAAAAGGGGTGCCGGATAATCCTTAGCCGGTTTGTTTCCGTGCCAGAAACCCTTAGGATATTCGGGGTAAGAACGTTCTTTTCCATAACTATACCTTTTTGACAAGTTTCTTGCCGAATAAACCGTTCGGACGAACCAAAATTATCAGCATGATGAGGATGAAGGAGATCAAGCCCGCCCATTTGGGAGAAAAAACCGCGGAGTAATTCAGGAACAGGGGAATAAGCACGCACCCGGCAATGGGAGCGCCGAAGCTGGACAGGCCGCCTAAAACGCAGGCTAAAAACCCGTAGATCTGCACGGTTCCCATCATCCCCGCGTTCAGGGACATGGCGGTAGAGGAGGCGGCAACCGCCACAAAGAGTCCCGCAATGCCCCAGGTAACGCCGGTAATGAATTTTGTATTTATCCCCATCATCTGGGCAACCACTTCGTTAGAGGCGGTCGCCCGGAGGCCCATCCCCCATTTGGTCCACTTAAGCAGGAAAAACAAAATGCTAAGACCGATAACGGCAATGACCAGGCAGATCAGGGCGTGCTCGGTGATGTAGAGCTCCTGCCCCAGGAAAGAAAACTCCAGGTTGGTGTAGGAAAACTTAGGCAGGTTGGGCGTCCGGGTGGTGATAGAAACAAACATGGCCGGCATAATAGCATAAAAAATCATCATTAGGCCCATGGTAATCATCTGCCGCCCCGACGCGTTTACCTCCCGGCCATGCCGGATAATTCCGGCGTCAATTAAGTAGCCGAAACAAAAGGCAATCAGAGCCCCGATAGTTATGCCGGCCCAGAAAGGCATCCCGTGATACAAAACAAAATTAGCGGTAAAAAAGGCCGAAAAGGTTCCCATCATTCCCTGGGCAAAGTTGGTGGTGATCGAAGTGCGGAAAATCAGGACAATGCCTATGGTGGCCATTGAGTAAAGGGCAATGTTTTGTAAACTGTTAATGAAGGTCTGTAAAAATACCTGCATTCGTTTTTAACCCCACTGAATCAGATTGGCAGCCCAGACGTAACCGATACCCGCGGCCAAAGTTACCACGTGGGTACCGTTTTTAATTTTCCCGCTCTTAAGCCCAAGGTCTATGGAAAGAATCTGATCAATCTGCCCCAGATGTCCGTATTCATCCAGGTAGATCGATTGATCCTCCCTAAGCCCCAGGTCCTTTAACAAGGCCAGGTGGGCGGACCTTTTAAAGTGAAGAATTGCCAGATAGCCTATGTCGGCCCGGGTCCGGCCTCCCTTTCGCAGGCTTTCATCGATGCACTTATACCAATTCGGCATGCTCACTTCATTAAGCCGGTTCTTCATTTTTTGAGCGTCAAACAATTTTAAGGACTTATACCCGGCCTCGATATTGTCTTTGGTAAAGGGCTCGTTGATGCCCCCAATCCGGACCCCCGCGGTCCGGGCAAGGGAACCGTCGGCAATAATGTGGGAGCCCAAAACAATATTTTTACCGTAATTCTTTTTAAGAATCAAGGCCCCCGCCCCCGCCGCCAGATCAAACATCATGGACATATCCTTGTCGGTATAATCCACAAAATCGCCGTTGCGGTATCCCCCCACCACCATGGCGGTATTAATTTCAGGGTCCGCAATAAGGGCGTCCACCGCCATTTTAATTGCCGACACGCAGGTACAGCAGCGGTTCTGCACATCGATGCCCCAGGCATTTATCGCTCCGATTTTATCCTGAATGTAAAGGGCCGAAGTGGTTAGGGGATACTCCTTCCATTCCTCTCCGATACAGAGGATCAGATCGATTTCCTTAGGGTCCACCCCGGTATTTTTCAGGCAGTCTAAGGCGGCCCGGGCGCCCATTTCCTGGGTGCCGTCGCCGGGGCCGGGAACCGGCTTGGAAAGGATTCCCAGCTTTTCAATGACCGCCTGTTCGCTCCAAACCCCGCCGGTGGCCTCGGATATGTCTTTAGCCGTCATTCGGGGCGCCGGGATATAAACCCCGGTACCCACGATTCCCGCATGTGTCATAACTTTCCTCCGCCCCTAAAGCCGCATTCCGCCGTTGGCGGAAATAACCGTGCCGGTTACGTACGAGGAATCATCGCCGGCCAAAAATAAGGCCACCTTGGCAATCTCTTCCGGCTGGCCCAGCCGCCCCAGCATGGTGGAAGCGGCAAACTTATCCAGCAGTTCCTGGGGAACGGTTTTTAAAATGTCGGTTAAAATATAACCCGGAGCAATGGCGTTGCACCGGACCGGCACTCCCTTGCGGGCAAATTCCTTGGCCCAGGTTTTGGCCATGCCGATAACCCCCGCCTTGGTGGCGGCGTAATTAATCTGCCCGATATTTCCGTATTCCCCCACCACGCTGGAAATATTAATAATGCTGCCCCCCCCGGTGTCTTCCATGTGGGGGCCGATGAGCCGGGTAAGATTAAAAACCCCTTTTAAATTAACATCAATAACCGCGTTCCACATATCATCGGTCATTTTCCGGGTCATGCCGTCCCGGGTAATTCCCGCGTTGTTTACCAGGATGTCAATTTTTTTGTATTTATCCACGGCATAATCAAAGAACTTTTTACAAGCCTCCGTATCGGTTACGTTTAGCTTGTAAAATTCCACGTTTGCATAGCTCGACACAGGGTCTCCCATGTCGCAGGCAATCACCTTGGCCCCGTTTTCCGCAAAGAGCTTTGACATAGCCTCGCCCAAACCCCGGGCGCCCCCGGTGATTACCGCTGTTTTTCCGTCTAACTTCATTTTTCCACTCCTTTCACTTTATGATAAAGCATTTCTTGTGCCGGGGCAAAACGCCCTAGCCTAAATTTTTCAGAATGATAGCCGTGCCCATGCCGCCGCCGATGCACAAACTGGCCAGCCCGTATCCGGCATTCCGCTTCCTTAAAATGTTAAGGAGGGTTACGGTAATCCGGGCGCCGCTTGCCCCCAGAGGATGCCCCAGGGCAATGGCCCCGCCGTTAACGTTGCAGCGGTCGATGATGGCCTTTTGACTTTCCCCATGGAGGGCGGAGAGCTCCCGGATAACCCCCAGGCTTTGGGCGGCAAAGGCTTCGTTTAATTCAATGTAGTCCATATCGGAAAGTTTTAAGCCCGCCCGGGTTAACGCGTTGCCCACCGCGGGAACCGGACCCAGCCCCATAACCTGGGGGTCCACCCCGCCGATGCCCGCGGCAATAATTTCGGCCTTGGGCTTAAAGCCGTATTTCTTAACGGCATCTTCCCCGGCCACAATAAAAAAGCAGGCCCCGTCATTGATGCCAGAAGCGTTGCCCGCCGTTACGGTGCCGTCGGCTTTGAAGGCCGGCCGCAGTTTGGCCAGCTTCTCTGCATTGGTTGTCCGGTTGGGATACTCGTCGTTGGCAAAAGAAAAGGTAGTCTTGCCCTCGGTAATTTCCAGGGGAAGGATTTCGTCTTTAAATTCCCCCCCGTCCACCGCCTTAATGGCCTTTTCCTGGGAGGCCAGGGCAAAGGCATCCTGGGCTTCCCGGGTAATGCCGTGTTTTTGGGCCACATTTTCGGCGGTAATGCCCATGTGGTAATTATTAAAAACATCGGTAAGGCCGTCTTTGATCATGTGATCCTCAATGGCAAAATCGCCCATTTTAATTCCCAGCCGGGCCTTGGCGGAGAGCAGGTAGGGGGCGTTGGACATGCTTTCCACCCCGCCGGCAATGAGGACCTCCCCGTTTCCCGCCTGAATTTCCGTGGCCGCGTTTAAAATGGCCTTCATGCCGCTGCCGCAGAGGATGTTGATGCTGTAGGCCGGAACTTCCGCGGGAATTCCGCCGCCAATGGCCACCTGCCGTCCCACCCCCATTCCGGCCCCGGCGGAAAGCACGTTGCCCACGATAACCTCATTGATAATCTTTCCCTCAATCTGATTTTTATCCAGCAGGGCCTTGATCACCGCCGCCCCCAATTTAGCCGCCCCCAAGGATTTAAGGCTCCCCAAAAAAGAGCCGATGGGGGTTCGCAAGCCGTCTACAATAAAGACCTTTTTCATACGCACCGCCTGTTTAGATAAGATGAACATTGCTCATATTATGAACTTTATTCATGTTACACCCGGTTTTCACAATCTGTCAAATTTTTTTTTCAAATTTTTTGCTTTTTTTTGACTTTTTAGGGGGACCGGCGAAGAAAATAAAAACCTTTCCTTGACCGATTTAACCGGAGAGGTTAGAATGATTAATATTCTGCCCCGCTGTTCCGGAGAGTTTTGCTATGGAGTATGTTTTTTTAAACAATATGGCTCTTATCAAGGGGATAAATCCCCCCAAATCCTCCCTGGGGTTTGAAAAGATGAGCAAAATTTGCGACGCCGCCGAGGCGTTATTCGATAAAAACGGATTTTATGGCACATCCATCACGGATATCTGCAAGCTGGCTAAAATTGCCGTGGGTACCTTTTACATTTATTTTCAGGATAAAGCCTCTATCTATAATTATTTAGTGAGAAATTACTATGTGGTTATCAAAAACTACCTCCGCAAACATATCCAGGGCTGCAAAACCCGGTACGAGGCGGAACGGGAGGGCATTAAGGCTTTTATCCGGTTTGGGCATGAGCATCCCCAGTGTTATAAAATAATATGGGGTTCCTCCCATATCGATCCCGCCCTGTTTGAAGAGTACTATACCCAGTTTGCCCAAAGTTACATCCTGGCCCTCAAAAAATACGACGCGGAGCTGACGGATATTGACTGTACCACCGCCGCGTGGTGCCTCATGGGAATTGCCAATTTCGTCTGCCTGAGAACCATCTTTACCCACAAGCGGCTTACCGAAAAAAGACTGGACTTCTTAACCGGCGAGGTAATGAAACTCCTGTCCAACGGCCTCTTCCGCCGCCCCCCGCCGGGGGAAAGCCTCCCCGGTCCGCCCCTGCCGGAGGGCTGTCAGGCCGGGGTTTCCCGCCGGCGGGCGGGCCGGTTAGTTAAGGTCTAGCCGGAACTTCCGCATGACAACTTAAAACCCAGGATTAGCAAAAAAGGGGAGAAACATGATAATCGGCATTGACATCGGCAGCACCACCACCAAGGCGGTGGCGGTGGAAGAAACCGGGGGGAATGAACGGCAGATCCGGAAAATAAAAACCCATGCGGACGATGCGGTTGCCTCCGCCACCGGGGCTTTTGGCAAAATGATCGTCGAAAACCAGCTTGAGATGAAAGACATTGAACGGATCATGATCACCGGCGCCGGGTCCAGTAAGATTGCGGGGAATCTCTTCGGCATCCCCACCCGGAAGGTGGATGAAATCCAGGCCATCGGTATCGGCGGCATGTTTCAGGCGGGGCAGGATAACATCATCATCACCAACATCGGCACCGGTACCGCCATCATTGACGCCCGGCGGGACCGGATCGTCCACATAGGCGGTTCGGCGGTAGGGGGGGGCACCATCCAGGGCCTGGCGAAAAAACTGCTCCCCACCCGGGAATTCAGCGGCATCATGGAATTAGCCGACCGGGGAGATCTGGGACAGGTGGACCTGCGGCTTGAGGACATTATGGATACGGGCTTAAGCTTTCTCAATGGGGCCGCCACGGCCTCTAACTTTGGGAAAATGCTTGATTCGGCAAAAAACGAAGACATTGCCCTGGGAATCATCAATATGGTCTACCAGGTGATCGGGGTGCTTTCGGTATTTGCCGCCCGGTACCTGAACACCGATCGGGTTCTGGTTACCGGCAACGGGAGCGACAACACCCTGGGCAAGGAGGTTCTCAGCGCCGTGAGCGCCATGTATCATATTCAGTTTGAATACCCCCAGGATGCGGCCTACACCACCGCCATCGGCGCCGGGCTGTTTAAGCCCCAGGAATAACCATCCACGCGAGGGATAGCCCCCGAGGTGAAAAACTACTTTTCCACTGCTCCGGGGGAGGTCCAGAATTCTTCTTTCTCCCTTTATTTCTTTCTTTAAGGTTCACGGCGCACGGTCCGGGAAAAAGAAAAAAAGGGGGACCCTTTTAGAAGGTGGGTCCGCCCTAAAAAGTCCCTTCCCCTTTCGCGGTTCCTCTTTCTTAAAAGCCCTTTCCGGGGGCCCTATTTAAGCCGGGCCTCCAGTTTGTCCAGTTCTTCCGCCAGCTCCCTGGGCAGCTTGGCGCCGAATTTGGGGTAATGGTTTTTCCGAATGTCTTCAATTTCCTTCTTCCATCCCTCCCGGTCCACGCTGAGGATTTCCTTCATCACCTGCTCCGAAACCTTGAGCCCCTCGGTATTAATGGCTCCGGGTTTGGGCATCAGGCCAATCTCGGTTTCCACCGCGTTATCCTGGTCGTCGCAGCGATCAAAGATCCAGGCCAGCACCCGGCTGTTGTCGCCGTAGCCCGGCCAGAGGAAGTTCCCCTCCCCGTCTTTCCGAAACCAGTTGACGTAAAAGATCCGGGGCAGCTTGTCCGGGGTGGTGCGCCTGCCAAGGTTGATCCAGTGGCGGAAGTAGTCCCCCATGTGGTAGCCGCAGAAGGGAAGCATGGCAAAGGGGTCCCGCCGCACCTGCCCCACCTGATCCGAGATAACCGCGGCGGTAACTTCCGAGCCCACTATGGAGCCCAGAAACACGCCGTGGTTCCAGTCCCGGCTCTGGTGAACCAGGGGAATCGTGGAAGGCCGCCGCCCCCCAAAGAGGAAGGCCGAGATGGGCACCCCCTTGGGGTCCTCCCACTCCGGGGCAATGCAGGGGCACTGCCGGGCGGGGGCGGTAAAGCGGGCGTTGGGGTGGGCAATCTCCTCCCCCTTGGGGCTTTTGTCCTTGGGGGGGCAGGGCTTCCGGTTGCCCTTCCAGTCGATGATGTCCTTTCCCGGAGGGGGGTAGCCGATCATTTCCCACCAGATGTCCCCGTCCTCCGTGAGGCCGCAGTTGGTAAAGATGGTGTTTTCTTTAATGGATTCCATGGCGTTTTTGTTGGATTCTTCGTTGGTTCCCGGCGCCACGCCGAAAAAACCCGCCTCGGGATTAATGGCGTAAAGCCGCCCGTCGGCCCCGAATTTCATCCAGGCAATGTCGTCCCCCACGGTTTCCACCTTCCAGCCGGGGACGGTGGGAATGAGCATGGCCAGGTTGGTTTTGCCGCAGGCCGAGGGAAAGGCCCCGGTTACGTACTTAACCCGGCCCTGGGGGTTGGTGAGCTTGAGAATCAGCATATGTTCCGCCAGCCAGCCCTCGTCCCGGGCCATAACCGAGGCGATGCGGAGGGCGAAGCACTTTTTGCCCAGGAGGGCGTTTCCGCCGTAGCCGGAGCCGAAGGACCAGATGGTCCGCTCCTCGGGAAAGTGGGAGATGTATTTCTGTTCCATGGGGGCGCAGGGCCAGGAACCCCCGTCGCTTTCGCCGGGCCCCAGGGGTTTGCCCACCGAATGGAGGCAGGGGATAAATTCGCCCTCGGCCCCCAGGGCGTCCAGAACCCGGGTTCCCACCCTGGTCATAATGTCCATGTTGCAGACCACGTAGGCGGAATCGGTAATTTCAATCCCAATCTTGCCGATTTCCGAGCCCACGGGCCCCATGGAATAGGGGATGACGTACATGGTCCGCCCCTTCATGCAGCCTGTGTAAAGGCCGGTGAGGGTTTTTTTGAGTTCCGCCGGATCGATCCAATGGTTGGTGGGGCCGGCGTCTTCTTCTTTTTGGCTGGCTATGTAGGTGCGGTCCTCCACCCTGGCCACATCGGAGGGCTGGGAGCGGAACAGCACGCTCTTGGGACGTTTTTTAAGCCGGGTTCCCAGGCCGGAGGCCACCAGTTCATCCATGAGCCGGTCGTATTCCCCCTGGGACCCGTCGCATACGTAAACCTCATCGGGGCGGCACATTTCGGCCATTTCCTGAATCCAGGCCCTGGCCTTGGGGTTTTTAATATCTTCTATCTTCATAAGTTAAAATCTCCTTCGGGGGCGTTTTTTTATCATCGGCGCGAGCCCTTAGGGATAATTATACCCTATTCCGGCAATTAGGCAAGGCCCGCCCCCGGAAGATAACCACGGACCACACAAGGCCGGAGCGGAGGAAGAGTGGACCACGGACCACAGGACAGGAGCCACGGACAGGAACACGGACCCCACCGCAGACGCCCCAAGGCTGAACCCGAAGGAAGATCACCACGAAAAACGCGAAAGGCGCGAAAGGACGGGAAAATAGGCCGTTTTTACCGGGCCTCTTCAGGGCCAGCGCATATAAACAAAAAGAGTCCGCGAAAGGACGCGAATTAACGCGAATTAGGGAATGGTCGCGGTTCATACTATATTATCCCGTCCGTGAGGCCCGTGGTTGATGACAACCTCGTTATGTGCTGCTGCGCCGTACACTATTACATTTATTTTTTATTTAATTTATATTCAATAAGTAATCCGGATTCCGGCCAAAATACTTTAAGAATTAATGCCTTACTATTAATTTTATATACATAAATACCATATCGTAATAA
>JAISRN010000150.1 GCA_031273605.1 Spirochaetales bacterium | reverse complement strand
CATTGCTGCCGGTCGTCTTCCAGGTTCTCAAGAAATGATAATACCTCTTCCATATCTTTAACCCCTCCCAAGGTCCTATGAAAAAGTATATCACTTTTCTTTCATGCGTTTGTCCTGGTGATTGACAAAATCTCCGGGGTTTTTTATAGTCAAAGGAGGCAGTTTCAAAATGTCAGATTTTGGAACTGGCTCAAAGGGCTTTGTTTTACCGTCAAAATAGGGCAGCCCGTTGAGACGGTTTCCGGAGAACGGGAGAGGTGTCCGAGTGGTCGAAGGAGGCGGTCCTGAAAACCGTTGAACCGCAAGGTTCCGTGGGTTCGAATCCCACCTTCTCCGATTAAGGTATGTGTTTAAAGGCCGAATTCATGGAGAGGTGGGTGAGCGGCTGAAACCAGCGGTTTGCTAAACCGTCGTACTCTGCAAAGGGTACCGGGGGTTCGAATCCCCCCTTCTCCGCTTTTTTTTGGCGGCAGAGCTTGCCCCGCAAGATGTACCCATAGCTCAGTTGGATAGAGCACTAGGTTGCGGACCTAGCGGTCGGAGGTTCGAATCCTCTTGGGTATACTATCATGGAGAGATGCGAGAGCGGTCGAATCGGACGGTCCCGAAAACCGTTGTACACTTGCTGTACCGAGGGTTCGAATCCCTCTCTCTCCGCTGCCATTCGTTAGGGAGAGGTGTCCGAGAGGCTTAAGGAGCACGCTTGGAAAGCGTGTGTACTGGTAACGGTACCGGGGGTTCGAATCCCCCCTTCTCCGCTTTTTCGCCAGCCAGGCCCTGCGCTAAGGACGAGAGCCCAACCCCGTCAGGACCGGAAGGTAGCAGCGGTAAGCCCTTTGTTTTTGAGCCGCAGTCGGCTTGGTTGGCGTTTTTTTGTGGGGAAGGAGCGGGATATTAGACCCCGGCTGCGGATAATTTTAAAAAAGGCTCTGCCGTTTTAAACCGGCTGTTTTTGAAGGGCCCTGCCGGTGAATTTCTTAATAAGCCCCGGAAGAATGTTCATGGGCATTTCAAAAACCAGGGTTAAAATCAAAACCTCCACGGGAAAATACCGGGAGGCAATCACAATGATCAGGCCGACATTAATATAAGCCATGCAGAGGGAAAGCCCAATCCGGGCCGGGCGGGGAAGAAAGGCAAAAATATAATACCCCGCGGCGGCCAAAATAACCGTTAAAAGTAAAGTCGCTATAAAATAGCGCGCCACCAGAAGGGGCTGGGCCTTAATTGCCCCGGCGCCCTGGGCCATCAGGATCATAAGCATAAAAGTTAAAATGATCACCGACAGGGAACTCAGGTAAGGGCTGCTCTTTTTTATCAGCCCGGGCAAAAACCTCTTTGCCGCCCAAGCCAAACCCAGGGGAACAATAATAATTTGAAGAAGGGAGAGGATCATCCCCCGGACATTAATCGACAAAACCGAACCGGTTAAGAGATTCATGGTTAACGGCAGGGTAAAGGGAGAAAGAATGGTGGTAACCACCAAAAGCATCAGGACCAACTCCACATCTCCCCGGCAAAGCCCCGTTATGGTGGGGGCCACCGCAGCCACGGGGGCCGCGGAAATTAAAAGGATCCCCACCGCCAAAGTAGAATCAAAGGAGCGCAGGGAATAATACAGAACCACCGGAACAATAACCTTCATCACCACAAAGGCAAGAATCAGATCCTTAGGTTTTTTTATGCGGTTTAAGATGAGCCTGTAGTCCACGGATAAAAAAGAGCAAACCATAATGGCGCTTAAAAGGGGAATGACAAGGAAATTAAGCCCCCCCAGCGCCGGGGCCAAAAAAAATCCCGCCACCAGGGAAAGGGTTAAAAAATAAACAAAGTGGGATTTAATAAAACCGTTCAAGGATTCCTAAAACCCCCGCTCTTTTCTGATTTCTTCGTAGGCACTCTGGATCTCCCGGAATTTATCCGCGGCCATCTTGGCAAACTCCTCCGGCAGGCCCTTGCTGGCAATTTTGTCGGGATGATACTCCGATACCAGCCGCCGGTAGGCTTTTTTAAGGGCCTCCTCGGAATCTTCCGGCGAGCAGCCCAGAACCGCATAAGCGGAAGACCGGGAAAAACCGCGGCCTGAGCCATGCCTTGCCCTTAATTGGCGGTACCGTTCCTCGGAAAAACGAAAAATATGAACCGCATCAATAATGAGGGTCTCTTCTTTTTCGTTAATGCCGGAATCCACCTCGGCCACCCGGATCATGATGTCGATCAGCAGTTCAAAAAACTGGGGTTGAAAACGGAACTTGCTATAAAACTGGTTTGTCAGTTGATAAAAGGATTCCCCGGAAACGGCGGCGGCGTCAAAGATTCGCAGGGCGCTGGCCCGGGTTTCGGGGTCCGGGCGCAGTTCCGTATCAATAAACTCCTCTACCTTGGCCCGCTCCTGGGGGCTTACCCGGCCATCCACCGCCGCCAGCTTGCCCAAAATTGAAAAGACCCCCACAAAAAAGGTCATTTGGGCATGCTCCTGGGAGTTCATCCTCCGATTCCAATTTTGACTGTAGGGGCTGCCATCTTCCCGGTCATTTTCGGAACTCCGGGTATCCTTAAAGGAAGTGGCCCACGAGCCAAAGGCCGCTCCGGCAATAGCCCCCAGGGGCCCCCCAAAAAAAAGGCCGATGGTGGCGCCCAGCAAGGTTCCCAAACAACTCATGGTTTTTCCTTCATAATTTTTCAATGAGCATGGAGCACTTTCCGGATGGAATAGGAAGGGTTTTTTTCTTTTTTCCTAAAATGTTTATGGTAAAGTAATACAGTTTTTCGGATTCAAGGCGGATTTCCCAGCCCCGGCTGGTTTTGCTGCTCAGGATGGTGATCATGTTTCGTTTAAGGGAGAGGTCTTCAATGCCCATAATTTCTATGGTGGGCATGATCCAGTCCACGGTTTTTCGCGGCAGGCTGATGTAAAGGCCGATGATATTTTCGATCATCAGGGTTATGGAGCTTAAGGCCGCCGTAGGAAGAAAAAGACTGCGGGGAAAATCATGCTTTCCCGGCCACTCCGCCGGGCCTTCCTTGAGAGGCTTATAGGCTTCGTAAACATCTCCCTTTTTATTTTCCGGGTGAAGGGCGTCCAGCATAAAGTACATATGCCGGATAGCGCACTCCCGGGCCATTTCGTACTGGGCGTATTTTTCCAGCCCCTTGATAATAATAAAGGTAAAACAAGGATAAACCGAACCCCGGCAGCCGTGGCCGCCTTCTTCAAAAAATTCCGTCTCGTTCACGGCCAGGGAGGGAAAGGGATTTTCCGTTCCAAAGGTTTCCGGATCCCGCAGATGCTTAATAAGGGCGCTGGCCCGGGCGTCGTTGGGGATTTCCGCCAGAAGGGGCCAGAAGGAAGCGATGGTTTTAACCTTAATCGGCTCTTCTTTTTTATCAAGGTCCAGATAAAGCCCGGTTTCCTCATCCCACATAAGGCTGGAAATTCGGGATTTAATAGAAAAGTAGTTCCGCTTATACCGGAAGCTCAGTTCCTTGTCGTTTAGAATGTCGCCGATTTCGGACATATAGAGGGCGGTGATAGCCATTTGGCTGTTAAAGTCCACCGGGTAATAAGCCTCTTTCCGGGGAGCATTGGGCATCTGCAGGGCGGCAAAGGGAACCGAATAAAGGCCGTTTTCTTTTTTAAAAACCGTCTCCAGCCAGGCATAATACTTTTCCAGGATGGGCATCACATCCTTAAGGCGTTTTTTATTCCCTATTTTGTGATAGAGGTTATACTCAGCCCAGGCAAAGAGGGGAGGGGCCACCCCTTCGGGATTCTCCTTGGAAAGGACGGGTTTCCCCGTAATTTCGCTGTACTCTCCCCGGATAGCCCCGGACTCTTCCTGTTTGTCATAGAAATTATCTATGCTGGGGTAAACGGGAAACATCCGGTTGGAATAAACAAGAAAAAAAGTCGATAAGCAGGACTCAAACTGATTGATTTTCTTGCTTTTGGGATAGGCAAAATACCGGGGCTGAAAACCGTTTTCCGTTGTTCCCTTTTTCCAAAAATTCTGAGCCCAAGCCCAACTCCGGTCATAAAGATCTACGAATCCCTGATCGTAGAAATGAACTAAAGGAAACCCTGTCTTAATCAATGACATACTCCGTCTAAGCTGTCTATGCCCGCACTCGTTTTCTGACTAATTTTTTTCGCTGGTTTTATCCCGGAAGACAAATAAAGGGTATCCCCCCCAAGGTTTGGTTTTATGAAGTAATATACCACTTTTTAAACATCATAACAAGCTAAAAGTTTCCTAAAAAAGTTTCCTTTTCATTCTCGCAAATAACCGTTACACTTTTAAGCCTTGGGGCTAAAATATCAAAAGGCAGGCAGCGAATGAATTCAACCTTTAACCCCCTTCTCAGTTCCCGGGAGGCCCTTCTTGACTGGTTTGAAACCCAGGGAACGGCCTACCCCTGGGGGGATCCCCGCCGGGAAGCCCGAATTGACCCCTACAAGGTGTGGATTTCCGAGATCATGCTGCAACAAACCGTTGTGTCGGGAGTTTTGCCCTATTTTAACCGCTGGATAAGCCGGTTTCCCGGGGTCCGGGAGCTGGCGGCGGCGGAAGAGGGGGAAGCCCTGCGCTACTGGGAGGGGCTGGGTTACTACTCCCGGGCCCGGAATCTCCTCGCCGCCGCCCGGAAAATTCGGGACCAGTACGGCGGGGTCCTCCCCTCCCGGGCGGATCAACTGAAAGCCCTCCCCGGAATCGGGGAGTACACGGCCCGGGCTATCCTGAGCCTGGCTTTTAACCAGGATCTGGCGGTTCTGGACGCCAATGTTAAACGGATAGCCCGGCGGCTGGAAGGGCTGGTGGAGCTTTCCCCCGCCGGGGAAACCGCCCTGCAGACAAGGCTGGATCAAAGCCTGCCCCCCGGCCGGGCAGGGTGTTTCAATGCGGCCCTTATGCAGTTTGGCCAAAAGATCTGCAAACGGGTTCCCGCTTGTTTGCGGGATTCTTCTTCCGGGGGGAACCTGGGTTTTCCGGATTCTGAATCCTGGGCCCCCTGCCCCTTGCAGCGGAATTGCCGGGCCTTTCTGGAAGGGCTCGTCCCCCTCATCCCCGGCGCCCGGCAGCGGATGATTACCGAAAAAGCCGCGGACCTCGCCGTTTTGCTGTGGCAAAACCGGGTGTTTCTCTACCCTAAGCGGCGGGGCCTTGGACAGGGGCTTTACCACCTGCCCCGGAAACCCCGGCCGGCGGAGGTAAAAAGTTCCGGGGAGCCCCCCGCCGGGGCGTTACCGGGAGACCTGCCGACCTGGACGCCGGGACCGGTTTTAAAGACCCGGGTTCATACCTACACCCGTTACCGGGAAACCCTTTACCCCAGGGTTTACTTTTTTCCCGGAGACCCTCCGCCCCTTCCCTGTGGCCCCGCCGGGGGAGAGCCGGGTTTTGCCGACTCCGGAGACCTGGGCCGGGGAGGCTGGTTTACCCCTGGGGAAGCTCAAAAACTGGGCTTTTTTTCCGTATACCGGCAAATTTTAGATGAGGCCCTGTTATCTTTTTGAAATATAGGGTAACTTTAGCTATGGTGTAGATTTTGCTGCAGGGTTTTCCTACGTCTTCAAAACAAACCCTCCAACACCCTTAATATCGCCGGAGACTTTTCCAAGTTTAAGTCATTTTTATGAATACAGAAATTCCTTCCTCAGAAACCGGGCTCCTGCCGTCCAGGCCCGGCAAAAACAATCCCGGCCTATGGCGGGAATTATGGGGAGACAAGACCTTTTTTGTCTCCCTGCTTCACCTGGCGGTACCCATAGCCCTTCAAAATCTGCTGATCAATTCCCTTTCCTTTGCCGATACCTTGATGATCGGCCGTTTGGGTGAAACTTCCATTGCCGCGGTGGGCCTGGGAAACCAGGTTTTTTTCCTTTACTCCCTCTTTCTTTTCGGCATCGGTTCCGGTTCCGGCATCTTTGTGGCCCAGTTTTGGGGAAAGAAAGATATTGTCAATATTCGAAAAACCCAGGGAATCTGCCTGTCCCTTTGTTTTTTTATCGGGATAGTCTTTTCCCTGCTTTCGGGGCTTATGCCGGAACGCCTTTTGGGAGTCTTTTCCCGGGACCCCGAGGTTATCCGGCTGGGATCGATCTATCTCCGAATCGTAGCGCCGGGTTATCTTTTTACATCGGTAAACTTTTCCTATTCAATAGTACTCCGCAACGTAGAAAAACCCCGGCTCCCCCTGATCTGCACCGCCATTTCCCTGGGCTGCAACATCATCCTAAACTACCTGCTCATCTTTGGCATTGGGCCCTTTCCTACCCTGGGGGTGGCCGGGGCGGCCTGGGGCACAGTTATTTCCCGGGCCGTGGAGATAACCGCCATGCTGTTATTTGTGTACCGGCCCTGGAGGTCTTCCTCCCCCCTGCCCCCGGCGGCCAAGCCCAGGGAGCTTTTTAGCTACACCGGGAAATTCCTCTTTCGTTACTTTACCATTGCCCTGCCGGTTATTCTTAACGAGATAGTCTGGGGAACCGGAATGACCATGTTTAAGGTGGTTTACGGCAGGGTGGGAACCGACGCCCTGGCTACCATGAACATCTCCGAAACGGTAACCAACCTGTTTTTTATTCTCTTTCTGGGATCGGGAAACGCCGCGGCGGCCATGATCGGCAAAACCATAGGCCAGGGCGAAAAAGAAAAAACCTACCGGTATGGACGGCGGTTTCTTATCCTGTCTCCCCTAATCGGCCTGGGGGTAGGGGCGGTTATCGCCCTCATTTCGAACGTGGTTGTCCGCCTGTTTAACGTGGGCCCCCAGGTAAGCCTGGACGCCGGGGCGGCTATGCGGAACTTTGCCCTTTTTCTCCCCGCCAAGGCCGTTAATATGCACCTCATTGTGGGAATTTTCCGTTCCGGCGGGGACACCAAATTCGGCCTGCTCTATGATGTTTTGGGCCTCTGGTGCATTGCCATTCCCCTTGCCTTTATGGCGGGTCTCTGGTGGCGCCTTCCGGTTCCCTGGATCTACTTTTTATCCCTTACGGAAGAATTTTTTAAATTATTCCTGGGAATTCCCCGGTTTTTGTCAAAAAAATGGATTAACGATGTTACCGGAAACTGACCAACCCCGGCGGTTTCCCCTGTGAAGCTTTCTTGTTCTTCTTTTCAAAGATCGTTATACTGAAGCCATGCCAACTATGAAACGGGAAGAGGCCCTGGGGGAAGCCCCGGCCTTTCTTGATTTTCAATTCCGGTTAAGCCGGGCCGCCAAGGTCCACCGGCCCCTTCTTATTATCGGAGAACGGGGCACAGGCAAGGAACTGGCCGCCGCCAGGGCTCACTACCTCTCCCCCCGGTGGGAAGCGCCCCTGGTGGCCTTAAACTGCGCCGCCCTTAATACCAACCTGATCGAAACCGAGCTTTTTGGCCACGAGGCCGGCGCCTTTACCGGGGCCGGCAAAACCAAGGCGGGGCGGTTTGAAAAGGCCCACCGGGGCACCCTCTTTTTGGATGAGATTGGCCTGGTTCCCCTGGAAGTTCAGGAAAAAATTCTCCGGGTGGTGGAATACGGCGAGTATGAGCGGGTCGGCGGCTCCACCACCCTGGAAGCGGACGTTCGTCTCATAGGGGCCACCAATGCGGACCTTCCCGAACTCTGCCGGCAGGGAAAATTTAAAAAGGATCTTTTGGACCGGCTGTCCTTTGAGGCGCTTTTTCTCCCTCCCCTGCGCCGCCGCCGGGAAGACATTCTTCCCCTGGCTCAGTATTTTGCCGTGCGCATGGCGGGGGAGTTGGGCATTCCGGTTCCCCCCTTTTCGGCCCAGGCCCGGGAACAGCTTTTAGCCTATCCCTGGCCGGGCAACATCCGGGAGCTAAAAAACACCGTGGAACGGGGGGTTTATCGTTCCGAGGGGAATGAAATTTCCCATTGGGCCATGGACCCCTTTCTTAACCCCTTTCCCCAGGAAGAGGACTCTCCTTCCCCCTCTTTGGCCGCCCCCGGAGAGCCGGATGAAAGGGGCTTTGATTTGGAAGGGGCCCGGGAAGCCCTGGAAAAAGACTACATTGACCGGGCCTTAAACCGGACCCGGGGCAGCCAGATTCAGGCCGCCGCCCTGCTGGGGGTCAGCTACGACCGGTTCCGGGGCCTTTTGAAAAAGCACGATTTAAAACTAAACAACCCCGCTGAAGAGCGGCCGGAGTAGCCTGATTTTGCGGCAAGGCAAGGCCTTGCCATAAATACTCATTTTCGGCACAATTAAAACAAAAAAAGGGGGGGGCCTATGGCATTAACGGGAGAAAAACAAATCTGTCTGGAAATGCTCAGTATTGTAAAACAGTTCCCCAAGGTTTTGGCAAATAACAACATTAATATCAAGCTCTATACCGGTGAAATTTTAGCTCTCCTGGGGGAAAACGGCGCAGGGAAATCTACCCTGATGAACATCCTCTACGGCCTTTACAAGCCTACTTCGGGGGAGATTCTTCTTAACGGCCAGGCCGTTACCTTTGCCTCGCCCCGGGACGCCATCAGGCATGGCCTGGGGATGGTTCATCAGCACTTTATGCTGGTGGAGACTCTCACGGTAACGGAAAATATTATCCTGGGGGTTGAACCGGGGCGGGGCGGCTTTGTCGACTACAAAGCGGCCCGGGAAGAGGTTAGGGCGCTTTCTGAACGCTACCACCTTCATGTAGACCTGGACGAGAAAATTGAAAACCTTTCCGTGGGGCTTCAGCAAAGGGTGGAGATTCTCAAGGCTCTTTACCGAAAAGCCAAAATCCTTATTTTAGACGAACCTACCGCCGTTCTCACTCCCCAGGAAGTTGATGAATTATTCGTGGTGATCCGCAAGCTGGTGGAAACCGGGGTTTCCATCATTATCATTACCCATAAACTGGAAGAGGTAAAAGCTATTTCCGACCGGGTTTACATTCTAAGGCGGGGGGAGATTACCGGGGTGCACCGGACCGCCGAGGCTACTAAGGCGCAGTTGGCTAATTACATGGTAGGCCGGGATGTGGTGCTTACGGTTAATAAAGTCCCAAAAGAGGTAACCAAGCCGCCGGTTTTTACAATTAACAATTTAACCGTAATCGGGGACAACAAAATTCCTGTGGTTAAAAACCTTAGCCTGGCGGCGGCGCCGGGGGAAATCGTGGGCATTGCCGGGGTAGACGGCAACGGCCAGGCGGAATTGGCGGAGGCTATCAGGGGACTGCGCCGGATTGAATCCGGCAGCCTCCTTTATAAAGACAAAATTATCAACGGCGATTCCACCCAATTTCGCATTCGAAAAAAAATGGGCTATGTCCCTGCGGACCGGCGGCGCTTCGGCCTGGTTCTTCCCATGACCATTTCCGAAAATATGGCCCTGGGACACCACCTGGACAAGCCCAATGCCGGCTGGTTTAACCTGTGCCGGGATTATATGCAGAGCAATGCCAAAAAACTGGTTACGGATTTTGATATCCGCACCCCCGGCGTGGGAGTTCCGGCGGAGCAGCTCTCCGGGGGCAATCAGCAGAAGGTAATCCTGGCCCGGGAATTTAGCTGGACGCCGGAATTTCTCCTGGTTTCTCAGCCTACCCGGGGGTTAGACGTGGGGGCCATTGAGTACATTCATACCCAGATTCTGCGGATGCGGGATAACGATGTGGCCATTCTTCTTATTTCTTTGGAACTGGAGGAGATATTTTCCCTGTCGGATCGGATTTTAATCATCTACGAAGGGCAGATCATTAAAGAGTTTCAAGCCGGCGGTACTAACGAAAAAGAAGTGGGCTTTTATATGACCGGAGGCAAGGAGCGGAGCCATGAATAATTCCAAAAAGTTTTTGCCGGGTCTTTTTCTGGTTCTTATCATTGTCTTTTTAATTCTGGGGGCCATTCTCTATTTAGCCGCCTATTTTTGGGGGTTTTTCCTGATTCTTTTGGCGGGAATCCTTTACTTTATCCGCCAAGTTATAACCCTGGGGCCGGCCGAGGCTAAATTAAACGTTAAGTTGATGGGAAAAAAGCTCATGGTCCCGGTGGTGGGGATCCTTTGCTCTATGATACTGGCGATACTCATCATGATTATCACCGGCTACGATCCCCTGACGGTTCTCAAGTCCCTTTTTTATGGGGGGTTTATCCGAAACTGGCACGTATCGGTACTCAATGCAACGCCCTTAATTTTTACCGGCCTTTCCATTGCCATTGGCTTTAAGGCCGGCCTCTTTAACATCGGCGCCGAGGGGCAATACTATATCGGCACTATGGCGGCCACCTACCTGGGGCTTAAACTCGGCCTTCCCCCCTTTTTAAGCATTGTTCTTATTTACCTTATTTCCGCCTCAGCGGCCGCCGCCTATAACATTTTCCCCGCGGTATTAAAAGTTAAAACCGGCGCCCACGAGGTGATTACCACCATGATGTTTGCCCACATTGCCCGGTATCTTTCCCCTATTTTTGTTTTGGCCAACGGCGGCGATCCGGCTACCTCTACCCATGTTTACGTTACCGATGAAATTATCCGGACAAACTTTTTGCCCTACTTTAGCTCCTTTCTTCCGGAGGCTAATTACCGGCTCCATATAGGCATCTTAATTGCCCTGATAACCGCCGTGGCCATAAATTTCTTCTTAAACCGGAGCAAGTACGGCTACGAAATCCGGGCCGTAGGGGCCAACGCCGACGCCGCCCGGGCCCAGGGCATTTCCGTGGGGCGCAACATTATCCTGGCCCTGGTTATGGGGGGGTTTTTGGCCGGCATGGCGGGGGTTACGGAAACCCTGGGGCTTAATCATAAGATGTTTCAAAATCTGGACGCCGGCTACGGATTTAACGGAATTTCCGTCGCCCTTTTAGCGGGAAACCATCCCATAGGCATTATTTTCACCTCCCTTCTCTGGGGCGCCCTGGATGCGGGAGGGCAGTATATGTCCCGGACCACCGGCGTTCCCGGCGCCATTGTTGAGATTATCAAAGGGATGATTCTCTTTCTCATTGTAGCCAAATACATTTACAGTTGGGCGGGAAACCGGCTGGTATCGCGCCGGAAAGCCCGGGCAGAGGAGGGACTGGCATGAACACTTTCCTTGCCATTTTTAATGCGGATCTTTTGGTTTCTACCATTAGGCTGGCTACCCCCATTGCCCTGGCAGCCATCGGCGCTACCATCTGTGAACGCTCCGGAATAGTCAACATTGCCATGGAAGGCATCATGGTAGTAGGGGCCTTTATGGCCGTGGTTTTTACTTTCCTTTCCGGCAGCCCCTGGGTTGGCCTTGTGGCGGGCATCCTGGGAGGAGGCATTTTCTCCCTGATCCACGGGGCCGCCACTATTTCCCTTCACATGGATCATACGGTTTCCGGGGCGGTGCTCAATATTTTAGCCCTGGGAGTTACCCGTTATTTGATGATTCTTTTTTACGGCCATCCGGGAACTACCGATTCCATCCCCATTTCTCTTAAGGCCTACCAGTTTGCCATTCCCGGCCTAAGCCGGATTCCCCTTTTGGGCCCCCTGCTCTTTAACCAGACGCCTATTGTCTATCTTTCGTTTCTTATCCTCATTGCCGCCACCATTCTCATGGGCAAAACCAAAACCGGCCTTCATATCCGGGCGGCGGGGGAGCATCCCCTGGCCTTAGAAACCATCGGGGTTTCGGTTTATAAGATTCGTTACCTGGGGGTTTTTATTTCCGGGCTGCTTTCGGGAGCGGCGGGGGCCTACCTGTCCATCGAGAACGCCGTTTCCTTTAGCGAGGGGATGACCTCGGGAAAGGGCTTTATTGCCCTGGCCGCGATGATTTCCGGAGGCTGGTCTCCCATCGGGGCCTATTTGGCCGCCCTCTTTTTTGGCTTTGCCGATGCCCTGCAGATCCGGTTTCAGATCATGAGCCGGGTTAGGATACCCGCGGAAATTTTTATTATCTTTCCCTATGTTTTGTGCATCATTGCCGTAGCCGGCCTGGTGCGCCGATCCCGGGCTCCCAAGGCGGACGGCAAGGACTTTATGATCGAAAAGTCGGAATGAGCCGCCCCTTAAGCCATGGGAAACTTCCGGCCTCCTCCTCTTGACTTAAAGAGTAATAAGTTGTAATCTAAATTTATAAAAAGTTTGACTATTTTTTGACTCGACAGCAACAATTTTTATGGAGGAAAAGGATGAAAAAAGTATTACTGGTTGTATTAATGGTATGCCTTGTGGCCGGAATAGCTTTTGCCAGGCCGGGCAGGGAAGGCGCAAGCACCGGAGGCGCCGTTATGGCTATGGCCACCGATGTGGGCGGCCTGGGAGATAAATCTTTCAACGACGGCGCTTACCAGGGGCTCTTGCTGGCCAGGGACCGGCTTGGCGCCCAGGTTGTGGTGGTTGAATCCAAGCAGCAGACCGATTACATTCCCAACCTGACGGGCCTTGCCGAAGACGGCGCCAGACTCGTTGTGGCGGTAGGGTTTTTAATGGAAGAGGCGGTAAAGGAAACCGCAACTCACAATCCCGACACCTATTTTGCCGGCATTGACATCGGAACCAATCCGGGGGACCCTTCCAACTTTCAAGGGGTGCTTTTTAACGAGCATGAGTGTGGTTATCTTGCCGGCGTTTTGGCCGGTCTTTTAACCCAGCAATACGCTTCCGCCATTCCCGGCAAGCTGAACAGCCAAAACACCATTGGGGTTGTTCTGGGCATGCTGGTGCCCGCGGTAGAAAGGTATGAAGTGGGCTTTATCGCCGGCGCCCGCTCGGTTAACCCCACCGTAAATGTGATCAGCGTTACCACCGACAGCTTTACCGACCAAGCCAGGGGTAAAGAAGCGGCGCTGGCCATGATCGATCAGGGCGCCGATATTGTTTTTCATGCGGCCGGCCAAACCGGGCTGGGCTCTATTAACGCGTGTGATGAAAGAGGGGTTCTTGCCATCGGCGTAGACATCGATCAAAACGCCGTCGCTCCTAACACCGTTGTTACCTCTGCCATGAAGGACATTGTTCAGGCCACCTACCTGGTAGCCGAATCCGTTGCCAACGGAACCTTTGCCGGGGGCACCCAGGTTTACGGAATTGACCGGGATGCGGTGGGCCTTGCCCCCTTCCACGGCTTTGATTCTCAAATCCCCCAGGCGGTTAAAGATCGGATTGCCGCCGCTATTGCCGATATGAAAGCCGGCCGGATTCGGATTCCCACCAGCCGTGCGGAGATTAACCGGTAAAAAGGTTTTCCGTGCCGGAGGGCCGATAAAGCGCCTTCGGGCCTGCAGATTTTATTTTATGAAGGCCGCCTTACTTAAAGACCAAGGGTTAATAAGGGGCGGCCTTTTTTTTGTTATTTAAGGAGTTCTTATGGATCCAAGGCAGAATTACAACCGGGTTACCGCGGAGAGGGTTTTAAAGAATTTAACCCGCCGGGGCTTTGAGGCTTTTTACGAAGAAAACGCCGCCGCCGCTTTAGAAAAGGCTAAGGCCCTGATAGAGCCGGGGGCCTCCGTTTCCTGGGGGGGTACCATGACCATGGCGGAAATCGGCCTGGAAAAATATTTAAAAGATAATGCCGGGCTGTTTACCCTTTTGGATCGGGACGCCGCCCCCAACCCCCAGGAAAAGCGCCGGATTTACAGCGAGGTTTTTTGGTGCCGCTGGTACATTATGAGTACCAACGCCCTTACGTTGGAAGGAATTTTGGTTAACATTGACGGTCTGGGAAACCGGCTGGCCTCCCTTTTGTTTGGGCCGGAAAATGTGCTGGTGATAGCCGGAATCAACAAGCTCGCCGCCGATGAAGATTCGGCCCTAAAACGGATCCGGCAAACCGCGTCGCCCTTAAATGTTCAAAGGTTAAACAAAAACACCCCCTGCGCCAAAACCGGATTCTGCGCCGACTGCCTAACCGATGACTGCATTTGCTCTCATACCGTTTTTACCCGGCGATCCAATCCCAAGGGCCGGATAAAAGTTCTCCTGGTGGGCGAAAATTTAGGATACTGAGGAAAAAAATGAACGCTGCCGCCGGGCTTAACCGCATAAAAGGGATTATTTTTGACATGGATGGTCTGCTGCTGGATACGGAATCCCTGTATCTGAAAGTCGGAAAAGAGCAGATTGAAAAACTGGGGGGTTATCTGGAAGACAGGATTTACCATATTACCCTGGGAACAAACCACCGCCGGACCAGGGAGATCTACCGGGAAAAGCTGGGCCCCGATTTTCCCCTGGAAGAATGGGAAAAGGCCGTCTACCTGGCCCTTTATCAGCATTTTACCACCCAGGGGGTCGATCAAAAGCCCGGGGCCGGGGAACTTTTAAGGACTTTGCAGAACCGGGGCCTAAAAATAGCCCTGGCCACATCCTCCGCCCGGCGGGATGCGGAAACCCTTTTGGCCCTGAGCGGCCTGGAGGGGTACTTTTCCGCGGTGGTCTGCGGGGACGAGATCAGCCGGGGCAAGCCCGAACCGGATATTTTTTTAGCCGCCGCCGCCAAACTGAACCTGCCCCCGCCGGCCTGCCTGGTATTAGAGGATTCCTATGCGGGAATCCGGGGGGCGGAGGCCGCCGGGATGCGCCCCATCATGGTGCCCGATTTGGTTCCCCCGGACGAGGATATCCGCCGCCGGGCCTTTAGGGTGTGCGCTTCCCTTATCGAGGTAGAAAGCAGCCTGGACGAATTGCTGGAGTAACCGGGGCCGCTTTCAAGCCCCGGTCCCCTCCGGATTGCCTTTAATTAGCCAGCCTAATTTCGGGGTTTGTGAACAGGGTAGCGCCTATAACGTCAATATTGAGAACCTCTGATTCGGCTTCAACTTCGACCCGCTGTCCCCCCTCTCCACCCCGGCTTTTACTGCCATAAAGGGTATAGGTTCCATGGGGAACTACCTCCCGGACGGGGTTCCCCCGGGTAACATAAAAGACAGCGCTTATGTCCCCTCCCCGGATATGAACATAGGAGGGATAATCGCCCAGCCCTGTTTTTGTAAAAGTCACAAGGGTTTCATTTTCTCCCGGAACGGCAAAGGCTGTTACGCCGTTGTTTACAAAGGAATAATTGGCGTAATTACCGATCCGGCTTACGGTTGTTTCGTATATCCTGCCGGGTTGAAACTCAAAAGTGGTTACGTGATTACCGCTATACGTTCTTGTCTGATTTCCGTTTTGTTCTTGTTCAAAATAAGAAAGCACGATTGTGTGGGGGCCCGGGGGAATGTTGATTTGAGAATAGGCCGGCCAGCGTACCTTTTCCCCGTCAAAAAGCACAACCTTAAGATGTACCCCCACTTTAAGTACGCTTTGCTCGCTTTCAGGAATCGTTTGATCATAAACACGATTAACAGGGATAGAAATACAGCCGTTTAACAAAAACAGCATCCATCCTGCCGCAATAAGCCTAGTTAATTTTACTTGATTTTTTTTCATGGCATCCTCCGGAGAATTATTAATTAAATTAAAGACAATTATAAACCTTGCCGGCTCCTTGTCAACTCAAATTTTTAACATATCTCGCAAATAATGTTAAAGAACCGGAAATCCCCTCCTCGTAATGAATGCGACCGGAGTGTTTTTCGCCATCGGCTGCCAGCCCTTTTCGCCCAATATCTATATCAACGGCCTGGGAAACAAGATTACCGAGAAAGCCAGTCGGATCCATATTCCGCAACAAGCCTGTTAGGCGACATACTCAAAAAACTATTGACAACCGTATAAACATAGTATTCCCCAAATTATTGAAATTGTCAGGTAGTTGCTAATTCAATGAGATGGAATTTATTTGGTATATAATTCTTCAATTCATCAATCCTATTGTCGGATTTATCTCTTGAAAATGTTAA
>JAISRN010000032.1 GCA_031273605.1 Spirochaetales bacterium | reverse complement strand
GACTAATCCCCGTAGGCAGCGCAACAGCGGGCCAGGAGCCGGATAAGCTCCTCCCGCTTTACATCCAGGCAAACCGAGACGTTGGGCTTGGCCCCGCTCCAGGGCCGGCGGTCCGCCAGGGTCATCCCCGTGGTGTGTTCCCCCCTGGTTTCCACCGTTACGGACAGGTCCTGAACCGTAAACAGCTCCGGCGCTATTAGCCAGGCCGCCGCGCAGGGGTCGTGGAGGGGGGCGCCGGGAAAACCCTGGGCGGTGTGGAATTTAAAAAAGAAGTCAATCAGTTCCGCGGCAAACACCGATACCCTGCCCCCCTGGGCCCGGAGGGCCTCCACTTCCGATCGCATGATCATGGCCTTGTGGGTTACGTCCACCGGGCACATGGTGATGGGCAGCCCGGAGGAAAAAACAATGGCCGCCGCTTCCGGATCTACCAGGATGTTGAACTCCGCCGCGGAGGTCCAGTTGCCTCCCCCCAGGCCGCCCCCCATCAGGCTTATCCGGCCCACCTGGCTCCGGACCTCCGGGTAGGCGGTAAGGAGAATCCCTAAGTTGGTCAGGGGGCCGGTGGCCAGCAGGGTAACAGGGGCCGGACTTTCGGCGATGATCCGGCGCATCAGGTCCACCGCCGGGAGGGGTTCCACGGGATAATCCGCCTGGGGAATCACCGGCCCGTCCAGGCCGGAATCTCCGTGAACCTGGGGAGCGATGGTCAGTTCCCTAAACATGGGCTTGTCCGCCCCCCGCGCCAGGAGGGGGCGCTTCCCGATATAGCTTAAAATCCGTTTGGCATTGTTTAAGGTTTTGGCCAGGGTTTGGTTGCCCCCGGTTACCGTAACCGCCCGGACATCCAGTTTATCCGAGGCAAGGGCCATGATGAGGGCCAACGCGTCATCGTGCCCCGGATCGCAGTCGATGATCACAGGAATTTTAGGCGCCACTTTTTTCCTCCTTCCCCTGTGCCTTGAGGGCCTCCGCTCTTTTCCCCTTGAGCCGCCAGACCTGCAGGGCGCTGAAGATAACCAACCCCGCCACTGTGGCAAGGTAGGGAATGATCTTCACAAATTCATCGGGGATTCTCATGGCCGCCAGGATGTTGGAAAGGGCGTCAAAAAAGCCGAAAACCAGGGAGGCCAGGAGGGTAGGCAGGGGGGAGAGCTGCCCCATGGCGGCGGCGGCCAGGGCGATAAACCCCCGGCCGGAAACCATATTCCGGGTAAAGCCGCTCATGTAACCCATGGAAAGGAAGGCCCCCCCGGTGGCGGCTAAAAGCCCGGAAATTATGAGGGCGGTAAATTTAGTCCGCTTAATGGAGATTCCCACCGAGGCCGCCGCTTCGGCGTTTTCCCCCACCGCCCGCATACGCAAGCCCAGCCGGGTTTTAAACAGCAGCGCCCAAACCAAAAAAACCGTGATGAAGGCCAGGTAGGTGAGGGTGTTTTGTCCCGAAATAATGGGCCCCAGCACGGGAATGGACCGGATCAGGGGAATGTCGATTCGGGGAAAGCTCCGGGAAATGAGGGATGTGGTGGAGCCCTTATCGCCGATAATGGCGAACATGAGGAAGACGGTTCCCCCGGTGGCCAGGGTATTCAGGGCAATGCCCGCCAGGATGATGTCGGTTTTCAGGAACAGGCCGAAGTAGGCCAGGAGCAGGGCTATCACCAGCCCTCCCCCCAGGGCAGCCAGAAAGCCCCAGAGGAGACTTCCCGTAAGGCCGGAGCCAATGGCCCCAAAGAGGGCGGCAAAGAGCATGATCCCCTCCAGGGCAATGTTGGAGGCCCCGGATCGTTCCGCCACCACCGAGGCAATGGCGGCAAAGAGAATGGGGGTGGTTACCCGCAGCGCCGAGTAGGCAAAATCAACGGCAAAAATATAATGAAAAATATCAGCCATGACTGCGGATCTCCTTTATCAGCATCTTCTGCCGCTGCCGGCTCATAAAAGCCTGGGCCGCTACCAGCATGATGATGATTCCCTGGATGATGGCGATCATTTCGCTGGTTACGTCGGTGGCGGTGGACATGCGATCCGCCCCGATGCGGATGTAGGATAAGAGGAAAGCCGCCACGGGAACCCAGGCCGGCCTGTTCCGGGCCAGGATGGCCACGATAACCCCGTCAAAACCATAGCCCGGCAGGTTTTGCCACTGAAAGCGATCATACATCCCCAGAACTTCCACCGATCCCCCCACTCCGGCAATAAAGCCCCCCAGGAGCTGGGAATAGATCAGCACCCAGGAGGTGTTAATGCCGGAGTACCCGGCAAATCCGGGGCTCCGGCCGGTTTGGATCAGGGCGTAACCCCAGCGGGTTCGCTTTATAAAAATAACCGTGAGGAGGGTTACGGCGATAACGATAAAGAGCCCCAGGTGAATCCGGGTACCCCCGATGATTCGGGGCAGCTTGGCTGTTAGGGGCAGAAGGTAGGTTGAAACATAGCCTGAGTCGGGGTCCTTAAAAACGGTGTTGCAGAAGTACCGGGTAAAGTAGAAAAACACATAGTTAAGCATAAGGGAAGACACCAGCTCCGAGGCGCCCCACTTGGCCTTAAGCAGGGCGGGAATGGCGCAGATCACCGCCCCGGTAAGGCCGCCCAGCAAAATGGCAAACAGGGGATGGATTACCGGCGGGAGGGGAAGCCCCAGGGCGGTCATGGCGGCCACCGCGCCGGCGGCGTAAAAAGAACCTTCCGCCCCCATGTTAAACTGGTTGGCGGAAAACATCACCGCCACCGCCAGGCCGGAAAAGGTCAGGGTGATGGCCAGCTCCACCACATTTCCAAAACGCCTCATCGAAGAGAGGGGGCCCAGAAAAAGGTTCCGGAGGGCCGTAAAGGGTTCCCGGCTTACCAGGATGATGATAACAAAGGACAGGAGAATGGCTATGCCGATGGCGCAAAAAAACCGCAGAGCCTCAAACCGGTTTTCCAGGCTTATCTTGTTTTGACCGGGATCTTTCATGCGGAACACCTTTTGATTTCTTCGTCTGACTGGCGCTTCAAGCCCAGCATGTACAGCCCCAATTCTTCTTCGGTAACGCTGCTTAGGGATTCAAAGTAGGCCGCCAAGCGGCCGCCGAACATGACCAAGAGGCTGTCACTTAGCTCCATCACCTCCGAGAGGTCCGCGGAGATAAGAAGGATGGCGGCCCCTGAGTCCCTAAGGGCCAGCAGCTTATGGTGAATAAAAGAAGCGGCCCCCACATCAATGCCCCGGGTGGGCTGATCGGCAATGATGCAGCCTAAATCTCCGGAAAACTCCCGGGCCACCACCACCTTTTGAATGTTGCCCCCGGAAAGCATCTTAACCGGAACCTCCGGAGAGGAGGCTTTAATTTGGTAATCCCGGATAAGGTCCCGGCACCACCGGTCAATTTTTTTAAGGTTTAACAGGGGCCCCCGGGAAAGTTCGGGGCTATCGTAGGCTACGGAAATGAGATTTTCCTTAATAGACGAGGTTAGGGCGGCCCCTTTGCTCATCCGGTCCTGGGGAATGTGGGCAAGCCCCAGGCGGCGGATCCCCTTAATTGAAAGACTAGTCAGGTCCTTTCCCCAGAGTTCAACCTTTCCCCCTTCGGGCTTGCGCAGACCGGTGATAGATTCCACCAATTCCCGCTGGCCGTTGCCTTCTACCCCCACAATACCTAAAATCTCCCCCCGCCTAAGCCTAAAGCTCACGCTTTCCAAAAGCCGCCGCTTGTTAATATCCGTTACCACCAGGTCCCGGACCCTAAGGGCCGTTTCTCCGGGCCGGGCGGGGGTTTTGTTAAGGTTAAGATCAATATCCTTGCCCACCATAAGGCTGGATATTTCCTGCTGGCTGATCTTGGCCACCTCGTATACCCCCACAGTGGCGGCATTCCTCATGATGGTGATCCGGTCGCAGATCTCTTTAATTTCATTTAACTTGTGGGAAATAAAAATAATGGTGTGGCCCAGGTTTTTTAAAGTTTTTAACTGTTCAAAAAGCTCCGTGGTTTCCTGGGGAGTCAGAACCGAGGTAGGTTCATCCAGAATGAGAATCCGGGCATTCCGGAACAGGGCTTTTAAGATCTCCACCTTTTGGCGGGTGCCGGTGGGAAGGTCCCGGATCCGATCCTGGGGGTTAATGGGAAAATTGTATTTTTCAATGATGTTCCGGGCGTCGGAGAGGATTTTTTTTTGATTAAGCAAAAGCCCTGTTTCAGGCTCCATTCCCAGGACGATATTTTCCGCCACGGTCATGGATTCAATGAGCATGAAGTGCTGGTGAACCATCCCCAGGCCCTTTTGAATGGCGTCAATGGGAGATTTAATGGTTTCCCGGAGGCCGTTTAAAAGGAGATTCCCCGATGTGGCCTCTTCGATTCCAAAGAGGATTTTCATCAGGGTGGTTTTGCCCGCGCCGTTTTCTCCCACCAGGGCGTGGATCTCCCCGGCCTTAACGCTAAAGTCAACGCCGTTGTTGGCTACCACTCCATTAGAGTAGATCTTAACGATCCCCTCCATCCTAAGAAGGTCTTCTGCCATGGCTGTCTCGTATGGCGCCTTAAGCCGCTTTTCTTTAAGTTCAAGAGCCTTCCGTTTCAAAAACGGAAGACTCAAGAAACTTTAAAATTACGGCCGCACCTGGTTGATAAAATTGGTGAAGGCCGGCTGGTCCATGCCGAAGGCCGTAACCACCTGAATCTCTCCCCGGCGGATTCGGCCGGTGTAATCGTCAACTACCTGCCGGACCTCCGGGGAAACCACCCTTTGGTAAATGGGGTTGTCCGCCAGGCCCACGCACTCCTCGTTAATTCCCAAAACAACCCGGCTGCCCCAGGCCAGGTTATCCAGCAGGGCTGCCTGAACGGATAAAAAGAGGGACTGGTCCACCCTTTTCAGCATGGAGCTCATGATCAGATTGGCCAGTACGGGATCGGTTTCCTGATAGAGCATGGCCTGATCCGAGTCTACCCCGATGATCAGACGGCTTCTCTCTTTGGCGGCTTGAAGGGCCCCCTCGCCGGCGTTGGAAGCGCAGGAAAAAACCACGTCTGCCCGCATTTGGTACTGGGCAAAGGTGAGTTCCTTGGCTTTGGCGGTGTCGGAGAAGTTGCCGACAAAGGAAGGGATTACCTTGATGGCGGGATTAAGGTCTTTGGCGCCCTGAATGTAACCCACCAGAAAGTCCCGGATAACGGTGTTATCCATGCCGCCCACAAAACCGATAACCCCGGTTTGGCTCATCCCCGCCGCCAGGACCCCTGCCAGGTAGGAGCCTTCGTTTTGTTTGTACTCAATGGAGTAGATATTCTTGTAGTTCCCCTGGGTGTCGGCGGCGTAATCCATGGACGTATCATAAACGATGATCTTTTGATCCGGATAGTCCAGGGCCACCTTGGTAACAATTTCCTGCATTTGCCAGGTTCCGCAGATGAGAATGTCATACTTTTCATCGCAGAGATCACGGAAGGCCGGTTCCCATTTGGAATCGTCGTACCCCACTTCCACTACCGTGGTTTGGCATCCCAACTGCTCCCGGATCATGGCCATGCCGTTGTTGGCGGAATCGTGGAAGGACTTATCTCCCAGGTTTCCGTTGATAAGCAGGGCCACCCTGAGGGGCCCTTCCTGGCTGCCATCGGATTCCTTGGCGTTGCAGGAGCCGAACAGGAGCAGCGCCGTTAAGCAGACTGCCCATAAAAATCTTAATTTACCCATTTTTTCCTCCTAAGAAAATCAGGCTCAAAACAAAAAAACATTATTATATTTGATATTTTGAAATGGCATCAAATGAAAAATTAGCGCCCCGCCGCTTCCACGGTTTGTCCGATAAGCTCTTCTAAGTCAATTTCTTTGTGACTGCCCCGCAGGTAGGTGCTAATCTTCTGCCCCAGGGGAGCGTACCAGCGGGAATCAATGGCGGCGGTACCCTTCATAGCCCCCAAAACGGCCCCCATTTGGGCGGCGTTGCAGTCCACATCCTGGCCGCAGAGGGCAATGAGGCGCATGGTTTCGTCAAAATCCCCTTCCCCAAACCAAAAGGCCGCCACCTCCGCCGCGGCATTGGGATACGCGTGGATCCAGTTGTACTTTTGATACCGCTGTTCGCAGGCCGCCCAGGCGGTTTCAAAAGAACCTCCCCGGGCCTGGGTCAGGGCAAAGTCAAGAACCCCGGCGTACTCGCTGTCCCGGGGGATCAGGGCAATGGCTTCTTTTAACAGGCCCCGCATATCCTGGCGGACAAAAGCCAGGGAGGTGAGAACCGCGTTAAAAACTTCCCCTAAAACGCCGTTCCCCGAGTGGGAAATGACCCCGTCGGTCCAGGCCAGCCGGGCCGCCTTTTCCGGATTTCCCGGCGCCACCTGGCCGCAGATAGCCCCCCTCATCTGGGCGCCGATCCACTCCCGGAAGGGGTTTTTATAAGTTCCGCTTTCCGGGGGGTAAATGCCCTTCCGCAGATTGTCCAGAGCCGCCTGCTCCGCAGACCAGCCGGAAGGGATAAGGGCCAGCCACTGTTCGGCAATATCGGCGGAGCTAACCTCCCTCCGGGTTTTTAAGCAGGCGGTGAGGAAGGCAATTTCGTAGGTGATGTCGTCGTTGTAGGTGTTGGGTTCCCGGACGTAACCCCGGATATCCCCGAATTTTTTAAGGAGCTGGGCGGTAACGTAACCCTCCAGGGCGGTGCCCAGGGCGCCCCCCGCAAGGCGTCCCAGCCAGGCCGCCCGGGTTTTGTCCCGAAAGGCCGGGCCGGTTAGATCGGGAAGCCGGGGCTGGGGAAAAACGACCCCCCGGCGGTAGTCCTCAAAGGTGTCGTAGGGCTGATAGTTCCAGCGCTCGGACCGGGGGTTCCGGGGCAGGGAGTCGAAACTCCGGTAAAGCCGGGCGGTGATTATCGAAAGCTCCTCCGTGTCCCCCCGCTCCAGGGCCGCCAGGCCCTCTTCCAGGATCTTTTCGGATTCCCCCACATCGTAGCCCAGGCTTTCCAGGGATTGCACCGCCCCGGCAATCACGCTCTCCGGGGCCGCGGAGCCGGGAACCCTGCTGGACCACTGGGCCAGCAGGAGGGCGTCGGAAGCCTTTTCACCTTCGGCAATCAAAGTCCAGGTTTGTTGTTCCTCCGGCAGAATAACCACCGGAGCGGAAAAGGTTTTATCCCGGGTATATTCCCATGCTTTCATTAATTCTATTTTACGAGGCCCCTGGGAATTTGTCAACGTGAAAATTTTCTGATGACCAACCCCGCCCCTAACCATAGCATGAAGAGTCCAAACCGCGAGATTAAACTTGGGGCCAAATTCCGATAATTTTTAGTTTGGTTTTCCTAAATTAGAAGGGCTGCCGCCGCTTCCCGCATTGTAGACAGAAGGCAAAGAAAGAATTAGAATAAACCCAGCGCCAAAAAAGGGAGGCTTGTCATGATTCTTAAAACTCTGAAAGATTTCAATTTTACCGGTCAAAAAGTTCTTGTCCGGGTA
>JAISRN010000205.1 GCA_031273605.1 Spirochaetales bacterium | reverse complement strand
ACACATTCGTGGACCCGGTGGAAGGCCTTCCAGAGTTGTTTTTCCAGGGGAGCCGGGGTTTCCGGGGTGTCCGCGCTTTGGGGGTTCTGCCTTTTGAGGCGGTCCCCTTTCCACTTGGGTTATCCTAAGGAACACCCGTACCTTCGGCAATTTCAGGCCCCGGGGGCTTGACAGCTCCGTTGACTTGTTGAACCTTCGCAAATCCCTTATAATAGACCCATGGAGCGGTTACGGAGCTTTTGGCTGACCAATGGTTTCTTCTCAACGGTCTTGGATATCTTTATCCTGGCTTTTTTAATTTACCAGATTTATAAACTCCTGGTTCAGACCAAGGCTATGCAGTTGGTCAAGGGGGCGGCCTTTCTTCTGGTTCTCTATGTTCTGGCCTTTTTCTTCAATCTAAAAACCCTTCTCTGGCTTTTAACCAACTTTGCCACCATGCTGATCATCGCCGTGGCGGTCATCTTTCAGCCCGAACTGCGGGCCATCCTGGTCCGGCTGGGGCAGAAGGACTGGCTTAAATTTTCCTCCGCCACCAAGCAGGTCCAGTTTGATTCGGTCCTCAATGCGGTGGAGATGCTGGCGGAAAAGCGCCGGGGGGCCCTGATTGTTTTTGCCCGGAACATCGGCTTAAAGAGCATCATCGAAACCGGGACCCGGCTGGATGCGGTTCTTTCCTCCAGCCTGCTTTTAACCATTTTCGGGCACGACACCACCCTTCACGACGGGGCCGTGGTTGTCCAGGGAGGGCTTCTGGCGGCCGCCGGCTGTTTTCTTCCCTTGTCCGAGCAGACGGACATCCGCAAGAGCTTCGGCACCCGCCACCGGGCCGCCCTGGGCATGGCGGAACAATCGGACGCCCTTATTCTGGTGGTTTCCGAAGAAACCGGGGCCATTTCCCTGGCCTATAATTCCAACCTGCGCTACGACATGACCCGGATGGAGATTATCCGGAGCTTTCGGGAACTCCTCAATTTGCAGAAGGGGGATGTTTCCGGGGCGGTCCAAAAGTGAAAAAATTAACCGAAACCCTCCGGGGTTTTTTAAATAATTGGCCCGCCAAGATATTAAGCCTAACCGCGGCCATTTTTTTGTATGTGTTTTATACCGTTAATTCCCTGGAATCCCGGTATTTTTCCGTTCCCCTCAATGTAGAAGTGGCGGAGGGTTACGTTATCTCCGCCAATTATCCGGCAAGCGTCCGCATCACCCTCCGGGGGGAGGGGGCCGCGGTTTTTCAGATTTTAGAGGAAGACATTCAGGCCTATGCGGATTTCTCCGCCCATGACGCCCAGGGGATCTTCCGGGTACCCGTTACTTTGCGGTTCTCCGGCCGGGCGGCGGAGGCCGGCTCCCTGGAAATCACCGCGGCTCCCCGGGAGATTACCGCGGAAATTGACCGGCTGGGCCATAAAACGGTGGAAGTCCTGCCCTCCATGACGAGCTATCCCGCTCCGGGTTATGAGCTGGATCAGCACCTGATCAACCCGGCCACCATCCAGGTACAGGGGCCGGAGCGGCATCTGGCAAATCTGTCCTCGGTGTTTACCGAGGATATCGACCTTACCGGACGCACCGGGGATTTTTCCCAGCGGGTAAGCATCAGCAATACCGACTCCTTCCTTACCTTTCCCGGGGGAAACACCGTGGAATTCCTGGCAATCATCCGTCAGTCCGTGGAAACCCGGACCCTTACCAATGTGGGCCTCATGTTTCTCGATCTGGATCCCCGGTTGGAGGTTCTTAACCGGGACGAAACCGGGGTTATTCAGATTCAGGGGCCGGAGCTCCTGCTCAACGAACTCATTCCCGGGGAGATCTTTATTTCCGTGGACTGCTCGGCCATAGACCGGCCCGGTTCCTATGGGGTAGAGCTGAGGCCGGAACTGCCCCCGGGGCTCACGGTTCTTTCCTGGACTCCCCAGCGCCTGAATCTGCAGGTCCGTTCCACCGAAGGGCAGCCTTGATTCTTGGGGTTGGGGTGGATATCATCGGGGTAGCCCGGCTGCGGCGCTGGGTGAATATTCCGGGAATCTGCGAGCGGTTTTTTCACCCGGAAGAGCTGGCGGACGCCCGGTCCCGGGGTTCCGCTCAAGTCCTTTCCCTGGCCGCCCGCTTCGCCGCCAAGGAAGCCTTCGGCAAGGCCCTGGGCACCGGCCTGCGGGGAATCCGGCTGTCCGATATTCGGGTCAATTCCCGGTTTAACGGGAGGCCGGAGATCATTCTCTATCGTACCGCCGCGGAGGCCATGGCCAGGGCCGGGGGACGGCGGCTTCATCTGTCCCTAACCCACGAGCGGGACAACGCCATAGCCTTCGTGCTGATGGAAGGAACCTAGGCTAAGGACATCCCAAGTTCCTAATCTTCCTGTCATGCCGGCCAAGGAGGGAAAATGCTAGAAGATGGCGCAAAACTTACTTTTCTGTCGAAGAAAAACCCGGAATGTCCGGTTTGCCAGGCGCCGGTGGTCCGGGAAGAACTCTACACCGGCCGGGGGCGGCTGATTGCCGGGGAACTTACCGATGAACTCAGGCGGCTTTACCAGCCCTCCCAGAAATTCGGGGAGGTCTTCCCCCTGATTTACTCGATCATGGTTTGTCCCGAATGTTACTACGCGGCCTTTAGCTCGGATTTTTCCCAGGTTCCCGGACCCACCGCGGAAGCCCTCCAGGGGAGTACCGATGCCCGAAAGCAGGGAATCAAGAAGCTCTTTCCGGTTTTGGATTACAACAACCCCCGAACCCTCAAGGAAGGAGCCTCCAGCTACTTTTTAGCCATGTACTGCTACGATTCTTTCCCCAAAAATTTTAACCCCCTCATTAAACAGGGGCTCTGCGCTCTCCGGGCGGCCTGGCTTTGCACGGATCTGCACCGTCTACACCCCCAGGACAATTTTGACTACCTCTCCCGGCTGTTTTACCGCAAAGCCGCCTTTTTTTACGTACAGGCGGTGGAAAATGAAACCACGGGCCGGGAGAGCGTGGCCGATGTGCCCAACCTGGGGCCGGACCTGGATAAGAACTACGGTTACGACGGGGTTCTCTACCTTTCCGCCCTTTTAGAGTACCGTTACGGCCCCAGGGAAAACGCCGAGTACCGCCAGCAGGCCCTGGAAGAGGCCAAGCGGACGGTGGCCCGGATCTTCGGCATGGGCAAGGCTTCCAAAAATAAGCCCGAGGTTCTCCTTACCCGCTCCAAGGACCTCCACGAAACCCTTACCAAGGAACTGACAAACTGGGACTCCCGGAACACCGATGCCGAAGTCGGGGACCTCTTTGGCGCTCCTCCCTCCGGTCCTCCCAATGGGAAATAGGATCTTCCTGGTCCTGGCCTACGACGGCACCGATTACTCCGGCTGGCAGTATCAAACCAATGCCCCCACCCTCCAGGGGACGGTGGAAAAAGCCCTGGAGGTTCTTCACCGCCGTCCCACCTCCCTGGTGGCCTCCGGACGGACCGACGCCGGGGTTCACGCCCGGGGGCAGGGGGCTCATTTTGAATCCCCCAACGGGAATATCCCCCCCTCCCGGTACGCCGCCGCCCTTAATTCCCTGCTGCCCCGGGATATCCGGGCGCTGCGGAGTTTTGTTCCCCCCCCGGATACCCACGCCCGGTTTTCCGCCCGGCTCAGGGTTTATCATTACTACCTTCACACCGGACCCGCCCCTGCCCCTCCCTGGATCGCCCGGTACTCCTGGACTCTCCGCCGCAGGCCGGATATACTCAGGCTAAATGAAATGGCGGGGTTTCTGCCGGGGCGCCGGGATTTTTCCGCCTTTGCCGCTCCGGGGGACCCCAGCCGCAGCAAGGTCCGGCGGGTCCGGGCCGCGGGCTTTTTCCCGGCGGCGGGAGGGCTGGTTTTTAGGATTGCCGCCGACGGCTTTCTGTGGCACATGGTTCGCAACCTGGTGGGCGCCATGGTGAAACTGGAAAAGGAAGGCCGGGGAGAGGCCTTTCCGGAGATCCTCCTCTCCCGGAACCCTTCCCTGGGAAACTATCCGGCCCCTCCCCGGGGGCTCTTTTTGGAGAAGGTATTTTACGATGACTTCGTTGCCTGCTGAGGCTTTTGAAGAACTCCTAAATGATTTTGAAGACCTCCTCCTTTCCGGGGTCCGCCGTCCCCGGGCCGTCCCCCAGGCTCCTCCCTCCCCTCCCCTCCCCGGCGAATTTCCCGCCGCCGAAACCCTGGCGGCCCTAGCGGAGGCGATCGAAGGCTGCCGCCTCTGCCCCCTGGGAAGCGGACGAACCCGGGCCGTCCCCGGAGAGGGGGTTTCCCGGCCCCTGGTCCTGGCGGTGGGGGAAGGGCCGGGGCAGGAAGAGGACCTAAGCGGCAGGCCCTTCGTGGGGCCGGCGGGGCAGTACCTGGACAAGTGGCTCTCTTCGGTGGGGCTTTCCCGGAAAACCAACTGTTACATCGCCAACACCGTTAAGTGCCGCCCCCCGGGAAACCGGGACCCGGTTCCGGAAGAAACCCAGGCCTGCCTGCCCTACCTGAACCGCCAGCTTGATCTGCTAAAGCCCCGCTTTATTTTAGCCCTGGGGAGGGTTTCCGGGCAGCTCCTTTCCGGGGAAAATGTTTCTTTAAGCCGCCTCCGGGGGAGGCTTCTCTCCTACCGGGGGTTTCCCCTTTTGGTAACCTATCATCCCTCCGGGGTTCTCCGCAACCCCGATGAGTATCGTCCCCTGGTTTGGGAGGACCTTAAACGTCTCCGGGACCTCCTCCGCTCCGCCCCGGAGGCCGGGAAAACCGGGGAAGGCGGGGAATAGCTTGTACCTGGAGGTTCTCTTTAACCTTCCCCTGGATCGCAGCTTTACCTACCTCTGCGAAACCCCTCCCCCGGTTCCCCTGGGTTACCGGGTGGAGGTCCTCTTTTCAAAGCGCCGGCTCACGGGCTTCGTGATCGCCTCCTCCCCCCAGGCGCCGGAGGGGGACTTTAAGGTGGCCCCGGTTTTGCGGGTGGTGGACGAGACCCCCCTCTTCACGTCCCGGCAGGTTGAGATGGCCTTTTGGCTGGCCCAGACCTACTTCTGCGGCCCCGGGGAAGCCCTGTCGGCCATGCTGCCCGCGGGCCGCCGGGAAACCGCCGCCCCCGCCCTGGGGGATTTTGAAATGCCCCGGACCGGGACTTTCGATCTATCCCCGGAGCAGCTTCAGGGGGTGGAGGGAATCCTGGGAACGGGGAAAGAAACCGGCGGCGGCTTATACTACCTGGAAGGGATCACCGGATCGGGTAAAACCGAGGTTTTCCTTACCGCGGCGGAGCGGATGCTCAAGGCCGGCCGGGGGGTGATCTACCTGGTGCCGGAGATTGCCCTTTCCCACCAGATTCAGGCCGAAGTGGAGGCCCGTTTCGGCGCCCAGGGGGCGATTCTTCATTCCCGGCTCACCGTTTCCCAGCGTTACGCGGAGTGGATGCGCCTTCTCCGGGGGGAGACCCGGCTGGTTCTGGGGGCCCGGTCCGCGGTTTTTGCCCCCGTTAGGGACCTGGGCCTGATTATTGTGGATGAGGAACACGAAGGTTCCTACAAATCCGATTCCACGCCCCGCTACCACGCCCGGCAGGTGGCCTTTTACCGGAGCCGGACAGAGGGGGCCCGGGTGGTTTTGGGAAGCGCCACCCCGTCCCTGGAGGCCTATCATCTTTGCCGCTCCGGAGCTATGGAACACTCCGCCCTCACCCGGCGGCTCTCCGGGGGAACCCTGCCCGCCATAGAGGTGGTCAATATGCAGGGCTGCCCCCACCCCTTTTCCCAAACCCTGATTGACGCCATTAAGGACTGCCGTCTCCGGGGCGGCCAGGCCATCCTCTTTTTAAACCGCCGGGGGTTTTCCCATTTCTTTCACTGCAAAACCTGCGGCTACCAGATGGTTTGCCGGAACTGTTCCGTAAGCCTAACCTATCACAAGGAGAGGCAGGCCATGGTCTGCCATTACTGCGGCTACACCTGTCCGCCGGTTAAGGTCTGCCCTTCCTGCTCCTCCCTGGACGTGGGCTACGCCGGTTTCGGAACCGAACAGGTGGAAGAACAGCTTTTTCGAATCTTCCCCGGCATCAGGGCCGCCCGGCTCGACTCGGATCAGATTCGGGGGAAGGGAAAGCTGGAGGCCATCCTTGGGGCCTTTCGCCGGGGGGAAACGGAAATTCTCCTGGGCACCCAGATGGTGGCCAAGGGGCTTAACTTTCCGGGGGTTAGGCTGGTGGGAATCATCCTGGCGGATACGGGGCTGCATCTGCCGGATTTCCGGGCGGCGGAACGGGTTTTTTCCCTCCTCACCCAGGTTGCCGGCCGGGCGGGCCGTTTTGCCCCGGGGGGCCGGGTTATTATTCAAACCTACAGTCCTGATCATCCTGCGGTGGCCTGCGCCGCCCGGGGGGAGCAGGAGCTTTTCTACCGGCAGGAACTGGAAAACCGGCGGCTCCTGGGATTTCCCCCCTACTGCCGGATTTTCCGGATTAACTTTCGGGGGAAGGACGAGGCTAAGGTCCGCCGGGGAATCGAAGACTTTGCCGGGGAACTAAGGCGCCGGGGGGAGGGAAAATTTGAAGTTCTGGGCCCTTCCGAGTGCCCCCTCTCCCAGATTGCCGGCAACTACCGTCGGCACCTGCTCCTCCGGGCCCGGCGTTTGGGTTCCATCCGCCCCGTTCTCCGGGACTGGCTTAGGGAATTCGGCAAGATTCCCGGGGTTTACATCGAGGTGGACCCGGACCCCACGAACCTCCTCTAGGCCAAGGCAGGAATTTTCAATTTACCACGGACCTCACAGACAGGAACACGGATGGAACCGAAACAAGACCGCGGAAAACGCGAAAGGGGAACGCGAAAAGAAGGAAGGGAAGAAAATAAGAATAAAAAGAATAAACCGCAAAGTCGAAAAAGTCGAATAAGTGAGCCAGTTCCAAAATCGGTTATTTTGGCCCTATATTCTGCTGGCAAACTATTGATTTATGCCAATTTACCTTTATTTATACCCATTTACTCTTGACAATTTTTCTTTCCAGGGACCCCCTTTCGTAATTTTGTGAAGGAGTAAAACTCATGAAGTGGAAAAAAGAATAACCACGGACCACACCGACCCCACAGACAGATCCGCGGACTAATTAAGGACGAATTATTATAGATAATTTTTTTACGTCTGTGTTGTCCGTGAGGTCAGTGGTCCATTTTCCTCTTTTTTGCTTCTATACGTTTATCCTGAGGCCCGCGAAAGAGGTCTGGACCGTCCGCCGCTCTGCGGGTATACTGTTAGGCAGAAAAAAAGCGAGGCGGAACAACTTGAAAAAAAAGCATTTTCCCCTGGCGGCGCAGATCCTGATTTTGTGCCTTGCCCTTGTGCTGGTTATCTCGGCGGCAGTAACGGTTGTCTTTATGAGCAACATCAACCGCATAATGGAAGAAAACATCAAAACCACGGCGGCGGTTACCATGCAGTACCTTGACGCCAGCGTAGTCCGGGCCATTGCCCCCATTAAGGACATGGTTGTTAACGCGGCGGCAATCGTCAACACCATCGACGATCATGAAGCCATACAGGCCATGATGGCCCGGATTGCCGCTTTTGTACCCGACACTTCCGATCTGTATTACGGGACCGTCACATCCATGTACACCCCCGGAGGCTATTACATTGACGGCTCCGGCTGGGTGCCCGACCCGGACTGGGACCCGCCGGATCGTCCCTGGTTTAAGGCGGCCATGGCGAATTCGGGAAAGACCGTCCTGGTGGACCCCTATATTGACGCCGACACCCAGGGCATCGTCATAACCGTTGCCCGTACCGCGGAAAACTCAAGAGGGGAAACCACCGGGGTTATGGCGGTGGACGTGTCCCTGGGCGTCATTGCGGAGATTGTTACCTCAAAAAAGATCACCCCCGACGGCAGGACGGCCCTTATCGACTCAAACGGGGTATATATTATCCATGACGATCCCCGGTATGTCCTTGAAAGAAACATCTTTGAGGATATAAAAAACCTTGACAAAAACGAAGTGTTCTCGGACGCCGTAACCGTATCCTTAAACGGCAACGAATACTTTTGTTCCGCCCCGGTGGAGGGCACCGAATGGTTTTTGGTATCCTCGGGATCCCTGGAACTTCTCCGCTCCGAAAACATGCGGCTTTTGCGGACCGTCATCATGGTGGTCCTGGCCCTGGCCCTGGCCGCCGCGGCGGCCGCTGTTTTTTCAAGTTACCGCCTTACCGTTCCCTTTAGGCAGCTGGTAACTTCGTTTAATACCATTGCGGGGGGAGATCTTACCTCTTCGCCGCCGGATTATTCTTCCCGGGAAGCCTCGGCCCTTTCCGGAGGATTCAACAGCTTTGCCGAGGGGATCAGTACTCTGGTACGAAAAATCAAGGACTCCTCCTTTAGCCTCGGCAAGGTTGCCGATGATCTTGCCAATTCCGTGGGCGAAACCAGGGACACCATTGCCGCGGTCGCCAAGGCGGCGGATCTGATACGGGTGAACGTTGACAAGGAGAACCGCTCGATCCTGCAGACCGAGACGGCGGTTAGCGGGGTGATGAGCGGCATTGAAAACCTGGACGAAAAAATAAAAGATCAGGGGAACCGGATTTCCGATGCTTCCTCCGCCGTGGAGGAGATGGTGGCGAACATCCGGTCGATAGAAAATAATACCCTCCAGGCCAATGACTGCATCACGGAATTGGTCCGATCTGCCCAGGAACAAAAAAAGCGCCTTTCGGAAACCGCGGAAGCCGCCAGGACGGTGGAAAAAGAATCCTTAGCCCTGGCCGAAATGAATCAGGTCATTTCCAATGTGGCCACCCAGACCAACCTCCTTTCAATGAACGCCGCCATAGAGGCGGCCCACGCGGGGGAGGCCGGCAAAGGTTTTGCCGTGGTCGCCCAGGAGATCCGCAAACTCGCCGAGACCACCGCCCAGCAGTCCCAGGGTTCCGGGGAAGCCCTGGGTTCGATACAGCGGCACATCAAGGGGATCGCCGAAAGCGCCGTTCATGCGGAGCATATCTTTGACGGTATGGCAGACATGATTTCCCGGGTTGAGGAGATAATCACCAACCTGAAAAATGCCACCGAGGACCAGAGCGCCGGTTCCCAACAGCTTCTTTCGTCCATTGAGGCGCTCAACGCCATTACGGAAAATGTGGGAAAGGGTTCCTCCGCCATGAAGGCGGGGGCCGCCGAAGCGGTGGCCGCCTGCAGGCGCCTTTCCGAGCTGAGCCGTGATGTGGACGAGAAGGTAGCCCAATGCGATACCGGCGCCAAATCCATGTCGAGCAACTCCGAAGCCATGGTGATGGTGGCGGAGAACATCAAGTACGGGGTGGAAGAACTGGAAAAGTCGATAAATCCCTTCAAGATTCGGGCCGGCGGGCAAAGGGGATAAGCCCTGGCATGAACAACCCCGCCGCAAGGCCGAAAAAATAACCACGACCTCACTGACAGCTCCACGGACAGGAGCCACGGATAATAAATGAACGATCCTTATGATTTCCGCTTTGGGATAGCACAAAAATTGACCAAAAAACCCAATTTCAGTCCGGTTGCAGCTAAGTAACTGAGTACTTGTGCCTTGGTTACCGCCTTGATTTCTATGATGCTTTTTTCAAAGCAAACAAAATCAGCCAGATAAAATTGCTTTAACGGTGGACCATCATAGACTAATATTGTCATCTTCGTCCGTGCCGTCCGTGAGGTCCGTGGTTAAATTTAGAATTCCTGCGGGGATACCCTCGAAGCGCAAAAACAAGGAACCAAAAAATTTCCCTTGACAAGGCCCCTTAGAAGAAGTATATTTCCTACTATACATAAAGGTTTAATATGTATAATTAAAACTACTTACCTTTTCTAGGAGGTTTCGGATGACCATCGATCTTTCCTGCCCTATTTCAGGGAACCAGCGGGACAATAACACGGCGCGCCTGGTGGCCGCCCAGGTACTTGTTCTAGCCCTGGTACTGGTGACTCTCCTCTTTTTAGGCAACGCAACCGCCGCCCTCATTATTGACGCCCTCCTGGCCCTGGATTTCATCATCCGGGCTTTTGCGCCGCCCCGCTACAGCCCTTTAGCCACGGCGGGGCGGGTCCTGTCGTCGCTTTTTAGGTTAAAAAAAGTACCGGTGGACAGCGGGCCCAAAATCTTTGCCGCCCGGATTGGGGTGGGGTTCACCGCGGCTTCCGCTATTCTTCTGGCTTTTTCCATGACGCTACCCGCGGTCATCCTCCTGGGAGCGCTGGCCCTCTGCGCCTTTTTGGAATCCCTGTTTGGTTTCTGCCTCGGATGCTGGGTTTACTCCCTCCTTCCCAGGGGAAAAAAAGTCCGGAATCCCTAAAACGGGGGAAACAGAATTTTCACCACAAAGGAGGCGCCGATGGGGCGCAAAGGGGGACCCGGAGGAAGAGACCACGGACCACACAGATAGTTGGACCGTTTCCCCCCGCGCTATCCCCCATTCCGCCCTTTTTCCCTCACGGAGCCCACGGAGTTCACGGGGGGGAATATGGAAACTCCGAGTCCTCCGCGGCTAGTGTTCTGTCTTACACAGAAGTAGGAATAACCACGGACGACACAGACAGACACGGACAAAGAAA
>JAISRN010000173.1 GCA_031273605.1 Spirochaetales bacterium | reverse complement strand
ATTGCCGCGGCCCTGGCCTTTGGCTTTGGCGCTATCGGCGCCGGCATAGCCATAGGCAACGTGGGTTCGGCGGCCATGGGGGCCATTGCGGAAAAGCCGGAGCTGGCTTCCCAGGCCCTCATCTTTATCGCCCTGGCCGAGGGGCTGGTGGTTTTTGGCTTTATCACGGCCCTCATGATCCTGGGGCGGGTGTAAAGCGCCGCCTGCAATGAAGTATTTTGTCCTGGGGGACGAGGATGCGGTGCTGGGCTTTGAGCTTGCCGGCGTTTCCGGCGCCCGGGCTGCCACAGCGGAGGAGGCGGAGGAGGCTTTCCGCAAGGCCCTGTTGGAAGGGGACACGGGGATTTTGATCATCACCGAGGAGGTGGCGGATCTGATCCGTCATGTGGTGGACCGGCATCTTTTTTCCGAAAACTTTCCCCTGATTGTGGAAATCCCCGGAAGCCGCCGGACCGGTCAGCCCGGCCGGGACATTCGGGCCTTGGTTAACGAGGCTATTGGGATTAAACTATGAAGGTTGAGGCAGTTCTAAAATGTCAGATTTTGGAACTGCCTTGGTTCCCGAAGAAAGGCGGTAAGCGATGGATTCGCCGTTATTTGAAGGCATCCGCGGGGATGCCGAGGAGGAGGCCGGGCGGATAAAAGCCCAGGCTGAAAAGCGGGCCCTTGAAAAAAGGGCGGACCTGGATTCCCGGCTTGACGCCCTGCGAAGGGAGGCCAAGGCTGAACGGAGCCGCCGCCTGGGGGACATTAACCGCCGCCTGGAATCGGACATCAAGGCCCGCCGCCGCCGGGAGAGCCTTAAAATGAACGAGTATTATTATAATCTTGTTATTTCCCGGGCCCAGGAGATTCTTGCCTCCTACGAGGGAGGCGCAAAGCCTGAGGGAGGGGCGGATTACCCCCTGGTTTTGGCCAAGTGGATTGCCGAGGGAATCATCGGCCTTAGGGCGGATGAGGCGGTGGCCCTTTCTTCCGGGGGGGAGGAACTTGACCCGGGGATTCTCGAAAAAGCCGCGGAATTGGCCGTCGGCGCCCTGGGCAGGAAACCGGTGATCCGGCCGGGCAGCCGGAAACTTTCGGAGCAGGGGGCCGCCGTTTTTTCTGCGGATGGGAGGCTTTCCTTTTTCAATACCCTCTCCAACCGTTTTAGGCGCTACGACGGCGAAATCAAAACCATTATTTACCGGGGGCTGGAGCAGGGCTCTCCGGAGGGAGGAGACCTTTCGTGATGGAAGGGCGGATTATCGGACAGGTTAAGCGGGTCAACGGACCTGTTATCGAAATAAAGGGAATCACCGACGCCATGATGAGGGAACTGGTGAGGGTCGGCCCCCAGGAGCTTACCGGGGAGGTGGTTAAACTTTCCGGGACCGAAGCGGTGGTGCAGGTCTACGAAGACACCACGGGGGTGGCCCCGGGGGACGAGGTCTTTGGCATCGGCAGGCCCCTTTCGGTGGAACTGGGGCCGGGACTCATGGGAACCATTTACGACGGCATCCAGCGCCCCCTGGAGGAGCTTCTCAAGGTTTCCGGGGAGTACATTCAAAAGGGCGTCAGCCTGCCCGGTTTAAACAGCCGGAAGAAGTGGCCCTTTGTTCCCCTGGCAAAACCGGGGGACCGGCTTACCGGCGGCATGATCTGGGGGAGGGTTCAGGAAACCGCAAGGGTTACCCACAGAATTCTCCTTCATCCTGAACTTTCGGGAACCCTGGAAACCATCCAAGAGGCCGGAGAGTATACCGTGGAGGAAACCCTGGCCACCCTGAGGACTCCCCTGGGTTTGCAGCCCCTCACCCTCAGGCATTTCTGGCCCATCCGCCGCCCCCGGCCGGTTAAGGCCCGGCGTTCCCTGGATGTTCCCCTGATTTCCGGCCAGCGGGTGATAGACACCCTCTTCCCCCTGGCCAAGGGCGGTACCGTGGCCATCCCCGGAGGCTTTGGCACGGGCAAGACCATGACCCAGCACGCCATTGCCAAGTGGTGCGATGCGGATATTATCGTTTACATCGGCTGCGGGGAACGGGGGAACGAAATGACCGACGTTTTAAACGAGTTTCCCCAACTCATTGATCCCCGAACCGGAACCTCCCTGATGGAGCGGACCATCCTTATCGCCAACACCTCCAATATGCCCGTTTCGGCCCGGGAGGCCAGCATCTACACCGGCATTACCCTGGCGGAGTATTACCGGGATCAGGGCTGCCACGTGGCCATCATGGCGGACTCCACCTCCCGGTGGGCCGAGGCTCTGAGGGAGCTTTCGGGGCGAATGGAGGAGATGCCCGCCGAGGAGGGGTTCCCCGCGTACCTGCCTACCCGGATAGCGGAATTCTACGAAAGGGCGGGCTACATGGACACCCTGTCGGGAGAAGAGGGATCGGTAACCATCATCGGCGCGGTTTCGCCTCCGGGGGGTGATTTTTCCGAGCCGGTAACCCAGCACACAAAACGCTTTGTCCGCTGTTTCTGGGCCCTGGATCGCCAGTTGGCCAACGCCCGGCATTACCCCGCCATTGGGTGGCTGGATTCCTACAGCGAGTATATCGCCGATGTGGCCCCCTGGTGGGAAGAGAAAACCGGCCGCCCCTGGAGCCGCCTTAGGGGAGAAATCATGGAACTTTTGCAGAAGGAAGTACGGCTTCAGCAGGTGGTTAAGCTGGTGGGGCCCGACGCCCTTCCGGACAGTCAGCGTTTTATTTTGGAGGTCTGCTCCCTGTTTAAAAACGCCTTTCTTCAACAGAATTCCTTTGACGAGAACGACCGGTATTCCACCATAGAAAAACAGGTGAAGATGCTGGAAATTATCCTTGCCTATTGGCGCCGGGGTTCCCAGGCTATTAAAAACGGAGTTACCATCGTTAAGCTAAGGCGGATGAAGGTGATTCAGGATATTGCCAAGATGAAACTATCGGTTCCTAACGAGGACCTTTCGGAGCTGGACAAGTACCTGTCCCGGCTGGAAAGGGCCATAGATCAGATGGAGGCTGTGTATGAGTCCTAGCCCAAACCTCCCAGGGGATCCCGCAAGGGAACTTCTCTCCGGCCGGGAGTATAACGGCGCGGACCGGATTGAAGGCCCCCTGGTTTATGTCCGCAAAACCCACCCGGTGGGCTACCGGGAGCTGGTGGAGTGCCGGGATCGGGAAGGCCAACTCCGGCTGGGCATGGTACTGGATACCTCGGATGACGCGGTGGTGGTTCAGATTTTTGAAGGGGCCTCGGGGCTTACCCTTCCGGATACCCGGATTCGCTTTATGGGGGAACCCCTCTCCCTGGGGGTATGCCAGGGTATGCTGGGCCGGGTTTTTGACGGCCTGGGCCGGCCCAGGGACCAGGGCAGCGCGCCCCGGGCGGAGGAGCGGCTGGACGTGAACGGCCGCCCCATTAACCCCACTGCCCGGGAGTATCCCCGGGATTTTATCCAAACCGGCATTTCCATCATCGACGGCATGACCACCCTGATCCGGGGGCAGAAGCTGCCTATCTTTTCCGGCAACGGCCTTCCCCACAATGATCTGGCGGCCCAAATTGCCCGGCAGGCGAAAATCCGGGGGGGAGATTCCTCTTTTGCCGTGGTGTTTGCCGCCATGGGGGTTAAGCACGATGTGGCCCGGTTTTTTATCTCCAGTTTTGAAGAAAGCGGCGTTCTGGACAACGTGGCCCTCTTTCTGTCCCTGGCGGACGACCCTTCCATTGAGCGGACCATTACCCCCCGGACCGCCCTTACCCTGGCGGAGCACCTGGCCTTTAACAAGGGGATGCACGTTCTGGTGATCATGACCGACATGACCAACTACTGCGAATCCCTCCGGGAAATATCCACCCTCCGGGGGGAAATTCCCAGCCGCAAGGGTTATCCGGGCTATCTCTATTCGGACTTGGCGGAGCTTTACGAGCGTTCGGGGATGCTGAAGGGGACGCCCGGTTCCATTACCCAGCTTCCCATCCTTACCATGCCCAACGACGACATCAGCCATCCCATCCCGGACCTTACCGGATACATTACCGAGGGGCAGATTGTCTTTGAGCGGGATATGAACGGCCGGGGAATCTACCCCCCGGTGGCCGGCCTGCCCTCCCTCTCCCGGCTTATGAAGGACGGCATCGGGGAGGGCATGACCCGGAAGGATCATCCCCACCTTTCCAACCAGCTCTTTGCCGCTTACAGTTACGTTAAGGACGTACGGAACCTGGCTTCGGTTATCGGCGAGGAGGAACTGACCCCCCTGGATCATCAGTATATGGAATTCGGGGAATTTTTTGAAAGGGAGTTTATCAGCCAGGATTTTAAAACCGACCGCACCATCGAAGAAACCCTGGACCTGGGCTGGAAGTCCTTAAGCAAACTGCCCCCGGAGGAACTGCACCGGGTAACGGAAGATGAAATTCAGGAGTATTTGCCCTAGGTATGAAAAATGTCGCCCCCAACCGTTCCAATTACATTAAATTAAAAGACGAGTTAAAGTTTGCCCGGCTGGGCCACGAACTGCTGGATCAGAAACGCAACATCCTGGTTATTGAACTTTTAACCCTGGTAGATCAAACCGTGGATTACCAAAGCCGGGTGGAAGCGGCCCTGGCCCGGGCCTATGCAAGCCTCCAGGAGGCGGTTATGGTTATGGGTAAACTGAAGGTGGCTAACCTCTCCGGGGCGGTCAATATGCAGGCCGCCATTGTTCTTAAGGAGCGCCGGGTTATGGGGGTGCGGCTCCCCGTGGTGGAAACGGAGTTTACCGGGGAGGGGCCCTATTTTAGCCCCCTGGATACCAGCCTGAGGGTAGAAGAAGCCCTGGCCGCCTTTAAAAACGCCCTAAGCCTCATGGGCCGCCTGGCGGAATTAAAGGTTTCCCTGATGCGCCTGGCCAGGGAAGCCAAAAAAACCATAAGAAAAGTCAACGCTTTGGAAAAAATTGCTATACCGGATCTAAAAGAGACGTTAAAATGGACAGAAGGAAGGCTTGAAGAGGCGGAGCGGGAGGGTTTCCTCCTGATGAAGATGGTAAAATCCCGGTTAGAAAAATCCAAAGGAGGCGGAGATGGAGCGGCCCTTTGAAAATATCCTGGTTTATATAAATGGGTCCGAGGAATCCCTGGCGGCCGGCATGGCGGCTATCATCATGGCAAAAACTACCGGCGCCGGGTTAACCGCCATGTATGTGGTTAATACCCGGGCCTTGTCCGATCTGGTGAGCGCCCGGATCTTTTTGCCCATGGAGCAGGAGGAGTACCGCCGGGACCTGGAGGCCGACGGGGACCGTTACCTAAGGCACGTGGAAAAGCTGGCCCAGGAGAAGGATCAAAAAATCACCCTGTGCAAGATTTCCGGTTCGGTTCAGAACGAAATTAAGGACCACATCAAAAAAAATAATATTGATCTCTTGGTGCTGGGGGGCATCGGCGGTATTCGCAGCCGCCGGGATGAGTTTTTAAACGAGGCCGAGCGGGTTATGCGTTCTTCCCCCTGCCCGGTGCTTTTGATCAACGATGATGAGTTTATCTGGGATCGCTTTGAGTCGCTTTAGCGAATCAGGGGGCCTACAAGGAGTTACGAGATGGAACTGCTGGATATTTTGAGCACAAACTGCATAAAGGTGCCCCTCCTGGGGGACAACAAGGAAGAGGTGATCCGGGAACTGCTGGACCTGCTGGAGGCCGCAGGAGGGATTGTCGATAAGGCCAAAACCTTTGCGGCCATCATGGACCGGGAGCTTTTGGGGTCCACGGGCCTGGAAAGGGGGGTGGCCATTCCCCACGCCAAAACCGAAGGGGTTAACCGGGTTCTTTTGTCCATAGGGATCAAGCCCACGGGGATCGATTTCCAGTCCATTGACGGGGAACTTTCCCGGCTGTTTTTTTTAATTTTGGCCCCCCCCGATAAGGCCGGCCACCACATTGAAATCCTCACTGAGCTTGCTAAAGCCACCAAGTCCCAGGCTTTCTGCCGCCTGCTTTCCGCCGCCAGAACCCCTGAGGAGGTAATCGAACTTTTTACGGAGGAGTGAAAAATCGTAATTTAAAAACGCCAAATTTTTAAAAATGGAGCATTCCGAATTTAACCACGGACCGCACGGAGAGACGAGAAAGAGATTAACCACGGACGGGAACAGGGACAGGACACGGACAAATCCTTAAATTATCTACCCGCCGCAGTGGACTAAACTTTGACCCATAATTAAGCATAAGAATTCTCACCACAAAGGCGCAGAAGGCGCACGAAGGGTTTTGGGATTTGCTCTCATTGTTGAATATTTTATTTTACATAATTAAACCTAAATGAAATATATACTATTTGCTTTTTTTCTTGATTTCATTTTACCTGCTTTATGTTGGGCGCTTGATTTTTTCAAATGTTCTACATTTGCCTCGTTGGATAATAAATAATTTGTTTCCAATAAACTATTGTATTTACTTATTGAAAGTAACACCACATTTTCATTATTTTTTCGGGTAATAATTAATGGAGAATGATCTTGAAATACTTTATCCATATAAGTCTTTAGATTTTGCCTTAAATCGGTGTATGTGATTGCATCCATGTTAAAGCCCCTGTGTACAATATATTGTACCTTTTATTTTTTGTCAACAGATTTTATAAAATATTTATGATTAAATCATTCAAATTATGTTTAGCCCCTATTGCGCATAACAGGTCTGTATCCGCCTGTGGGGGCACTATTCCCCCGCCAGTTCCGACAGGGGAATGGGTTTTGGGGAATCGTTTTCACCCTCAACTTTGGAGAGTTCTTCCAT
>JAISRN010000169.1 GCA_031273605.1 Spirochaetales bacterium | reverse complement strand
AGCCAGTTCCAAAATCGGTTATTTTGGCCCTGGCTCCGGCATTTCTCAGGCTAAAGCCTTGCGAAACGTGCCATTTTCAGAGGTTGCAGTTCCAAAATCTGACATTTTGGAACTGCCTCCCCTGTAAAAAGCCTGTTAAAAAAGCCCTTGCTCCGGGGCCAAATCCGTGGTATACTTCCGGGAATCCAAGCAAACCTTGGGTCCGCCGTTTCTGTTAATTTTAAGGAGCTGTTTATGAAAAAACAAACCTTTTTCTTTTGTGTTGTTTTTGCCGCGGGGATCATCCTCCTGTCAGGATGCCGCAATGTTGCCCCCGGGGGTTCCGCGGCCATGACGCCGGGATCGTACCAGGCTACTGCCCAAGGGTTTTACGGAGATTTTGAAGTTACCGTTACGGTGAGCGAAACCGCCATCACCGGCATCACCACCGGCCCCTATCAGGAAACCGAGGCCCTGGGAGGCAAGGCCATTAAGCTCTTGATTCAAAATATTATTCAGGCCAATACCGCCGGGGTCGATCACGTGAGCGGCGCCACCGTTACCTCCGCCGCCTTTAAGGCCGCCGTGGCCCAGGCGCTCGCCCAGGCCGGCGCTCCGGAAGCCCTTACCGCCGTTCCCCTCCGGCCTGCCCAGGCTGAGGAAACCCTGACCACCGATGTTCTGGTTATCGGCGCCGGGGCCGCCGGTTTCAGCGCCGCCATTACCGCCGCCCAGGGCGGCGCCAATGTCATCATCATTGAAAAGCAGGACATCATCGGCGGCTCCACGGTAACCTCGGCGGGAATTGTTTACGCCGCCCTGGATTCCCAGGACTATGACCGGATGGTGAACTATTACCTCCAGCGGGCCGGAGGCAATGCCGACCGCGCCATGCTGACCTACTTTGCCCAACATTCCTTAGAAACCATTTCCTTCCTGGAGGATCTGGGAGTTAAATGGATGATGACCATTCCCGCGGGTACCGCGCCGGAACCCAGGGCCCGGTTCTCCATGCACGATGACGGAACCGCCATGATCGGCTCTTCCCTCATCAACCCGATGGAGGCCGCGGCCAAGGCCCTCGGCGTTACCATCCTTACCGGCCTTCGCGCCACTTCCTTAATTCAAAACGATGCCGGGGCGGTAACGGGGGCTATAGGGGAAAGCCGGACAACCCGGTACACCCTTAATGCGGGGGCGGTGATTTTAGCCACCGGCGGATTTGACGCCAGTGAAGAGCTAAAAGCCCGGTACGCCCCCGTGGCGGTGGGGGATTTTCCCCTGTCCAGCAAGGGCAATGTGGGAGACGGCATTATTATGGGCCAGGCCGCCGGCGCTGCGGTGGAGTTCAAGGGCGGGGTGATCGGTTTTGAAATTGTGGACGGCAGCCTGCCCTCATCGGGTTTTAATGCGGCGGCCATGTACTGTCAGATCTTTGTCCGCACCGATGGAACCTTTATCGGCCCCTGTGAGGATTATCCCATCAATTACACCACCTTTAAACGGATTGGGGATTCCCAGTACCTGGGGCTTTTTGATGCGGCCAACGTTAATAATCCCATGGTGGGCAACCTTCCCGAACTGGCCATTGCCAGGGGCTTTGGCTGGCAGGGCGACACGGTACAGGCCTTGGCGGCGGCGGCGGGGATGGACCCCTCCAAACTCGCCGATGCTATCCGTCAGGGCGGCCTGGGGGCCGGTCCCTATTACGCCGTGGTAGCCAAGGCTTCGACCATCGGTTCCATGGGCGGCCTTAAAACCAACACCCGGGCGGAGGTTTTGCGGGAAGGAACGGGGCAGCCCATTCCCGGCCTGTACGCCGCGGGGGAAGTGGCCAACGGCGCTTTTTACAACCAGGAGTATCCGGCTTCCGGTTCCTCCAATTCGTTGAGCATCACCTTTGGCCGGGCTGCGGGGACCAACGCCGCCGCCTACCTTAAGCGATAAAGCCGGGGTTTCGGGGCTTCCGGGTCTAAAAAACCGGGAGCCCCCTGCCTGTCAACGCGGCCATTCTCAATTTAAAAACAACCACGGACCCCACAGACAGCTCCACGGACAATCTATTGGCATTAAACATCGTCTATGTTATAGAGAACAACGTTCTTACAATAGCCGGAGGCGCCTATACGAAGGTGCAATAATCCGCCTCGGGGGCTGTCCCTGGACAGCCCCTTCGTGTTTCCGCAGGCCCCCGGCTTCCCGTCTTATGCACCATGCCTTAACCTGCTAAAAAGTTTTAGAGACACAGTTTAAAAATAGCCGATTTGGAAACTGCCCCGCCTGTCAAAAGAAACGCCTGGCAATGGATAAGATAAAACGAATCGGCAAGGATTCCATGCGGCCCGACACCTGTTTGAGGGCCCGGCGAATGGGTAAATGCTGGGGACAATGGCTTTCACACTTTCCACATTCAATACAGAGCCTCGGACTATAGGGTTTTTTGCTCATCAGGGCGGTACTGGTAAAAAACTGCTGCATCCCCACGGCAAAATTTTGGGCAAAACTTGAATTATAAGCGGCAAAACATCCGGGAATATTAATGCCCTTGGGACAGGGCATACAGTAATTGCATCCGGTGCAATTAATTTTGTAGGCCTTGGTGAATATGGCGACTACTTCTTTATAAACCGATAATTCAGCATCGGTCAAGGGACGGAAATTTTTTGCGGCTTGGATATTTTCTTCCATTTGTTTTGAGGTATTCATACCGCTCAGCACGCAGGTTACTTCAGGCTGGTTCCAAAGCCAGCGCAAACCCCAGGCCGCAGGAGAAAGGGATGGATCGGCTCTGGAAAACAATTTGACCGCTTCTTTTGGCAGGCCCGTGGCAAGTTTCCCCCCCAGAAGGGGCTCCATAACCACAACGGGGATTCCCTTTGCGGCGGCAGTTTTTAATCCGTCCTTTCCGGCCTGATAATTTTCATCGGAATAGTTGTACTGTATTTGACAAAAATCCCATGGATAAGCATTAAGAATCTTAATAAATTCATCGTGGGAACCATGGAATGAAAACCCTGCCTGCTGTATTTTTTTTGTTTGCTTTTTTTCGGCGATCCATGGCTCTATTCCCCATTGGCGAAATTTTTCCCACTGAGCGGAATCTGTTATCATATGCATTAAATAGTAATCAATGTGATCGGTTTTAAGGCGTTCAAGCTCTTTATCAAAAAATTTATCAAAATCATCGCTGCTTTTACACATAATCAAAGGCAGTTTTGTAGCGATAAAAACCGATTCACGTTTTTTATGCTTGGCAAGAATTGTTCCTAATGTTTCTTCACTGTTAGGATATATGTAGGCTGTGTCAAAATAATTTACGCCCCCATCAATTGCCGATAAAATCGTCCGCTCTGTTTCGGCCATATTGCGTGAAAAACGCATGCAGCCAAGACCTAATATTGACAATTTGTTTCCCGAGACTTTGTCTTCCCGATAATTCATTTTAACGTCCTTTATGGATCAGTGTAGTTCCCAATTTGAGTCTCCCCATATTTGATCTTTTTTGATTCAATGTCAAGTATTTTAAATCCAGGGGTGGCTTCCCCAAAAACTGAAGTTTTGGAAAAGCCTCTTGTAGCGGGTTAAATTCAGCCTGGAGCGGAGACTTTAGGCTTCCTGTTTTGCAGAAAAATAGCAAGACCTATAACGCACAAATAACCTAGTATGGCCGGCAAGGATGATTCAATGCCGAAGGTTCCCCCTGTTACCAGCGTCGAATCCGATTCCAAGGTATAAGTCCAAAGGCTTGTTCCTCCATGTTCCACCCCTATATCCAATATATTACCTATGATGATAAAATTCCAAACCCCGTGGACTATCGAACCCGGCCAAATAGAATCGCTTTGATAGGCGATAAGTGAAAACATAACTCCTGCGCTTGTTCCGGCAATCAGTAATACCAAAATATCCATAAGATTGGGCGCCTTCATATTGGCGATATGTAAAAGTCCAAAAATAACAGAGGGGACGAGTATTGCCGGCGCCTTGCCCCATCTGGCCTCCAGTATGCGCATAACATACCCGCGAAATATCAATTCCTCGCTTATTCCGGCGGCAAGACAAACGCCAAAAACTGCCCGTGAAAAAATACCGGCCATAGCCTTGGTATCCGGATTTTCGTATGCAAAAATTCCCGGAACAAAGAGCAGAAAAAAGGCGGAAACCAAAACAGGAAGCGCAACAGCAATGACTAGCCAAATGCATAAATGCCGGGGCTTTTTGACCCTGCAATCCGCCAAGGTAATACGAAGTACCCGGGTGCAATAAACAAATAGAAAGGCAAGCAGCAAGGCAATACTGACTAGCCCATTGATCAGTTGCGCTGCCGCCATCGCCGGAATCAGCCTAAAAATGAGCGAACCCGCGCCTATTTGCAGCAGCACAAATCCGGCGATGCCGGCTAATGAATGGAGGACCGCTTTGTGCCCTGATAAACGAAATGGCGTATCCATGATAAAACTACCTCTAATCATAAACGATAAAGGGAAATTATAAATTTGTCAAATGGTTAGAATTTATAGTGTACCCTCCAGTATGTTCAAACCGGGGTTTTATCAATGTTGTCCCATTGGGACGGGATTTCTCTCTCCCATCCGTTTTTCTGTTTTCGGCTTCGGACTTCTCGGCCAGGTCTATTTTTTCGGGAAACGGCGGGATAGCAAAGGAAAAGAGGGTTTCATTGTTCGCATTGCTTATAGAAAAATCCCCCAGGCGGATTATATCCATGCCGATAAGCATATCCTCTTGTCCTCCGAGGGGGGACACAATGACCCGTATGTCCGGTATCAACACCCCGTTAGGAAGCCCGATGGACAGGAGAACAATATCCGCTATCGTTGAACTGTTTACGCCGCGCACCCGCCCGGTATCCCACACCGCCGTAACCGCTTTTCAACCTGCTGGCCCTTCATGGAAAAGAGTTCCGCCTTGGTCGTGAGGTCAAAAGGCCGGGGCGCAATGTGTAAACTGAAAGCCCTGTAAGGCGTTTTACCGGGCATGGTTAAAGTTGATATTGAGAAAACGGTAGTTGGTTTCTTCGGGGTCTTCGGGGATGTACTTGATCATAAAGGAGCCCGGATTCATGGTCTTACTGGTTTCGTCCAGGGCCTCCCTGTAGGAGTCGTAAACGCCGAGGATTTTGTCCTGGTAGATTACCACCCGCTTCCCAAGGTACTTTTCGCGGAGTTCCGCTTCATGAGCTTCAAAAAAGACGGTTTCTTTTTCAAGCATTTTTCAGCCTCCACAGGTAAGTATACCTCATTTTAGCGGTTTTGGAAGACGGACGGACGGGATAGCCACTGATTTCCTAGCAAAAAAGCTCGTCTATAGCCTTATTCATGAGCCGCTCAAATCTGGTTTTCAGCTCTTGTTTTGAAGCCATAATCTTCATGGATTCCGGTTCCTCCCTGGCAAACAGGTCAGCCACATTCACCTCTAAAGCCTTGGCTATACGGTTGATGTTCTCGGCGGAGGGGAACCGCTTGTTGATTTCGAT
>JAISRN010000058.1 GCA_031273605.1 Spirochaetales bacterium | reverse complement strand
GTTGACACCATTCCTCCGATAATAACGGTATAAATATTATTCATAAATATATTTTTATTAAAAATCCAAATAAGCATAATAAGCAGCCAGCTAATGCAGCCGCCTATGATAAAGGTTACCCCGTTTCTCATTTTAATTGATAATTCAGTTCTTAATATATCTATCTCTTTTTGCGATGTCATTTTAGGCTTCCCCTTATTTACCTTATTCAATTATGCTATTATGGTCAAGGACTTTATTCCAGGATAAACGCATAGAAACAAAAAAGAGGAAAATGAACCACTGACCACACGGAAAGCACGGACTTTTTGTTCGAGGTCCAATCTGTCATCTGGGAAAAGTTATGGGTCAAGTTTAGCCCCTTGCGGCGGTACTAAGGGTATCTACCCTGAGTCAGATACCGGACCAAAACAACCGGACCCCGACCACTCTGCGGGTTGGTTGAATAATTCTCGTTCATGGACCTGTCCGTGGCGTCAGTGTGGTCCGTGGTTAAAAATTCCTATGCGTTTATCCTGTTGCAAAAAACCCGTCCCCGGGCGTGAGGTCTGTGGCTGGCTAAATTAAGAATTAAACCCTTCCCCCCGGCCTTTTTTGGCCCGGGGGGAGGGCTTAGATTACAAGCGGAAAAGCAGGTCCAAATAGGAAGGAAAGGGCCAGTCCGATGCCGGCAAAAGGGCCTCCAGGTTGTCCCCAAAGGTCCGCAGGCTCTGCATTTGGGGAATAGCCTTTTGGTTGTAGGCCTTGGCTTCGGCGCCGATATCATCGCCGTACTTGCCGTGAATTTCATGGAGGACCGATTTTAACTTGTCGCTTTCGGCCTGAAGACCGCTCAGGTTTTCCATAATCGCCTTTAGTTTATCCTCCAGCACAGGATACCCGGCGGAACCCAGGGTTTCTTTAACCGTTTTTAGGGTTTTTGCCAGCCCGCGGGCATACTTAACAACCGCCGGATAAATAAACCGTTCCGCCATTTCCAACGAAGTCTTAACCTCAATGGCAATCTGCTGGCAGTACTTTTCCAGATAAACGTAGCGTCGGGATTCAAGTTCCACCTTGGTAAAAACGCCGTACTTTTTAAACAGCTTTACCGCATAGGGTTTAACATACTCGTTTAAGGCTTCGTAGGTGGTTTTGATATTCGGCAGGCCGCGTTTTTCGGCCTCGTCAACCCACTCCTGGGCGTAACCGTTTCCGTTAAAGATCACCCGGCTGTGTTCGTTATAGGTGGTTTTCACAATTTCCAGAACGGTTTTATTAAGATTGTCGGACTTTTCAAGCAGCCCGGCAAATTCGCTCAAAACATCCGCCACCGTGGTGTTTAAAATCATATTGGGAGTGGAAATGGCCGCGGAGGACCCCACCATCCGGAATTCAAACTTGTTTCCCGTAAAGGCAAAGGGGCTTGTCCGGTTGCGGTCGGTAAGGTCTTTGGGCAGCTTAGGCAGAATGGTCTGGCCGATTTCCAGTTTCTGCCCCTTGTCCAGAATAATGCTTTCCCCCTTGGAGAGTTTTTCAAAAAGCCGGGTTAAAAAATCTCCCAAAAAAATAGAAATAATGGCCGGGGGCGCTTCATTGGCCCCCAGCCGATGCTCATTCCCGGCGTTGGCGGTAGAAGCTCTGAGGAGGGGCGCATAAATATCGACTGCCTTAATAACCGCCATAACAAAAACCAGAAACTGAGCGTTTTCCGAAGGATTATCCCCGGGGTCCAAAAGATTAACCCCCGTATCGGTACAGAGGGACCAGTTGTTGTGCTTCCCCGAACCGTTAATCCCCGCAAAGGGTTTTTCGTGGAGAAGTCCCGACAAGCCGTGGCGGTTGGCCACCCGCTTGATAGTATCCATAAGAAGTTGATTCTGATCCGAGGCCACATTGGAAGACTCAAAAATGGGAGCAATCTCAAATTGATTGGGCGCCACTTCGTTATGCTGGGTTTTGGCGGAGATGCCGAATTTCCACAGCTCCAGGTTAAGTTCCCGCATAAAGGTGGCGGCCTTTTCTTTTATGGCGCCAAAGTAGTGGTCGTCCATTTCCTGACCCTTGGGAGAAGGACAGCCAAAAAGGGTCCGCCCCGCCAAAAGCAGATCGGGCCGGGCTTCGGCCAGGTCCCGGTTAACCAAAAAATATTCCTGCTCGCTGCCCACGGTGGTAAAAACCTTGTCCGCCGGAGTGCCGAAGACCTTGAGAATCCGCAGCGCCTCTTTGTTGATGGCCTCCATGGAACGCAAAAGGGGAACCTTCTTATCCAGCACCTCCCCGGTATACGAGATAAAGGCGGTGGGAATGTAAAGGGTAGCTCCGGAGGATTCCTCCCTAACAAAGGCGGCGGAGTTAACGTCCCAAGCGGTGTAGCCCCGGGCCTCAAAGGTAGCCCTTAAACCCCCCGAAGGAAAGGACGAAGCATCGGGCTCCCCCTTAATCAACTCCTTCCCGGAAAACTCCAAAATAACCTTGCCCCCCGGGGCGGGGGAAATGAAGGAATCGTGCTTTTCCGCGGTAAGCCCCGTGAGGGGCTGGAACCAGTGGGTAAAGTGGGTCGCCCCCTTCCCGATGGCCCAATCCTTCATGGCATTGGCGACCACCTCCGCCGCTGCGGGGGTAAGCTCCTGCTTGCCTAATTGAACCTGCTTGATTTCCTTGTAAATGCTTTTGGGAAGCCTTTCCCGCATAAGGGAGTCGTTAAAAGCATTACAACCGTAAACCTCTGTAAGGGATGTCTTGGTAAAATCTACCTTTTCCATAAAGCTAAAAGTATCTCCTCTTCTTTCACCGGGGGGTTTGAACCCTCCCATTAGAACTATTTTGGGAACCTGGGGTTATTTCAAAATGAATTTTGAAATGGCGCCCCTAAAAATGGCGTCTTTTTAAATGCGGAATACCCCAAGACAGAACTGCCCCGGGTCTCTTTACTGTACCCGCAAGAATCGTGCCAGCCTTGCCAAAGGGCCGCGAAAAAAAGGAAAAAGGGCCCCGAAAGGCCCCTTTTTAAGGCCACTTAAGGGCAATCCGGGGCAAAACCGGCAAAATAAAGCCCCCCGGAGCCAAAAATGGCCCAAGAAAAGGGATTCCCCCGGCGGCCCGGTTCGCCGGGGAGGGTCAAAATCCTACATAAATGTAGGAAACTGAACCAAATCCTACATTTATGTAGGACCTAGGCAAAGCGCCGGGGATCGATGCCGTAGCGGAGAACCCGGAGACCCATGCGCCGCTCGGTGATTCCCAGGGTCCGGGCGGCCCGGGCGATATTGCCCCGGGAGGACTTAAGGGCATCCTGAACCAGTTCCTTTTCCAGGGCGGCAAGGGCTTTGTTCAGGGAAGGCGCCGGGGGAGTATTGGTAGACTCGGCGCTCTGGAGGCTCGGAGGCAGGTGGTTGCCGTGGATGACCCCGTCATGGCTCACCAGTACCGCCCGTTCAATACAGTTTTCCAGCTCCCGGACGTTCCCCGGCCAGTGATAGCTCATCAAAAGTTCAATGGCGGGGGTAGAAATTCGTTTAATCTGCTTATTGTTGGCCCGGGCATATTTTTCGGTAAAGTGGTCCGCCAGGAGCATGAGATCGCTTTTCCGGTCCCGCAGGGGGGGAAGGTGGATGGGAAAAACGTTTAACCGGTAGTAGAGGTCTTCCCGAAAGCTCCCCTTCATCATCAGGTCTTCCAGGGACCGGTTGGTGGCCGCCACTACCCGGACATTGGTTTTAAGGGTTTCGCTGCCCCCCACCCTTTCAAACTCCTTCTCCTGAAGAACCCTGAGGAACTTTACCTGAATAATAGGGGACAGATCGCCAATCTCATCCAGAAAGATGGTTCCCCCGTGGGCCAGTTCAAAACGGCCCTTGCGCTTGGCCACGGCGCTGGTAAAGGCCCCTTTTTCGTGGCCGAAAAGCTCGCTTTCGATCACCGATTCCGGGAGGGCGGCGCAGTTGACCTTGATAAAGGGCTTGTCCTTTCGGGGGCTGTTATAATGAATGGCGCCGGCCACCAACTCCTTGCCGGTGCCGCTTTCGCCCCGGATGAGCACCGTGGCGTCGGAGCCGGAAACCTGGGCAATCTGGTCGTAAACCCCCTGGATAGCCTGGGAGTTGCCGATAAGGTTGGGGGGGCGGTATATCCTGTCGGGGTCCGGAACCAGCCAGGAATGTTGAAGGGTAAGCCGGTCCTGCTCCTCCTTAACCCGGCGGCGGACCTTTACCGCCTGGGCAATCATCGAACCAATAATGGAGAGAACTTTAATATCCTCGTCCAGGTTAACGTCCCCGGTGCGCATCCGTTCCACCCCTAGGGCGCCGATGATTTGGCTTTCGATCCGGATAGGAACGCAGAGGTAAGCGGTATTGATCCTGGGCGGCCGCTTGCGCCCCCGGGTGCGGCCCAGATAGGAGGGCTCCTGGGTAACATCGGGTACCAGGGCCGGCCGGCCGGTGGTAATCACCCGGCCAACGATGCCCTCCCCGGGACGGTAGCGGCCCCTTTCTTCCTCCTCCGGGGTCAGGCCGTAGGACGCCTCGATCCGCAGCTCGTCGGCCTGGCGGTTAAAGATGACCGCCATGCCCCGGTCCAGGTTTAATTTTTCGCTCATCAGGTGAATTACCGGCTCAATGATATTCTGAAGGTTGGTACTCTGATCGAGCATCTGGCTGATGTCGTAAAGAAGGGAAAATTCCTGAATTTTACGCTGGTAAGTTTTGAGGTTCTCCTGAGGCTCCGGGGGCGTCTTGATCATGGCTCTCTCCGGCCTGCATACTACATTTATGTAGGACTCGTGTCAACAGGCCGCATTGTATTTGTCCGCATTGTATTAAAATTCAAAAAAATCCCAGTAATGGCAAAGCAAAAAAAGCTTTTCCAAAGGCTTTCGGAGGAAACCTCCCGGCTGAACGGAGGCAGGGAGGCGGGCGGAGAGGAAAGCCGGAAATAGGGAGGGCGGCGGAAAATGAAGAACCCCGCCGGACCCGCTGAAGTCAAAATTTAAGAAATGTTTTGTCAAAAATTCCGGGGGGGCGGCAAAATAGCTTGAAAACCAGGGGGAAAAACGTGTTATACTGAATAATCTCTTGCAGAAAGGAGCCGCCATGAAAGGGAAAGAAGGTTTTGGCCGGTTTTATAAAATTACTTTTTTCATCGGCCTGGGGTTTTTTACCATGGGTCTTATGGACCCCCTCTATGACAGCTACGTTCCCATGTTTCTGAGGAATTTTCTCTCCCGGGACGGGTTTGTGGGGGGCCTCATGGCCATTGACAATATTTTTGCCATTCTCCTTATCCCCATTTTTTCCGCCCTGTCCGACAAAACCCGGACTCCCATCGGCAGGCGGATGCCCTACATCCTTGTTACCCTGCCCCTAACGGCGATCTTCTTCGGGCTGCTTCCCTGGGCGGCTTTAAAATCTCTCCTGCTTCTGGTGGTTATCATCTTTCTGCTGAACCTCTTTAAGCAGGCCGCCCGGGGTCCCGTGGTGGCCTTAATGCCGGACATTATCCCCGGCCGCTTTAGGTCGGAGGCCAACGGGGTCATTAACACCATGGGGGGCCTCGCCGCCATTGTGGGCACCGTGGCCTTGGCCAAACTTTACGATGTTAATATAAAGCTGCCCCTCATAGGTTCCACCATCCGTTCTTTTGACTCAGGCGGCGCCAACCCCGGAGGCACGGTAAGCTACATCGGCTTTCTTCCGTTTCTTTTTACCGCCTTTCTGGTGATTCTGGCAACCCTTTTGCTTTTCCTTTTGGTAAAAGAAAAAAAGAACCCCGAAACCCAGGATAAAAAGGTTTCTATTTTCACATCCCTTAAGTTTATC
>JAISRN010000051.1 GCA_031273605.1 Spirochaetales bacterium | reverse complement strand
GATTTTCTCACCGCCGTGGACCGGCTTAAGCATACCGGAGTCAAAATAAACGGCGTCATGGCCTATTACATTGAGGAGGATAACTTCATGGCCCCGGCCCGGCATTTTGGCTGGACCCCCAGTTTGGGGCTGGGAATCCGGTTTGGGAGGCTTTTTTCGCCCTAAACCCGGACCAGTCAATCCCCTGTGTTTGCGATACGGGGGAAAAAATTCAAAAACTCTTAAGTCCTCCGTGCCGCCGTGAGGTCGGTGTGGTCCGTGGTTCATCTTAACTTGGGAAGGTTCTTTGCAGGCCCCTCTGGAACAGCGGCCTTCCGGGGGGTATACTATATAGTATGAAAAAGAAGCCTCTTATCCTGGTTTTGGGTCTCTTCCTGGGAACCCTCTCTCCCGGCGCTCTGGAAATGCGGGGGCTGGAAATCCGCATGGCCGCCCAGAACTACCTGGCGACGGAAGGGGTTTACACCCCCAGCCCCTGGACAACCAGCCTGGGCGGGGCGGCCCTTCTGGGCTTTAAGCCCGGCTCCCCCTGGGAGCTGGTTCCGGAAGTGGATGTCTTTGCCTTTGCCTACCGGTGGTACTATGGCCGGGCTGTTCCCGCCGCCCTGGAAACCGCGGGGCGGATAACGGCGCTTCACTTTCTCGTAAGCCCCACCCTAAGGTTCCGCCTTTACTCTTCGTCCCGGTTTCACGCGGGGCTTACCCTCTCTCCGGCGGTACTCCTCCGGGTTTCCCTAAGCCGGGAGGAGGACGGGAAAAGCCTTAACGGTTATTTTTACCGGGAGGGGCGGTTTTTTTATCCCGGTGCGGGGCTGTACTTCCGGTGGCGCTACTTTGAAACCCTGGGCCTCTCCTTGAGCGCCTCGGCCCACGTGCCGATTATAGGCGTTCTGGCGGAGCAGCAAGCCTACCACCGCCCCCCCCTGTGGGATCAGGGGGTACTTAGTTTTAGGGTGGGGGTTTTTCTTCCCCTGGGAAACCCGGTTCCCTAGGGCGGCCGGGGAACCACGGGGAGCCGGAAAATCGGGGTGAAACTTTTTACTAACGACCGGGAGGCTGTCTTTGTCCGGCGGCCTAACCGGTTCCTCATCATTGCCCGGGACGGGGAGGAAGAGCTGCCCTGCCACTGCCCCAATCCGGGGCGGCTTATTGAGTTTGCCCTGCCCGGAACCCGGCTTATTTTGGAACGCCGCCGGTTCGATAAGCCCCGGTCCGGTTCGGCCCCCAAAACCGGCTGGACCGCGGCGGGCCTCTATTACCGGAACGCCGTGGTTCCCCTCTTTTCGTCCCGGGCTAATCAAGCGGCGGAAAAACTCATCCTAAAAAACCTGATTCCCGGCCTGAGGGAAATTACGCCGGAGTACACCATTGGTTCGTCCCGGTTTGACTTTCTCTGCACCGGGGAAGGGGGAAGCCGCCACCTTGTTGAGGTAAAGGCCTGTTCCCTCATCGAGTACGGGACGGCCATGTTTCCCGACGCTCCCAGCGGGCGGGCCCGGAAACACCTGGAAGAACTGGCGGACCTATCCGAAAGGGGGTTCCGCTGCCATGTGCTGTTTGTTATCGTCCACAGCCGCCCCAGGGTTTTTATTCCCAACCTTCACACGGATCCCCTTTTTGCCGCGGCTTTAAGCCGCCTGGCCGGCAAGGTGGAGGTTCACGGGGCCCTTCTGCGCTGCGACCCGGCGGGGGAGGCTGTTCTGGCGGCCAAGTCCGTGCCGGTGGATCTTTCCCACGGGGAGTTGGCGGAGAGGGACTGCGGTAATTACCTGATCCTTGGGGAACTGAGGGAAGGGGAAGCCCCGGCGTCGGGGTTTCGCCCCGGCTGGTACGTTTACGCCGGATCGGCTCCGCAGGATCTGTCCCGGCGGGTGAACCGGTACTTGCGCCGGGGGAGGAGGGGCGGACAGGACGGCTTGGAGAACCTTATCCGCAAGGGCGGGGGGGTTCTCAAGAGTTTTCCGATCTTTTCCTACCGGGACCTGAGCCGGGAGCTATGGGCGGCCCTGGAGGCCCTGGGCGGGGAGGGGGTTCCCGGTTTTGCCCTTCCGGAGGCCCCCCACCGGAGCCGGCTGCATTACTTTTCCCACCCTCCCCTGGCGGACCGGAACTTTGTGGACACCCTCCTGCGGTTCCGCCATAGGGAGGGGCTGCAACGGCCGGGGCAGGAATTCTATGAAGAAAATGAACCGCGAAAAACGCGAAGGGACGCGAAAAAACGAAAAACTGAATAAAACTTCATTCCCCTTTCGCGGATTTTCGCGCCTTTCGCGGTTTTTCTTCTTCCTCTTTGTCCGTGAGGTCGGCGGTATCCCCAATTAGAATGGCTTAGAATGGCTGGCCGGTGGTTAAAAAATTGCCGGTTAAAAAAAGTTGACAACCCCTGATTCCGGCCTCATACTGAAATCATCATTTTCTTTGGCTGCCCTGCCCTCGGGCTGGGAACAGGAAGGAAAGGAGGGTGTTTTTGGCCGGTCTGGCCGAAAACGGGGCTGTCCGGGGGACAGCCTTTTTTTTGCCTAGTGTTCTGTCTTACACAGAAGCAGGAATAACCACGGACGACACAGACAGACACGGACAAAGAAAAGGAGTAGATTGGACTTCCCCGCCTATCCACTAACCACTAACCACTAATCCCTACCCACTTTTTTCCGTCTGTGTGGTCGACTTTTTCCCTCTTTGGGGGAAAATGTGAGGTCCGTGGTTTGACTTCATTAAGCCATTTGTCAATTACACTACACTAGGGACGCCGCCGGATCTCAACCCGGCGGTTCAGCTCTTGCCGGTCCGGGTCCAGGGTAACCGGCCGCCGCCCCCCCTCGGCGGAGATCCGGAAGGTCCAGTTAAGCCCCTGATTTTTGAGAAAGGCGGCGGCATTTTCGGCCCGCCGGCGGGAAAGTTCAACCCTGGATTCCTCGGTGCCGTAAAGGGCGCAGTGTCCGGTAAGCTCCAGGACCCCCCCCTCTCCGGGCAGGGCCTCCAGGGCGGCGGCCAAGTCCTTAAGCCGGGCGGCGGTGGCGGGAATCAGAGCGGCGTCTTCAGGCAAAAAGTAGATCACCGAAAGGGCCCCGGGGGCGGGGGCTTCAGGAACTCCGGGAAGGGCGCCTAAGCCTGGGGGCGCTTCCTCCGGAGTTTCCCCCGGGATTTTCGGCGTTTCGCTGTCCGCCTCCGGGGCAGCCCCTCCGGGGATGGGGCTGGGGTTTCCGGAGGGGGGCGCTTCGCCGACAGCCGGGGAGGACTCCGCCGGGGCGGCCAAGGGGGGCAACAGGGCGGCCGCCGGGGAAGAGCGGTTTGGGCGCTCCTGGGGAAACCGGAAGAGGAGGAACCCCCCCGCCGCCAAAAGCAGCAGGACCGGGGGAAGGACCCGGAGGAGGCGGGAAACCCGGGGCCCCTGGGCAGGTCCGGCGCTTCCGGGGAGGGGGAACCGGGAGGGGAGGCGGAAGGTGTGGCTTTCCTGTCGGCCGCCGCAGCGGAGGATGATTCGAACTTCCCGGCCTCCCGGATATTCGGCGATAACCTGGACCACCGTTTCCCCCGGCGGGGCGGGCCGGAGGTTTTCGATCCGGAGGGTTTTCCAGAGGGAGGTCCGGTTTCCCCGGCGGTAGTAAAGGGGAATCCTGCCGGCGGTTTGATCCGCCCCGCCGCCCAGGTTTACCCGCGCCCGGCCGGGACGGGAGAGGCTTAGCAGGGGCGCCAGGCGGTCCTGGGTTTGGAGAACCAGGGAGCTTTCTTTCATGGCGCGCCCCCCAGCCGCTCCTGCCGGCGGAGAAGGAACCGGAGAAACAGCCCCGATAGGAGGAGAAGGGGGAGGGTGAGGAAGGGAAAGAAGCCGGGAAGGAACAGCAGATAATCGTATAAACCGTGGATAAAACAGGCTGTCCCGTAGCCCCGGAGAAAGAGTTTCCCCGGCGGCCGCCCCCGGCGGGCTTCTTCCTGGGCCCGGCCGGCAAAAAAGCCCATAAGCCCCGATGCGATGCCATGGAGAATCACCGCGGTAAACCCCCGGATTAAGATCGTGAGCCGCCGGTCCAGGCTGTAAATGATGTTTTCAAACAGGGCAAAACCCAGGCCGGCGCAGACGGCAAAGATCAGGGTGTCCCTGGGGAGGCGCAGGTTTTTCCGGGGAAACACCACGAGGCGGATCACCAGGAATTTGGCCCCCTCCTCGATCATGGCCACGGTAACAAAGGCGGTCCACAGGGGGCGCAGGGCCGGGGGGATAAGGGCGGCGCTGAAATTCTTTACGGCCAGTTCCGCGATTCCCGCGGGAATCACGATAAAAAACCCCAGAAGAAAAACCAATGCCAGGAGCCGCCGGGATCTCCGGGGAGAATCCGGGGGGGCCGCCGGAGAGGGGCCTTCCACGGCGGGCGCAAAGGGATGACCCAGGCGGCGGTAGAAAAAAACCGCCAGGGCGAGGGAGGGAATCACCGTCAGCAGGATATTAATAATCAAAAACACCGTTCCCCAAGGATACTCGAAACGGCTCTTCTAATCCAGCCTTTTTTTCTTCTCCTTAGGACTTAAGGAATTTTTCTTTCCTTCGCTTTTCGTTTATATTATTTTTATAGGGAGAGAGTAACAAAATGCGACAAGACAAAATGACGGTGAAAGTGCAGGAGGCCCTGGAAGAGTCGGTTTCCCTGGCCCGGCAGCATAATCAGCAGGAGGTGGGAAATCTCCACCTCCTCTATAGCCTTTTGAAAGATAAGGAAGGGGTTGCCGGCCCCCTCCTGGAGCGGCTGGGACTGAACCCCGAAGGGCTGGCCCGGGACTGCCTTGAATTGGTGGAACGGCTTCCCAAGGTTTACGGGGATAACTTTCAGGTTTCCCTTTCTCCCCAAACCCTGAATCTCCTTGACCGGGCGGAAAAAGAAGGGGAGGCCCTCAAAGACGATTATGTTTCTACCGAGCATCTGCTCCTGGCCCTGCTGGAACAGAAGGACCAGTGCGGGGACCTGCTGCGCCGCCGGGGGCTTAACCGGGACGCCGTTCTTAAAGCCCTGGTTTCAATCCGGGGCAACCAGCGGGTTCGGGATCAAAACCCCGAGGAAAAATACCAGGTTTTGGAAAAGTACTGCCGGGACCTGACCGCCCTGGCCCGGCAGGAAAAACTTGATCCGGTTATCGGACGGGATGAAGAGATTCGCCGGGTGATGCAGGTGCTCTCCCGGCGGACCAAAAATAACCCGGTTCTCATAGGCGATCCGGGGGTGGGCAAGACCGCCATTGCCGAAGGTTTGGCCCGGAGAATTGTGTCCGGGGATGTGCCTGATTCCTTAAAAAATAAAAAATTATTAGCCTTGGATTTGGGGGCCCTGATTGCCGGGGCTAAGTTCCGGGGCGAGTTTGAAGAACGGCTTAAAGCGGTTATTAACGAAATTGTCTCCTCCGAGGGGCTTTACATTCTTTTTATTGACGAACTTCATACCCTGGTGGGGGCGGGGGCCGCCGAAGGTTCCACCGATGCTTCTAACCTTTTAAAACCCGCCTTGGCCAGGGGCGAGCTTAGAACCGTGGGGGCCACCACCCTGGATGAGTACCGCAAGTATATTGAAAAAGACGCCGCCCTGGAACGCCGTTTTCAGCCTGTGCTGATTAGCGAACCTTCGGTGGAAGATACCATTGCCATTCTCCGGGGAATTAAAGAACGCTACGAGGTTCATCACGGGGTGCGGATTAAAGACGAGGCCCTTATTGCCGCCGCGGTTTTATCCGGCCGTTACATTACTTCCCGTTTTTTGCCCGACAAGGCCATTGACCTGGTAGACGAGGCGGCCAGCCGGCTTAAAATGGAAATTGAAAGCCAGCCCACGGAACTGGATAAGATTGAACGCAAAATGCTTCAGCTTAATATCGAAAAGCAGTCCCTAACCCGGGAAGAGGACGCCGCCTCGGCGGATCGTTTGGCAAAGATCACCAAAGAGCTTGCGGAATTAAAAACCGTCCGGGACGCCATGTTTCTTCAATGGAAAAATGAAAAACAAATTATCGAAGAGATTCGGGGGCTTAAAGCCCAATTGGAGTCCCTGCGGCTTGAGGAAACCCAGTATGAGCGGGAAGGCAACCTGGCCCGGGCCGCCGAGGTTAAGCACGGGAAAATTCCCGGCCTGTTAAAGGCGGTGGAAGAAAAAACCGCCGGGTTAGACGCGGTTCCCGACGGCAGAACCCGGCTTTTGCGGGAGGAGGTGCGGGAAGAGGACATTGCCCAGGTGGTTTCTTATTGGACGGGGATTCCCGTTTCTAAGATGATGGCCTCGGAAATGGAAAAGTATTTAAAGCTCGAAGAGATTCTCGGCCGCCGGGTGATTGGACAAAGGGCGGCCATTGAAGCTGTTTCCGACGCCATTCGCCGCAACCGGACGGGGCTTTCCGATGAAAGCCGGCCCCTGGGCAGCTTTATCTTTCTGGGCCCCACCGGGGTGGGCAAAACGGAGCTTGCCAAAACCCTGGCGGAATTTCTCTTTAACGATGAGAAAGCCCTAACCCGGATTGACATGAGCGAATACATGGAAAAGTTTTCCGTGTCCCGGCTTATCGGAGCGCCTCCGGGCTACGTGGGCTACGATGAAGGGGGGCAGTTGACCGAGGCGGTGCGGCGGCGGCCCTATTCGGTGGTGCTTTTTGACGAAATTGAAAAAGCCCATCCCGACGTGTTTAACATCCTGCTTCAGCTTTTGGACGAAGGGCGGCTGACCGACAGCCAGGGGCGGGTAGTGGATTTTAAAAATTCTATAATTATTATGACCTCCAACCTGGGCAGCGAATTTATTCTTGCCTCCGAAGATTTAAAGAGCATCCGGCCCCGGATCGATGAGACGCTGCGCGCCACCTTTAAGCCTGAGTTCTTAAACCGGGTTGATGAGGTTATCATTTTTGAACGCCTGGGGAAGGAGGAACTTTCGGGGATCGTGGAAATTCAGCTGGAGCGCCTTGTTAAGCGCCTTCTTAACAGGAAGATAAGCCTTGTGGTTACCGGGCCCGCCAAGGACTACCTGGCCCAGGCCGGTTACGATCCCGCCTTTGGGGCCAGGCCCGTAAAGCGCAGCCTGCAGAACCTGCTGGAAAACCCCCTGGCCAAGGTTATCCTGGCGGGCAGGGTTCCGGAGGACTCCCAGGTAACCGCCGGGGTGGGGAAGGAGGGCCTTGAGTTTACCGTGAAGCCCCCGAAAGGATAAAATACAGGATAAACGCATAGGAATTTTTAACCACGGACCACACTGACGCCACGGACAGGTCCATGGACGAATTGACCAAATTCGCGGATTAACGCATTTTCCTCTTTTTTGTTTCTATGCGTTTATCCTGATAAAAACAATTGATATAAAGCAAAAGAGATGTATATATGATCTTATGCATCAGGAAGAAAATATAAAAATAAAACCGGTTGATAAAAATAATTGGGCTGATTTTGAATTATTGTTTGAATCAACAGGCGGCCCAAAATATTGCTGGTGTATGGTATGGCGGATGACAAAAGATGAATTAAAACAGAATAATTCAATATGCAGGAAAAATTTTATAAAACAAAGGGTTTGGTCAAATATACCCATTGGAATTTTGGGATATTTTGATGATGAGCCTTTTGCCTGGTGTTCAATTGCTCCGCGGGAAACCCATCAACGGCTTTGCGGAGATGAAAATTTAAAAAATGTTTGGTCGATTACCTGTTTTTTTATAAAAAAGCAGTTTAGAAAGCAAGGCATTACGAAATACCTTATAGAAAAGGCAAAAGATTACGCAAAAGAGAATGGGGCGGAATATATCGAATCCTATCCCGTTGAACCGGATTCTCCGAGTTACCGGTTTATGGGTTTTGTTAAAACATTTGAAAAGGCCGGTTTTAAATTTGTGCGGATGGCCGGAACAAGAAGGCATGTAATGATCTGCAACATATAAGAAACAATATATTAAGGAGTTAAGAATGACCAAAAAAATGGAAAAGCTGCTTGTTGTGGCGGCAGTCCTGTTTATCCTATCGGCGGGCGGATTAGCGGCCCAGCAGTATGAAATTACAGATGTGCAGCATCTGGGAGATTTTGAAACCGATGCTCCCCGTGATAGGGCCATCAGCGAAACTGTGGATAGACTGCAAAGGCAAAACCCGAACCGGACTTATCGGTGGATTAGGCCCCCGAGCGGCGATGAGGCGTTGTTGGTAGCCAAAGCCTGGGAGGCCATACCTGAAAGCGCAAATGTGGATTCAACCTATGCCGTGTACATAACTTCCTCAAGGTATATCATTTTTATTCAGTGCCTTCCCTTCGCTAACAACCCGTATTACTACTGGATATACCGCGGTGATGAAAGATAAACGCCGCCCAAAACCCGCCTTTGACTAGACATTCTTTTAAAAATAATATATAGTACCTAAATGCTGGCAAAGAACCGCCCCCATATTAAGCCCTATTTAAAGTGGGCGGGGGGGAAAAGGCAATTGCTGCCTGAAATAAAAAAATATCTCCCCCGGAATATAAATAATTATACATATTATGAGCCATTTGTCGGGGCGGGAGCTCTTTTTTTTGAATTGCAGCCTAAAAAAGCTGTGATAAATGATTTTAATGCACAATTGATATTAACCTATCATGTTATAAAAGAAAATGTTGAAGAACTTATTATGATATTGAAAAAATATAAAGAACTAAACGATGAAGAGTATTATTATAAAATACGGAACCTGGACCGGGATGCAGCACAATTCAATAACTTAACAAAGATTGAAAAGGCAGCTCGTTTGATATTTTTGAATAAAACTTGTTTTAATGGTTTGTATCGTGTCAATTCTCAGGGGCTTTTTAATGTTCCGTATGGGAAATATAGAAACCCTGCAATATGTGAGGAAATTATGCTGCGGCAAATTAGCAATTATCTCAATTCTAATGATATTACAGTTTTAAATAATGATTTTGAACAAGCCATATTAACCGCAGAAAAAAATTCATTTATTTATTTTGATCCTCCTTATCATAGCCCGGATAAAACAAATTTTACCGGCTATCAGGCGGATGGATTTGGAGAGGAAGATCAGGAACGGCTTTGCAATGTTATGATAAAAATGACAAACCGTAATGTAAAATGTCTATTAAGTAATTCTGACACGGAATATATTCGTGAATTATATAATTATGATTTTTTTGATATTATATCTGTACAAGCAAAAAGATTGATTAATTCTGATTCTGCCGGCAGGGGCAATATTAATGAGGTCTTAATAAGAAATTGGAAAAATTAGGAAATTATGGTGGGGCAGGGCAAAAAAGAGGCTTAAGGGCCCGTTTAAAAGCCCTTAAGTCCTTAATGGGGATTGTGCCTGAGGGTTTACAAACCCGCCGCCGCGTTTTGCCCGGCAATCCGGCCAAAAACGTGGATGTCCACCAGGGCGTTGCCCCCTAAGCGGTTACCCGCATGGATTCCCCCGGTAACTTCGCCGGCGGCGTAAAAGCCCGGGATGGGGCTGCCGTTTTGGTTGAGAACCCGGGCGGAGGCATCGATCAAAAGCCCGCCCATGGTATGATGAACCGAGGGGGACCGGGGAGTGGCATAAAAGGGCGCCACCGTTAGTTTGGCGCCGAAATTCCGCTTGCCAAAATCGGCGTCAACCCCCCTGTCAATAAAGGAGTTGTACCGGGCAATTTCCTCCTGAAGGTTCCCCGCCGGAATGCCCAACTGGGCTTCCAAGCCTGCCAGGGTGTCGGCCTTAAAGATGCTCCGGGTTGCTATGAGGGTGTCAATGTCATCCCCCCAGCCGTTCTTTCCCCCGGACTGGGGATTTCCCGCGGTAAGCTGATCGCAAATAATATAGAAGAGGCCGTTCTCCTGTTCCAGGGCTGCGGAGGCCAAAACATCCCGCTCCGCATACTCATTAACAAAGCGTTTCCCCAGGGCGTTGACAAAAACCTGTTCCTCCGCGCTGCCCCAGACGCCGCCGGACAGGGCGCCGGTTTCGGGGTGGGAACTGGGCATAAGCTGCACAAAGCCCATTCCGAAAAGTTCGGCCCCCGCCGCCTTGCCCATAAGGATACCGTCGCCGGTGGCGGCGGGAGTGTTGGTGCTGGGCATGGTGGAGGGCAGGGAGGGCCAGTAGGTGTTGTATTCGGCCCGCATTTCCCGGTTTTCACCGTACCCGCCGGTGGCCATAACCACCCCCTTGGACGCGTTAATCACCACGGGGGTTCCATCGGACATCCGGGCCTTGATTCCCCTCACCCTTCCCTGGGTAAGGATCAGCTCTTCCCCTTTACATTCCAAAATGATCTCCACCCCTGCGGCCCTGGCTGTGGCGGCGAGGGTGTTAATATAGCCCACCCCCACGGGCTGGGTATTGCCGTGGGTCCGGGGCCAGAGGGCGCCCAGCACCGTTCCAATAGGATTGGTAAAAAGGAGGCCCTGGCTTTCCAGCCACTTCATGGCGTCCAGGGCTTGGGAACAGAGGATGGTAACCAGGTCCAGCTTTCCCGTGATGGTATAGCCGTTCCGGTCGGTACGCTTGCCCCCGATGTAGGTTTGATAGATATGGAGTTCCACCGAATCAAAAAGCCGGGAGGTGTTTCCCCCCAGGTAGCTCCGAATCTGGCCTTTCAGGGTTGTCAGGACCGGGGCATACTCTCCGACATCCGCTTCCCGTACATTAAGAATGGATCGCAGTTCATCCAAGAGGGGAGGGGTCATGGGAACCTGCCCCTGCATGGCGGGATCAACGGCGTTGTAAGCTCCGCCGGCCCGGATAGTGTTGCCTCCCAGGGAAGGGGTTTTTTCGATAAGAATGACTTTAGCTCCGGCCTGGGCCGCGGAAACCGCCGCCGCCAGTCCTGCGCCGCCGCCCCCCAGGACAACCACGTCGGTTTCCCGCACAATCTCGGCCCCCGGTCCGGACCCCCCGGCCCGGCGGTTCCTCAAAGCTCCGGCATCGCCGCCCGCCGCGGTTACCGCCGCCGCCACGGCCTCCAGCACCGCCCGGCTTGAATTGGTAGCCCCGGTAACGGCGTCTACCGCCAGGGTTTGTCCGGCAATAATGTCGCCGGCAATCTTTTCGATGGCCGTTACGCCTATGCCTTCGGTTTCAATGTGGCGGCCCAGGGTGATGCTCTCGATCCTGTTCTCGCTGAACTGGGTAATGATTTCCACATCGCCGTAGTTTCCCGCCGCCGAGGTTGTGTAGCTTCCGGGCCTAAAAACCTGCCCCGAAAGGGCGCCCTGGTTTTTGGTGGACCCGCAGCCCAGGACCGAAAGGATGACAAAACCAAGGGTTAGTGCCCTTAGAAAAGGCGTTTTTCTTGTTTTCACAGCACTCTCCTTTTTGCAGAAATTATTTTTTCTAGTTTACCATAATCAAAAGGAGCTATCAATAACTTTTTTAACAGCCGACATAACCAGGGGGCCCTGCCAGAAGGCGCTTTATTCGCAGCGGGGTTGTTCACCATGAAAATAATTTATCACGGCAGCTTGTGGTTTGTCAAGCAGCCAGGACAAACGCATGAAAGAAAAGTGATATACTTTTTCATAGGACCTTGGGAGGGGTTAAAGATATGGAAGAGGTATTATCATTTCTTGAGAACCTGGAAGACGACCGGCAGCAATGGAAAATAGCACATAGTCTAAAGGAC
>JAISRN010000007.1 GCA_031273605.1 Spirochaetales bacterium | reverse complement strand
TTTACCCCCCACTCCGGGGAGTTTGGGGGTTTAACCGGCCTCTCCCCCGGGGACATTGAAGCCCGCCCCCTGGCCGCCGCCCTGGATTACGCCGAGAGGGAAAGGGTGATTCTGGTTCTTAAAGGGCCGGTTACTTTTATCGCCTATCCCGGCGGCAGGTACGTGGTAGTGGAGGGCCTTAATCCTTCCCTGGCCGCCGGGGGTTCCGGGGATGTGCTGGCGGGGATCATCGGCGGCCTTCTGGCGGCGGGGCTTTCTCCCCAGGACGCCGCCGCCGCGGGGGTCTGCCTGCACCAGGAGGCCGGCCGGTTGGCCTTTCGGAAGGGCTGGTTCGCCCCCGGAGAGCTTCTGCCCTTTCTCCGGGCCCTTCTGGGAAAGGTTCAGCGGGAGCGGGCAAAGGAAGGAGAATGAAGAACAGACCCCCCCGTCCCCCCCGGGGTTCTCCCTTTTCCCAGGGCCGGGAAACCTGGGACCCGGAAAACCAGGGGGATCTTCAGTTTCATTACCACCGGGAGGAGCGGCTTTCCCAATTACCCCCGGAAACCAGGAAGCTCCTCTACGGCAAGCGAAAGAAGATCTTTATTGAAAAGCGGAATTTTTTTCTTATCATTAATATTTTGGTCCTGATGGCCATCATCGGCGGCGTCTCCCTTTACCGGCGGTTTCAGATCGGGGGCGTCAGGCTGGAAAACTGCCGCCTGGAGTTTACGGCTCTGCGCTACAATGACCAGGTCCTGGGCAGCCTGAAGATCACGGCCCTGGGGGAAAACGAGCCGGGGTCCTTTGCCGCGGCGGATTTTTTCTTCTCCCCCTCCGAGGTGGTGGAAAGGGCGGACCTTCTCCCCCTGCATCCCGGGGAGGTCCGGTACCTCCGGGCGGAGCTCTCTCCGGCCCCGGACCCCCGGACGGAGCTTAGGGTTTTGGTACGGATTGGCGGCCGGGAAATCACCCTAAGGCAGATTCCCCGGGGGGAATAGCCTTTTTTAGCCGGTAAAAGCGGTTGACCCGTTCTCCGGTTTCCTATATGATAATTACATACGGCAGGATACCGGCGCCCTGGGGCCCGTTGGGTTTATCACCGGTACCTTCCCGGGAGAGTTTTCTCCAGAGGGGTTATGAGATGCTTCAGTTCTATTTCCTTTCGGTGATTGCCAACTTCATCGGCGGAGCGCTTTTGGCCTCTGCCTACCTGGAACCCAAGTTTCCCATTTTTTCCAAGTTAGAAGATATTTTTAATGACAAGCCCAACCTAAAGATTATCCTGGGAGTAGTCGCCCTCTTGGTGGGAATTATGAAAATTCTCTCGGTTGTTCCGGGGGATGTGATCATCGTGGGGGATCTTCTGCCGGGTTTAGTCGGCCTGCTGGTAGGTTTATGCCTGATCTTCGACTACTATCAGGCCAAGAATGAGGAGCCCGAGGAAAACCATCTTGCCGGGGTGGTGGATCAGTACCGGCATATTCTGGGCATCTTAGCCATGGTTCTTAGCCTGCTGCACTTTTTTCTTCCCAAGGTACTTTTTCTGTAGAAATTATGGATAAAGACTTAAGCCGGCCTCCGCTGCCCGGCGCCGGCCGCCGGTACATTTCCACCGCCGGCATTGCCCAAAAGGGAGACGCCTACTTTGTGGCCCTCCGGAAGCCCGGGGCCAACCTGGGAATCCTCTGGGAGTTCCCCGGAGGCAAGGCCGAGGAAGGGGAGAGTCCCCAAACCGCCCTGTCCAGGGAGTACCGGGAGGAGTTCACCGCGGAGATTACCGTGGGGGAGGAACTTTTTGAAGGCGCCTTTTGCAGCAAGGATAAGGACTATCTCCTAAAGGTCTATCGCATTGAGTTTTTGTCTTCTCCGGAAGATTTTGTTTTAACCGAACATTCCGAATACCGGTGGGCCGACCGGAAAGCCCTGGAAATTCTGGACTTTGCCCCCTCCGATGGGATGATCCGTGATTTTCTCCTGGGCCGGGGCGGGGGGAACTAAAAAGGAGCGGGCCGGTGCGCCATGGATGAAAGGCAAGCGGAATTAACGTCGGTCCTGGAAGAGCTGAAAGCCGACCCCTCCTTTATGTCCTGCGTTACCCGCTGGGAAAAAATTCCCCCCAGGCCGGGGGAGTACCGGGATTTTCCTTCGGATCTCAACCCCCTCTTGCGGGAGGCCCTGCTGGGCCGGGGAATCCAAAGGCTCTATTCCCACCAGGCCCGGGCTTACGAGGCGGTTAAAGAAGGGAAAAACCTGGTGGTGGTAACCCCCACCGCCTCGGGCAAAACCCTCTGTTACAACCTTCCCATCCTGCAGCATCTCCTCAGCCGCCCCAACGACCGGGCCCTCTACCTCTTTCCCACTAAGGCCCTCTCCCAGGATCAGCAGGCGGAGCTGAACGCCCTGGTGCAAACCGGCCTTCCCCTCCGGGTAAGCACCTATGACGGGGACACCCCCCAGTCCCTGAGAATCTCCGCCAGGGAAAAGGGCCGGATTGTTATTTCCAATCCGGATATGTTTCACGGGGGAATTCTTCCCAACCATCCCAAGTGGATCAAGTTTTTAAGTTCCCTGGCCTTTGTGGTGATTGATGAAATCCACATCTACCGCGGGGTGTTCGGTTCCCACATGATCAACCTTATCCGTCGGCTTAAGCGGGTGTTAAGTTTTTATAACTGCCGCCCGGTTTTTATCTGCTGCTCCGCCACCATCGGCAACCCCGCCGAGCTGGCCCGGCGGATTCTGGAAGAAGAGGTTCTGCTCATCGACACAAACGGCGCTCCGGCGGGGGAAAAGCACATCATCCTCTACAACCCTCCCCTGGTGGATCAGGTCCAGGGAATCCGCCGGGGCCTTACCACCGAGGCCCAAAGGATCGCCCTCAAATTCCTAAAGCGAAAAATTAAAACCATCATCTTTGCCCGCTCCCGGATTCGCACCGAACTCATTGCGAGTTACATTAATCAGAGCCTTGCCAATTACTACAACAACAACCGGGGAATTCGGGTGGAAAGTTACCGGGGGGGCTACCTGCCTTCGGAGCGCCGGGAGATTGAGCGGGGCCTGCGGGAAGGGGAGATTCAGGGGGTGGTTTCCACCAATGCCCTGGAGTTGGGCATCGACATAGGGGGCCTGGACGTGAGCATCCTGTCGGGGTTTCCTTCGTCTATTGCCTCCGCGTGGCAGCAGGCCGGACGGTCAGGGCGGCAGGCCGGCCTCTCCGCTTCTTTCCTTATCGCCTCCTCCGCCCCGGTGGATCAGTACCTGGCGGCCCACCCGGATTATTTTTTTTCCCGGTCCCCCGAGGACGCCTACGTGGACCCGGACAATATCTATCTCCTCATGGATCACCTCAAGTGCGCGGTTTTTGAGCTGCCCTTTAAGGAGGGGGATTCCTTTGGCAGGGGGAGTGCCGAGGGGCTGGCCCTGCTGGAAGAGGAAGGGGTGGTCCGCCGGACCGCCGGACGATGGTACTGGTCCGACCGGTCCTACCCGGCGGAACAAATTTCTTTAAGAAGCCTTGCCTCGGAAAATGTGATCATCATCGACCGTACCCTGGGGAAGGATGAGGTGATCGGGGAGATGGACAAACGATCCGCCAAGGAGCTCATCTTTGATGACGCGGTCTACCTCCACCGGGGAGAGCAGTATCAGGTTCAAAAACTGGATCTGGACAGCCTCAAGTGCTACGTGATCCGATCGGAGGTGAACTTCTATACCGACGGCCTGGTAAAAAGCGATCTCCACGTTTTAAAGGAAGACCTGGCCGCCGAAAAAAGCGGCCTGTCCCTGATTTTAGGGGATGTTCTGGTCCGAAGCCAGGTTACCAAGTATAAAAAACTTAAATTTCATTCCGGCGAAAATATAGGCTACGGAGACATTTACCTGCCGGAGGACGAGATGCACACCCGGGGCCTCCTTTTGGTCATGGACCCCCGGTTGACCGCGGGAAGGATCTTCCGGGATTTTTCTCCCCCGGAGCAGCAGATAATCATAAGCCGCCTGGGGGGGCTTGTCAAAACCGCGGCCCTTCTTTTTATCCTCTGCGACCGCCGGGATATCGGCCTTTCCGAAAGGCTCAAGGACCCCCACACGGGATTTCCCACCCTTTACTTTTACGACAACCAGCCCGGAGGAACGGGATTGTGCGAGGGTCTGCTGGAACACCTTCCCCAGGCCCTCCGGGCCGCCCGGGAGCTGCCCGAAGGCTGCCCCTGTGAAGCCGGCTGCCCCTCCTGTATCGGCGCCCCGGATCCGGGAGACCCGGAAAGCAACCCCAAGGGGGTTTTAAAGCGGTTCCTGGCCGCCTGGATCGGGGAGGCCTAAATGGAAACCCGGAATGTATCTCTCCGGGACAGGCTTCGGGCCCTCCGGGCCGGCGATTCTTTCCCCGGCCGGCCTTCTCCTGACCGGCCCCCCGGAACCGCCCCAAAGGAAAGGCCCGCCCCGGTCCCCGGAGACCCGGAAAGGGGCCCCGGGGCCGTTTTCCCCGCGGGCTGGGAGGGGGAGGGATGGGTTTATACCCGGACCCTCTTTTTGCCCCGCCCTTCCCTCCGGGGGGATCCCCTGGTGTTTTTCCCCGGATTGGACCAGGCTCCGGAGGAGTCTTCCCTTTTGTTTTACGACCTGGAAACCACAGGGCTTTCCGGGGGGGCGGGAACCACCGCTTTTTTGGCCGGGGTGGGGGAGCTTGTTCCCGGGGCCTTCAAACTAACCCAGATTTTTTTAGCCGATTATCCGGGGGAGCCGGAATTTTTAGCCCGGCTTCAGGAACTCCTTCCTTCCTCCCGGATTTGGGTTTCCTACAACGGCCGGGCCTTCGACACAAACCTGTTAAAAACCCGGTTTCTCCTAAACGGCCTTCCCTTTTCTCCGGGGCCCCAGTTGGACCTCCTCTATCCTGCCCGGCGGCTTTTTAAGTCCCTCCTTCCCGACTGTTCCCTGACCACCCTGGAACGGCGGGTTCTCCGCAAGCCCCGGGGCCGGGACATTCCCGGAGCTTTCATTCCCGCCCGCTATTTTTATTACCTCTCCTCAGGGCGCGCCGAAGAACTTTCCGATGTCTTTACCCACCACTGCCGGGACATCCTCAGCCTGGCGGAGCTCTACGGCCATATCCCGGCCCTCCTGGCCGATCCCTCCTCCGGGGTCCTTTCCGGGGAATATGACCCCCTGGGGGCCGCCGGGTGGCTTATGGGCCACCGGAACCACCCCCGGCTTTTTGCCCTGGGGCTGGAACACCTGCGGCAGGCCTACCTCCGGCAGGTTCCCGGCGCCGGGCTCAAGTTGGCCCGGTTCTATGCCCGCCGGGCCGAGGGAGACAGGGCCTTCCGGATCTGGCAGGAACTTTTTCAGCAGGGGCGGGATTACGCCTCCGGTCTGGCCCTGGCTAAGGACTTGGAACACCGTCAAAAGGATGATTCCGCCGCCCTGGGGGTAACCGAGGAACTGCTGTCCCTCTTTGGCGGCACAAGGGGGCTGCCGGAATTATTAAAAAGGCAGGCCCGGTTAAAGGCCCGGCTGAGCCGTCCCGGCCCGCCGGGTTAGTAAACCCGGGGTTTTCATTCGCAGCCCGTATTTTACCGCAGTTATTTTAGACATCTTCAAGCACCTTGGCGGCTTTAGCCAGCTCGTCGGCAATCTTTATGCTTTGGGGGCATACGGCCTCGCACTGTCCGCACCTAATACATTCCGATGCCTTCGCGAAATTAAGCGTTTCCCATTTGTAGATGCCCCGGGCGGCCGCCAGGTCCCGGTAGATAAGATAGTCATTGATAACGCTGAAGGCGCCGGGGATGGCAATGTTTTGAGGGCAGCCCTTCATGCAGTATTTGCAGTCCGTGCAGGGGACTTGGGGAATGACCGCCAGCGCCTTTTGCGTCTTTTCGATGACGGCAAGCTCGCTGCCGCTCATCGGCGTAAAATGCTCCATGTACGAAAGGTTGTCCTTCATCTGATCCAGGGTGGACATACCGCTGAGTACCGTGATGAGGCCCTCCAGCGATGCGGCGTAACGGATGGCCCAGGACGCGGGGGACGCGCCGGGGTCCGCCTCTTTTAATATACCGGCAATCTGTTCCGGCAGTTTTGCCAGGGCGCCGCCTTTGACCGGCTCCATAATAATCACGGGCTTGCCGTGCTTTCTGGCAACCTCGTAACATTTTTTGGATTGGACGATCCTGTTTTCCCAATCGGCATAGTTGATCTGTAGTTGGACAAATTCCATCTCCGGGTGAGCGTTGAGTATTTCGTCCAAAAATTCCGCCGATGCGTGCTGGGAAAAGCCTATATGTCTGATCCGCCCCTCTTTTTTTTGTTCCGCAAGAAAATCCCATATACCGAATTTAGTGAACGCCTCGGTACGCTCCGCGCCCAGGTTGTGCAGGAGATAGAAGTCGAAATACTCCACCCCGGTACGTTTCAGGGATGTCCAGAACATACCCTGGGCCTCTTCCGTTGTTTTCGGGCCGGCCCAGGCGGGCAGCTTGGTCGCCAACTGGAAAGAATCCCGGGGGTAGCGGTCCACCAGCGCCTCCTTCGCGGCGGCCTCGGACTTTCCGTTTATATAGCCATACGCGGTGTCAAAATAGGTGAACCCCT
>JAISRN010000005.1 GCA_031273605.1 Spirochaetales bacterium | reverse complement strand
AGTAGCCCCGGCGCTTGGCGGAGGCAAAACCGGCCCGGTAGCCCGGAGGGGCGGTAAAGGCCGGGGAAAGCTGTTCGGGCTGGGCCTTGGTTTCCTGCAGGCAGAGGAAGTGGGGCCTTTCTTTTTGGAGAAATTCAAACAAACCCTTTTCGGCGCAGGACCGGATGCCGTTGACGTTCCATGAAATAAAGGTTTTTATCATAGGCCCCCCGGTTCTTGGTTATAAAATTTCATTTTTTCTCTTGCCTTGTGGAAGGGTAAAGCCGGAGGAAGAAGGGAAAGCGGCGCCTTAGGACCTGCGCAGAAATAACTTGACCTAAAAGGCAAGTTATTTCGTTATTGCGTCAGCAATTAGAATAAAATGCAGAGCATTTTATTCGTGCGCAGCTCCTTAACGCCCCCTCCCCCTTTGCTCAGCGTTTCTTTTTTTTCTTTTTTAGCCGACGCTCCAGCTTGGGAATCTCCTCCTCCCGGACCAGGGTTAGGGCGGGCCTCTCCGGGGCGGCCAATTCGGGGGTCCCCGGCGCGGAGGGCTCAAAGTTCGCCGGTTTTTTGGGGGCCTTATCGCCCTTATGCCGGCGGCGCTGAAAGTTGGACCAGCTTAACAGAATGGGGGCGGCAACAAAGATGGAAGAGTAGGTTCCCACCACGATCCCCACAATCAGGGCCAGGGCAAAACTCTTAACGGCCCCCTGGGTAAAAATGTACAGCGCCAGGGCGGACAGCAGGGTGGTAAGGGAGGTGATGATCGTCCGGCTTAAAGATTGGGTGATGCTGGAATCGATGATGGTCCTAAAATCGGCGTCCTTCATAACTATGCGATTTTCCCTGATGCGGTCAAAAACAACGATGGTGTCGTTAAGGGAGTAACCGATAATGGTAAGCACCGCGGCAATGGTGGAGGAGACCACCTCCATCTGGGTAAGGCCGATAAAGCCCAAAAGGATAACCGTATCGTGGGCCAGGGCAATGATGGCGGAAACCGCATAGGCCAGCTTAAACCGGAACCAGATGTAAATGAGGATAAGGATGAGGGTGAGGAGGATCATGTAGGTGGCCGACTTGGCCAACTCTCCGGAAAACCGGGGCCCCACATACTCGGAGGATCGCATGAGCGCCTGCCCCCTTCCGTAGCGGGCCTCCAGAAGGGAAACAACCTGCCCGGAGATGGTAACGGCAAAATCCGGGTCCTCCCCGGAATCCAGAACCCGGACGTTGAACTCCCGGTTGGCCGGATCGCCCACGGTCTGAATCTGAATGTTTCCCAGGGCGGAAAGGGCCTCCCGGATGTCTTCGATTTCCAGGGGCGGCGCGGCGGGATCAAGATAATTGACCGCCACCCCGGCCCCGGTCATGTGCGCCGGGTAGCTAAAGGCAAGGAGACTGCTGGTGGAGCTTAAAATGTCGGCGCTGTTGGTTACCTGAAAACCGGGAATCGCCTCCTCAATGGCCGCGCAAAGTTCCCCATAGCCGGTATATTGGGCAAAGGGAAAGCTGTAGTTCCGGGGCTGCTCCTGCCCCTCTATGGAGACGGAAAGAAGGGAAGAGGTTACGTCAACCTGGACGGTTTCCGCCGCCAAAAGGTCCTCTCGGTTGTCATTAATGGTAAAAGCTATGGGAGCAATCTGCATCCGCTGGTTCAGCCCCGCCTGAAAATCCACCCCCAGGTAAAAGCCTCCCCGGAGGATGGTTCCGGCTATGCCCCCGATGATGACCGCCAGGGAGAGGCCGATCATCAGAAATCTAACGCGGGTAAAGGGAATAACTCGTTTCATTTGATCCTCCAGCCGATGCTCACCTTTTTAAGTTTGAGGGTCTCCGTGGCAAAGTCAAAGAGCAGCCGGGAAACAAAGAGGCTGGTAAACATAGAAGAAACAATGCCCACCGCCAGGGTGTAGGCAAAGCCCTGCACCGGCCCGGTACCCAACTGGGAAAGGAAAACCGCCGCAATAAAGGTGGTGATGTTGGAGTCCATGATGGTCCAAAAAGCCTTGGCAAAACCCGCCTTAATGGAAGCCTCCCGGGACTTGCCGAGGCGGTACTCTTCTTTTATGCGCTCAAAGATAATCACGTTGGCGTCCACCGCCATGCCCACCGTCAGGATAAGACCGGCAATGCTGGTGAGGGTAAGGGTAAGGTGAAAGGCGGAAAGGATGCCCAGGATAATGTAAAGATTAAGGATAAGGGCTAAATCCGCCACCAGGCCGGCCCGGAGGTAATAGAAAAGCATAAAGACCACTACCAGCACAAAGGCAATGGTTACCCCCCTAATGCCCTGGTTAATGGCGTCCTCCCCCATGGAGGCCCCTATGGACTGCTGGTTGATGATCTGGAGGTTGACCGGCATGGCCCCGGTTCGGAGCACCACCGAAAGGTCCTCCGCCTCCTTTCGGTTAAAGCCGGACATCTGCACATTTTCCCGGATGGCATCGTTGATCCGGGCCCCGGCTTTGATCTTGTCTTCCAGAACAATGGCTAAGGTTTTATTCCGGTTGGCGGAGGTAAGCTGAAAGAAAATCTCCCCCCCCTCGGAATCCAACTGAAAGTTAATGACCGGACGGCCGTAGGTATCGCTGCCCACCACCGCATCCACAATATGCCCCCCGTCCAGATCGGGAATTTCGGTGATCACCAGGTCCCGCTGGTAGGTGTCCACGTTGTAGGAATCCGACGCGTAGTAGCCCCGGACCACGTATCCCAGGGGGACGATCCCCTCTTCCAGGGGGCGGCCGGCGGAATTGAGCAGGGGCCCCGGGGTGGTTGCCGAGGCTTTGTACTGGTTCCAGGCTTCAGTGGCCTCGTCGTTGACAATGTGAAAGTTAAGGCTCCCCTTGCCCCGGAGAAAGCTGTTTACCCGGTCGGGGTCCGCAGCTCCGGGGATTTCGATGAGGATTTGGCTGTCCCCCTGCTTGCGAATTTCCGGTTCCGTAACCCCAAACTGATCGATCCGGCTGTTGAGGATCTCAATGGCCCGGTTAATGGCGTCCGCCTCTTCCTCGGCGGTGGGGGTCCGCCCCAGCCTTTCGGCCAGGTTGTCCAGATCGGCCTTGAGGAGGATGCTCATTCCCCCGGAAAGGTCCAGCCCCAACTGAAGAATCCTGGTGCTGGCCGTTTTGATGCCCAAAAGCTCGTCCCGGTGATGCTCCTCAATGGCCGCCAGAACCTCGGCGGTGGTGGCGTATTCCTGAACGTTGGCCGCCGTCCAGCGGCTGGGAGTTTTGTATTCCGGGGGAAGAAGGTCGTAATTACGTTTGGCAAATTTTTTGAGGTAGGCAAATTCCTCCGGCAGGGGGGAGTCCGGCTCGGTCCGGCGCAAATTTTGCAGGGTTTGATAATCCTGCCGGGCCTGTTCCCGGGCGTAGTCCCGGATCTGCTGCCGGGACCGGGAGGCCAGCTCAATCTTTTCCCGGGGAAGCCGGAAATACCAGTTGTAGGTGGGATACAAAAAAATTCCGCATACGCCCAGCGCGAGGATTACCGTTAATGTTCGGGCACGCTTATTCATCTCAACTCCGCAAAAGAATCTCCCCCCGCTGCCGGTGAGGAGATTCCCCAAAAAAAATTAAAGGGATACCGGCGGCTGTTTCCTAGGATCGTTCAATGATGGTGGCAACGGCGGACCGGGAAAACTCAAGTTTGGCGTTATCGTCTACTTTGATGATCACGGTTTCGTCTTTAACGCTGTGGATCACCCCCCTGATCCCCCCAATGGTAACCACCTTGTCCCCCGCCTTGAGGGCGGCCAGCATGTTCTTGGTTTCCTTCTGCTTTTTGCTTTGGGGACGGATGATCATAAAATAAAAAATCAAAATTACCAGGCCAAAGGTAATTACCGTGGTTACCATAGACCCGCCGCCTGAACCTCCCGCTCCCGCAGGGGGCGCGGCCATGGACAGGTAAAGATTGCTCAACAAGTAATTCATAGATTACACACCTTTATAAGAAAAAATAAGCGATTCACTGCTATCGGAGCAGAATAACACAGAAACCCCGGTTAAGTCAATCGCCGGAGGCTAAACCTTGGCCAGGAAGAAACAATCCCCCCGGGAATAACCCCCCACTGCGAATAAAAAAGCCTTTCACCGGAACGGCGAAAGGCTTGGCTGCCGGTTAGGGCCGGGGTTTTACATCATGCCGCCCATGCCGCCCATTCCGCCGCCGGGGCCGGCGGGGGCCGGTTCGGGAGCGGGAATATCGGTGATGGCGCACTCGGTGGTTAAGAGCAGGCTGGCGATGGAAGCCGCGTTCTGCAGGGCGCTCCGGGTAACCTTGGCGGGATCGATGATCCCGGCCTTGAGCATATCCACCCATTCCATCTTGGCCGCGTCAAAACCAATGCCTTTTTTCTCGTTTTTGGCCTTTTCCGCCACAATGGACCCGTCCAGACCCGCATTGGCGGCAATCTGCCGAATGGGCTCCTCTAAGGCCCGTTTGACGATCTTAAAGCCGACCTTTTCCTCCTCGTCCCACGAGGTAATGTCGGTCTTTTCCAGGGCGTGAACCGACTGAATCAGGGTAACGCCGCCCCCGGGGATAACCCCCTCGTCAATGGCCGCCCGGGTGGCCGAAAGGGCGTCTTCCACCCGGTGTTTCTTTTCTTTTAACTCCACCTCGGTGGCGGCGCCGACGTTAATGACCGCCACTCCGCCGGCCAGTTTGGCCAGCCGTTCCTGGAGCTTTTCTTTGTCGTAATCGGAGGTGGTCTCCTCGATCTGAGCCTTGATCTGGGCAATCCGCTCTTTGATGGCCCCCGCCTTGCCCTCGCCGTTAATGATAGTGGTGTTTTCCTTTTCAACCTTGATGGTTTTAGCCCTGCCCAGCATGGTAAGCTCGGCGTTTTCCAGCTTAAGCCCCAGGTCTTCGGTAATCACCTGGCCGCCGGTGAGGATGGCGATGTCTTCCAGCATGGCCTTGCGGCGGTCGCCGAAACCCGGCGCCTTAACCGCCACCACGTTGAGGGTGCCCCGGACCGTGTTAAGCAGCAGGGTGGCCAGGGCTTCCCCTTCCACATCTTCGGCAATGATTAAGAGGGGCTTGCCGTTCTGGGCAACCTTTTCCAGAATCGGAAGGAGGTCCTTCATGTTGCTGATTTTTTTATCGTAAATGAGGATTAACGCGCTCTCCAAAACCGAGGTCATGGCGTCCCGGTTGGTGGCAAAGTAGGGGGACAGGTAGCCCCGGTCAAACTGCATACCCTCCACAAAATCGGTGGTGGAATCAATGGTTTTGGATTCCTCTACGGTGATGACTCCGTCCTTGCCCACCTTTTCCATGGCGTTGGCAATCTGTTCCCCAATCTCGTGATCGTTATTGGCGGAAATGCTGGCTACCTGGGAGATCTCCTCTTTATCTTTCACATCCTTGGCCGCTTTTTTAATTTCTTCAACGGCAATTTCCACCGCCCGGTCAATCCCCCGCTTGATTCCCATGGGGTTGATCCCCGCGGCAACGCTCTTCATCCCTTCTTTTATGATGGAATAGGCGAGGACGGTGGCGGTGGTGGTTCCATCGCCGGCCACATCATTGGTTTTGGTGGCGACTTCTTTGAGAAGCTGGGCGCCCATGTTTTCCAGGGGGTCTTCCAACTCAACTTCCTTGGCCACGGAAACGCCGTCCTTGGTAACCGTGGGAGCGCCGAATTTCTTGTCCAGAAGGACATTTCTTCCCTTGGGGCCCAGGGTTACTTTTACCGCGTTGGATAGTTTTTCCACCCCTGCCCCCAGAGCCCTTCTGGCGGCTTCGTTAAACTCTAACTGTTTTGCCATTTTACTGACCTCTCCTTAAAATCTTATCCCGCCGGACGAAACACCTTTCCGTTTAAAAGGAGGCCGGTGAGCGGCAGGATTTAAAGTGCGTTGATAGTCTTACTTGAATAAAATACAAATTCTTTTTCCGATCATCAACAGATTTTTTGAAAATTTTTAAGCCTTTCCCTGCCGGCCCCCTGAATTTGTCCGATTATCCTGCCTAACAGCCCTTGACCCCGGAGAAACCGGTTATTGCTTATTTTATACAGAGGAATTCTATGAAAAGAAGGCCCGCGGATAAAGAATTAAGAGGGAGGAAATTCAACCACGGACCACACGGACAGGATTCACGGACAACAACCCCGCTCCAGACGCCCCAAAAGCCGCAGCGGAGGAAGATAACCACGAAAACTGGACCCTCCACGTTATCTAAGAAATTCTCTCACGGAGGCACGGAGGACTGAAGAGTTTTTGTATTCCCCCCCGTGAACTCTGTGTGCTCCGTGAGGGAAAAAAGCGAAGCATTATATGGCCTACGTTTGGCAAACGAAGCGGAAAATTCTTTTAACGACTGGCATAAATCACATGGGTCTGATGTAAAAACATTACTTGGACATGGTCTTACAATAAAAGTTGCACTTGGTTATAAGTTTTAAAACAAAGATGACGCCGCGCGTCCATGCGCGGCGCTTCGTAAAGGCAAAAAATTGCACATAACAGGTCTGTATGCGCTACGGGCGCTAAAGCGCCCTCGGGGTTCCGTTTGCCTAGGTCAGTCGCTTCGCTCCGTCCCTTACCGCCCCAGCCGCTGCCGGGCCCGGGCAAGATTGGTCCTGGCATCGGCATAGCCCGGATTAATGCGCAGCGCGGCCTCGTAATCCGCAATGGCCCGGTTAAGGTCGCCGATGATGGCGTAGGCGATTCCCCGGAAGTTATGGGCGGCGTCATGATTAGGGTTTATCCTGAGCGCCTGGGTGAAATCATCGATGGCCTGGTCATAAAGGTAACCTTCGGCGAGGTAGAGGAATCCCCGGTTGTACCAGGCATCGACATAATTCGGGTTTATTCTCAGCGCCTGGCTAAAATCGGCGGCGGCCCGCTCAGTGTCGCCTTGGCGATTGTAGGCCTTTCCCCGGTTGTTATAGGCTAAGGCAAAATTCGGGTCTATCCTGAGCGCCTGGTTGTAATCCGCAATGGCCCGGTCAAGATCGCCTTTGTCGCTGTAGGCGCTTCCCCGGTTGTTATAGGCAAAGGCAAAATTCGGGTTTATCCTGAGCGCCTGGGTATAATCGGCAATGGCCCGGTCAAGATCGCCCTTGTCGCTGTAGGCGACTCCCCGGTTGTAATAGGCCACGGCATAGTCCGGGTTTATCCTGAGCGCCCGATTGTAATCCGCAATGGCCCGGTCGGGGTCGCCCTTGTCATCGTAGGCGTTTCCCCGGTTCATATAGGCGGCGGCATAGTTCGGGTTTATCCTGAGCGCCCGATTGTAATCGGCAATGGCCCGGTCAGGGTCGCCTTTGAGGTAATAATAGGTGTTTCCCCGGTACAAAAAGGCTTCGCTTAATTTCCTGTTTATGGCGATGGCCCTGTCGAATTCGGCGATGGCTTCGTCATCTTTGCCTTCGGCGTACAGGTCCTTTCCCCGGTTCAGGTGGTCCAGGGCATTTTCGGTTATCGCCGCGGCGGGGCGGGCCGCCAGGGGGGCGGAGACGGCGGCGAGGACGGCGTCCCGGTTGTCGATACGGGCGGAGTACATGGCCAGCAGGGCGCCGGTTTCCACGTCCACGGCGCGGATGCGGAACTGGCTGAAGGAGGCGAAGCGGTCGAAGGCGCCGGTAATCACCACTTTGGCTCCCAGATAGCGGCCGATGCCCACGGCGGATTCGTCGCTCACCAGCCCCGACATCTGGAAGTCGTGCTCCCGGTCCACCCTTTGCAGGTCTTTGCCCCGGGCCAGCACGGTGAGGACGCCCCCGGCGTTAAAGCGGCCGCTCAACTCGTCGTTGAGGAAGCCGGCAAGGACCTCCAGCGGGGCATCAAATTTGGCCAGGGCAATTTCCGCGCCCCCCGGCACATTGGCCTCCACCGCCGACACCGCCTCCGCCATGGCTGCGTCAAAGCTCAACAGGTTTGCCGGCGCGGCGGGCCTCCCCGCGCAAGCCGCGGCAAACAACAGCGCCGCGGCCCACAGGGCAAGGTTCCGGGCGGCAGGGTTTTTCATACGGGGCTCCTTTCGGCATCAGTATACCGGAGCGCCGGGGTTAAGGCAATGTAACCCAGGGCAGGATCAGGGCCAGCGCATATAAACAAAAGAGTCCGCGAAAGGACGCGAATTAACGCAAATTATGGAATGATCGCGGCGCTTAATGGGCAAAAATGGGCGTAAGGCGAGCAATGAATTTTTAACCGCGAATGTCGAATCGTGAACACTCTGTGTTCACTCAGTCGAAGAAGTTTTTGCTCCAAGCCCAAGCTGTGCCTTGTTAT
>JAISRN010000225.1 GCA_031273605.1 Spirochaetales bacterium | reverse complement strand
ACACCAAAAGCGAAGGCGACGGATTGTACAAGCAGGTCCGGGTCTTTTACTCCCAGGAAAAATAAAAATGAAAAAAAGCGCCCGGTTTCCGGTTTTTTTCGCCGCTGCCTTAAGCTTGTGGCTGGCCTGGGCGGGAGGCTTGCCGGCCCTGGAGGAAAGCGTTTTTTTGGCCGGGGTGAACTTTGAAACCCCCCTGAACCGGCTCTGCGATCTGGCCGAGGGTTCCCCGGAAGACAGGCAGGCCCTCCTGGAGGAGGATAAAATTTACCTTCTTTTGGGCGCCGTAACGGACCGGTTTTATCTGGAAACGGAAAACGGAGAATTTAGGGGCGAGCTGATCCTTACCCAGGGGGAATGGCTGGGGCAGGAGGAAGTGAAGATATACCGGGCGGCGATCCTTTTTGAAGGTCCCCGGTTTGAAGGGTTGATTCCCCCTCCGGGGCGGCGTTCCCGGACGGCGGCGGCCCGGAATATTCCCCTCAATGCCGGGGTTCTAGCGGCGGCTAAACTAACGGGCTTTAGGGAGGAACAGGGCCGGCTTATTCCGGTACTGAAGGGCATTGAGATCCGCCTTATTTCCTAGGCGGCCCCCGGCCTTCCTTGAGGGTTTTTGTAACTAAAACTAAGAAATTTGCCGATACTGAAACTGTAATTTTCTGACATTCGAAGCAGTTTCAAATCCGGTTGTTTTGAAGCTGCCTCATCCTTATTTTCGGAAAGGGAAGTGAAAAGGAAGCGGGCTTTTTTCCTCTTGGCAGGGCTTATCCTCTGCCTGAAAGTTTCCGGCTACGAAGAAAAGATCTCCCTGGGCGGGGAGGAAGGCTGGTCCCGGCTGGTAGTTTTAGACGATATTGTTCTGCGCCGGGGACACGAGGGCAACAACGACCTCTCCCTTAGGGAAGGGGAGTACGACCGGGATGAGTCCTCCTCCCCGGGCCGGGAACTCATCCTGCACTTCAACGGCCCCGAAGAAACCGATCCCGGCCCCGGCTACCGGTGGGCCCCGGAAACGGCGTTAAGGTTTTCCTCCCGGGAAAAAGCCCTGGGCCAGGGCGCCCTGGCCTTTGAGCGGCCCGATGAACCGGCGATTCTCCGGGCCGGCCGGGGCGGCCCCCTGGGTCCGGGGACGGCGGTGGAAGATTTTACCCTGGAGTTTTGGGTTTATCCGGCCCGGCTTGCCGAGGGGGAAGAGGTTTTCCGCTGGGAGGGGGTTTACCGGGGAATCAACGGCGTTCTGCCCCAGGCCATCATCTGCCGGATCGAAGGGCAAAAATTAACCTGGCATTTTGACAATTTCTTTCTTTCTACCGAAGAAACTCCCAGGGAATTTCTTTTGCGGGGAAACGTCCGGCTCTTTCCCCGGAAGTGGCAGCATCACCTGATCCGGTACCAGGGGGCCACCGGAATTTTAGAGTACCTGTTAAACGGGGTTCCCGAAGCCCTGGTTCACACCACCCCCACGGGGAGAGCCGGAGGGGAGATCCTTCAACCCAGGCCGGGGGGCTACGACAATCCCGGCGCCGGGGAAGGGTTTAACCGGATTCTTTTGGGGGCCAATTTTATCGGGCTGGTGGACGAGCTGCGGCTGGTTCCCCGGTACGTTGAGGAGCCCCAGTTGGAGCGGTACCACCGCAGCAGCGGAACGGTAATTACCGGCATTTTGGACCTGGGGCAAAAACAAAACCGCCTTATCCGGCTGGAAGCCCGGCAGGAAACCCCGGAAAACACGGCCCTCTATTATTTTTACCGTTTATCCGACGATTACTTTCTGCCGGACGATGAGGAGTTACCCTGGCAAATCGCAGCCCCGGAAAGTCCAATTAACCGGCGGGGAAGGTACCTTCAACTGCTGATTCAGTTTCTCCCCGACGGAACCGGCTTTTTCTCTCCCCAAATTTCTTCCCTGGATATTTATTACGAACCCTCCTTCCCTCCCCTGGCCCCCTCTTACTTGACGGCCCAGGCCCAGGACGGGGCGGTCCTCCTAATCTGGGATTCCCTCTCCGGCCAGGGGGCTCTGGAGTATCAGGTGTTTTTTGGCGACCGGCCGGGATACTATTTTGGAACCTCGGCCCAGGGAAACTCCCCGGTGTCCGCGGGGCGGCAGACCCAGCTCAGGATAGAGGGCCTGGAAAACGGAAAGCTCTACTATTTTGCCGTAACCGCCCTTTCCGAACAGGGGCTTAGGAGCGAGTTCTCCGGGGAGGTGAGCGCCCGGCCTTCCCACCTTTACAGGAATTCCCCATGAATTCCCCAGGACAGCAGGAAAGGCTTAAACGGGCCCTGATCATGCAGGATTACGGCCTGGCCAAAAAAATCGCCGAAACCCTGGCCAAGGATAACCCCGCCTCAATTCAAATTCAGCTCATCCTGGGAAATATTTACACCCACCTCAACTTAAAAACCGGGGCTATGGACGCCTTTAAGCGGGTTTTGGAACTGGACCCCGAAAATGCCGACGGCTACAACAACCTGGGAATCGTTTACAAGAATGACGGCAGCTTTAAAGAGGCCCTGGCCAACCTGGAAAAGGCCCAGGCCCTTGCCCCCGGACGGGGCGACATTGTTTACAACATCGCCAACCTTTATAAGCTCATGGGGAATAAGGACCTGGCCAAAAGCCACTACGAAAAATGCCTGGCCTTAAACCCCGATATGCCCATGGCCTTGAACAACCTGGGAACCCTTTACGAAGAAGACAAAAAATTTAAAGAAGCCCTGGAGTGTTACGAACGGGGGCTCAAGAGCGACCCCGGCAATCCCTCTCTCCGGTACAATTACGGAATCTGCCTCCAAAACCAGGGCCGCCTGGAGGCCGCCAAAGAGGCTTTTGAAAGAACCCTGGAAAAAAAGCCCGGCTGGGATAAGGCCCTAAACAACCTGGGGGTGGTTCTTTTAAAGCTGGGGGAAACGGAAAAGGCCATTGAAACCTTTCGCAAGCTGCTGGAATTGCACCCCCAGGAATCCCAGGGATTAAACAACCTGGCCTTTGCCCTAACCTCCTCCGGCGAGGTTCGGGAGGCTAAAAAAAAATACGAAGAACTATTAAAAATTGATCCCGGTTATACCCGGGCCAGCTTGAACTTAAACCGGATGTATCTTCAGGATAACAATCTGCGGAAAGCTAAAGAGGTTATCGAAACCCTCCTAACTAAGGAGCCTAACAATCCCGATGTCCGGGCGGCCTACGCAAGAACCCTTATTGAAACCGGCGAAACCGAAAAGGCCGGGGAAGAGCTTGACCAGCTTCTTACGGAATACCCCGATCATACCGAGGGCCTGCTGGTCCGGGGCCTGCTGGCGGCCAAGGAAAAGAAATGGGAACTAACCGAGGATTCCCTGTCCCAGGCCATTGAAGCCTCCCCGGGAAACCCGGAATTAAGGCTGCACTTGGTCCGCAGCCTGCAGGAACAGGGCAAGTTTAAAGAAGCGGAAGCCGAGGTTAGGCAGTATTTAGAGATTGCCCCGGAATCAGTGGCGGGCAAGGCCAGGCTGGGGGAGGTTCTCTTAAAACAAAACCGGATCGATGAGGCCAAGGTTCTTTTTGACAACCTCAAGGAAAGCCGCCCCAGCCAGCCGGAGGTTCTGAGGGGCTTGATGGAATGTTCCAAAGCCGCCGGCGACCGCTACGCCGCTATTGAGTATGCCCAGCAGCTAACGAGTCTGCCCCAGGACAAAAACCAGGGAACGTCCCTTTCGGATTTGGAATTGGCTTTAGAAAATTATGATGAACTTACCAAGGATATCTCCGAAGATTTTGAATCGGTTTGGAAACGCAACATGGCCGGTCTCTTTACCCGGGATGATGAGGGCATGGTGGAAGTGGAAAAGGAGGAAGAAGACAGTCTGCTCTTTGGCCTCCAGGACAACAGGGGCGAGGAGGTGGCTATTCTTGACATCGGCGGCATCGAACCCACTATCTCGGTCAACGAGGATCAGGAAATGGTCTTTATTACCGATGAGGACGAGGAAATCCCTCCCCTAACCCCCGAAGAAATAGCGGCGGCCAAGGCCGAAGAAATGGCCGTCGCCGCTCCGCCGCCCCAGCCCTTTTCGGGGGCGCCCCCCTACTTTCCGCCCCCCCAGAATTATCCTCCCCCTCCTTATCCGTCTCGGGGGCAAAATTATCCGCCGCCCTCCCCCCATTATCCCTCCCCGGCGCAAAATTATTCCCCGTCCCCTTCTCCCGGGAGGAGTCCCGAAAGGAACGCCCCTTCCCCCCGCCGGCCTCCCCGGAACAGGCCGCCCCCCGGGTCCCCTTCGCCGCCCCCCGAGGCTTCGCCGCCCGTCCCCCCGGACCACCGCCAAGAGCCGCCTCCGGCAG